>NZ_JBVJLO010000002.1:0-368771 GCF_055584685.1 Streptomyces sp. NPDC102258
TCAGCGCCGATGGTACTGCAGGGGGGACCCTGTGGGAGAGTAGGACGCCGCCGAACAATTATTGTGGGATAGCCCCGCACCAGCCCTTCAGGGTTCGGTGCGGGGCTTTTCTGCGTTCCGGGGCCGATCGGGCCGCTCGCGGACTCCTGTAGGGTCAGGGGGCATCGATTCGACCATTTCTAGCGTCACAGTGGAGGCCCCCGGGTGGAGGTCCAGGAGACTCGGGTTCAGACTGACCGAATTTTCACCATTCCGAACATCCTGAGCATGGCTCGTCTCGCCGGCGTGCCCCTGTTCCTCTGGCTGATCCTCGCCGGGCACGACGGGTGGGCGCTGGCCGTTCTCATGTTCAGCGGGGTCAGTGACTACCTCGACGGGAAACTCGCCCGGCGCTGGAATCAGATCAGCAATCTGGGGCGGCTGCTGGACCCGGCCGCGGACCGGCTCTACGTCCTCACCACGCTGTTCGGTCTGACCTGGCGCGAGATCCTGCCCCTGTGGCTCACCGGGCTGCTGCTGGCCCGTGAGGCGATGCTGCTGGTCATGGTGTGGATCCTGCGCCGGCACGGCTATCCGCCGCCCCAGGTGAACTTCCTCGGGAAGGCCGCCACCTTCAATCTGATGTACGCCTTCCCCTTGCTGCTGCTGAGTGACGGCACCGGCTGGCTCGCCTGGGCGGCGTCCGTTTTCGGATGGGCGTTCGCTGGATGGGGTACAACCCTCTATTGGTGGGCAGGAATCCTATACGTGGTGCAGGTCCGCCGTCTGGTGAAGGCGGATGCCACGGCCGATTGAGCTCACTCGGCGCCGGTACTGACGCGGAGGAGTAGCGGAGTCACCGTCCGGGGCGGGTGAGGTCGGCCAGACCGTCATCTCTCTAGGAGGACTCTTCCGACATGAAGGCCGTCGTGATGGCCGGTGGCGAAGGTACGCGGCTTCGCCCCATGACCTCAAGCATGCCCAAGCCGCTCCTGCCGGTGGCCAACCGGCCGATCATGGAGCACGTGCTCAGGCTGCTCAAGCGCCATGGGCTCAGCGAGACCGTGGTTACCGTCCAGTTCCTGGCGTCGCTCGTCAAGAACTACTTCGGTGACGGCGAGGAGCTCGGAATGGAGCTCACTTACGCCAACGAGGAGAAGCCCCTCGGCACCGCCGGCAGCGTGAAGAACGCCGAGGAGGCCTTGAAGGACGACACCTTCCTCGTCATCTCCGGTGACGCGCTGACGGACTTCGACCTCACCGATCTCATCAGTTTCCACAAGGAGAAGGGCGCACTGGTCACGGTGTGCCTGACCCGGGTGCCGAATCCGCTGGAATTCGGCATCACGATCGTGGACGAGGAAGGGAAGGTCGAGCGCTTCCTGGAGAAGCCGACGTGGGGCCAGGTGTTCTCGGACACGATCAACACCGGCATCTACGTCATGGAGCCGGAGATCTTCGACTACGTCAAGGCCGATGTGTCCGTCGACTGGTCCGGTGACGTCTTCCCGCAGCTGATGAAGGAAGGGCGGCCGATCTACGGCTACATCGCCGAGGGCTACTGGGAGGACGTGGGCACCCACGAGAGCTACGTCAAGGCCCAGGCCGACGTGCTCGAAGGCAAGGTCCAGGTCGACATGGACGGCTTCGAGATCTCTCCCGGCGTGTGGATCGCCGAAGGGGCCGAGGTCAGCCCGGACGCCGTGCTGCGCGGACCGCTGTACGTCGGGGACTACGCCAAGGTCGAGGCCGGCGTCGAGATCCGCGAGCACACGGTCGTCGGGTCGAACGTCGTCGTCAAGAGCGGGGCCTTCCTGCACAAGGCCGTCGTGCACGACAACGTGTACATCGGGCCCCACAGCAATCTGCGCGGCTGTGTGATCGGCAAGAACACCGACATCATGCGGGCCGCCCGGATCGAGGACGGGGCCGTCATCGGTGACGAGTGCCTGGTGGGCGAGGAGTCGATCGTCCAGGGCAACGTACGGGTGTACCCGTTCAAGACCATCGAGGCCGGCGCCTTCGTCAACACCTCGGTCATCTGGGAGTCGCGCGGCCAGGCCCACCTGTTCGGTGCCCGTGGCGTCTCCGGGATCCTGAACGTGGAGATCACTCCCGAGCTGGTGGTCAAGCTCGCGGGTGCCTACGCGACGACCCTGAAGAAGGGGGCGATCGTCACCACGGCCCGTGACCACTCCCGGGGCGCGAGAGCCCTCAAGCGGGCCGTGATCTCGGCCCTCCAGGCCAGCGCCATCGACGTCCGGGACCTGGAGAACGTACCGCTGCCGGTCGCCCGCCAGCAGACGGCCCGCGGGGCCGCGGGCGGGATCATGATCAGGACCTCTCCCGGGGTGCCGGACTCGGTCGACATCATGTTCCTGGACGAGCGCGGAGCGGACCTCTCCCAGGCGCAGCAGCGCAAGCTGGACCGGGTCTACGCCCGCCAGGAGTACCGGCGCGCGTTCCCGGGCGAGATCGGTGACCTGCAGTTCCCGTCCAGCGTCTTCGACTCGTACACGGGCTCCCTGCTTCGGCGGGTGGACACGACGGGGATCGCGGATTCCGGGCTCAAGGTCGTCGTGGACGCCTCCAACGGCAGCGCCGGTCTGGTCCTGCCCAGCCTGCTGGGCCGGCTCGGGGTGGACGCGCTGACGATCAACCCCGGTCTCGACGAGTCCAGGCCGACCGAGACCCGTGAGTCCCGGCGGGCCGGGCTGGTGCGGCTCGGGGAGATCGTGGCCTCGGCGCGGGCGGCCTTCGGGGTGCGCTTCGACCCGGTGGGCGAGCGGATCTCGCTGGTCGACGAGCGTGGCCGGATCATCGAGGACGACCGGGCGCTGCTGGTGCTGCTCGACCTGGTGGCCGCGGAGAAGCGCAGCGGCAAGGTGGCGCTGCCGGTGACCACCACGCGGGTCGCCGAGCAGGTGGCGGCGTACCACGGCACGCAGGTGGAGTGGACGACGACCTCGCCGGACGACCTGACCCGGGTGGGCCGCGAGGAGACCACGATCTTCGGCGGCGACGGCCGGGGCGGGTACATCGTTCCGGAGTTCAGCAGCGTCTTCGACGGGTCGGCCGCCTTCGTGCAGCTCATCGGGCTCGTGGCGCGCACCCAGCTCACCCTGAGCCAGATCGACGCGCGCATCCCGCGCGCGCACGTGATCAAGCGGGACGTGCCGACCCCGTGGGCGACGAAGGGGCTCGTCATGCGGCGGGTCGTGGAGGCGGCCGGGGATCGGCAGGTGGACACCACGGACGGGGTGCGCGTGGTCGAGGCCGACGGCCGGTGGGTGCTGGTCCTGCCGGACCCGGCGGAGGCGGTCACCCACCTGTGGGCCGAGGGCCCCGACGACGCGTCCGCGCAGACCCTGCTGGACGAGTGGGGCGCGGTGGTGGAAGGCGCGGGCGAGCACTGACCGGCGCCCCGCGCGGGGAAACGCAGAGGGGCACGGCCGTCGGCGGGCCGGGCACGGGCAGCGACCCGGCCCGGCCCGCCGACGGGCGCGTTCGGTACGGGTGGCGGCGACATGCGACGATGTGCGGCATGTCGCAGCCGCCCAACAACCGGAGTTCGGCCACGCCGCCCGCGCGCCCGGACGCTTCCATGTCGCTGCTGACGCACGTGATGGACCACAGTCTCGACGAGGGCTACGCGGAAGCGTCCGCCCGGCGCCGGGCGGACGGTACGGCGGGCCTGCCCCGCACCCTCAAGGCCAAGCTGGCGCTGGCTGGCGGGCTCGTGCTCGCGGCGATGGTCGTCACCCTCGGCGCCGCCCAGGCGCGGGTGGCGGCGCCGGTGCTGGCCAAGGAGCGCCAGGAGCTGATCGACCGGGTCGAGCGGGCCGACGGGCACGCCAACGGCCTGGAGCGGGACGTCGAGCGGCTGCGCGGCGAGGTCGCGGACCGCCAGGACGCCGCGCTCCAGCAGCCCGGCGGTGACCGGGCCGGGCTGCTCGCCCTGCTGTCGGGTGCAACCGAAGTGCGTGGCCCGGGCGTCAAGCTGGTGGTGGACGACGCGAAGGGATCTTCGTCGGGCGGCGGTGGCGGCCCGCGCGAGAGCGCCGGGTTCTCGGACACCGGCCGGGTCCGTGACCGGGACATGCAGCGGATCGTCAACGGTCTGTGGCAGGCGGGAGCGGAGGCCGTGTCGATCAACGGGCAGCGGCTCACGTCGCTGTCGGCGATCCGGGCCGCCGGTGACGCGATACTGGTCGACAACAGGCCACTGGTGCCGCCGTACGAGGTCCTCGCGGTGGGGGACAAGAAACGGCTGGGCACCGCCTTCCAGGACTCCGTGGACGGCCAGTACCTGCACGTTCTGCAGGAGAGCTACGGAATCCGCTCCACCCTGTCCGCCATGGACGAGGTGAAGCTGCCGGCCGCGTCGAGCCTGACCGTCCACACAGCTACAGCAGTAGAGCCGAAGAAGGGTGCATCGTGATCGCGGTACTGGGCCTCGTGGCCGGAGTGGTGGTCGGACTGCTGGTCCGCCCCGAGGTGCCGGCCGTGGTGGAGCCTTATCTGCCGATCGCCGTGGTGGCCGCGCTGGACGCGGTGTTCGGCGGCCTGCGCGCGATGCTGGACGGCATCTTCGTCGACAAGGTCTTCGTGGTGTCGTTCCTGTCGAACGTGGTCGTGGCCGCGCTGATCGTCTTCCTCGGTGACAAGCTGGGGGTCGGCTCGCAGCTGTCGACGGGTGTGGTCGTCGTCCTCGGCATCCGGATCTTCTCCAACGCCGCGGCCATCCGCCGGCACGTCTTCCGGGCGTGAGGCCGATGAGTACGGAGAACACCCCGCCGCAGGAGCCGAACGTCCCGCCGCGCCCCCCGGCGGACGCGGCGGAGCCCGCGCCGACCGGCCGTCAGCGGCTGGCCGCCGGTTTGTGGCCGCCGCGGATCAGCCGGGCCCAACTGATCGTGGCGCTGCTGCTCTTCGTGCTGGGCCTCGGGCTCGCGATCCAGGTACGGTCCAACAGCGACTCCAGCGCGCCGCTGCGCGGTGCCCGGCAGGAGGACCTGGTGCGGATCCTCGACGAGCTGGACGGGCGGACCAAACGCCTGGAGGACGAGAAGCAGAAGCTGGAGGACCAGCGCAAGGAGCTGGAGAGCAGCTCGAACCAGGCGGAAGAGGCGCGTCGGCAGACGGTGGAGAAGGAACGGCAACTGGGCATCCTGGCCGGTACCGTGGCCGCTCAGGGGCCGGGGATCACGCTCCGGATCACCGACACCAAGGGCCAGGTGCGCTCCGACCAGCTGCTGGACACGTTGCAGGAGCTGAGGGCGGCCGGGGCCGAGGCGATCCAGATCAACGGCGTGCGCGTCGTGGCGGGCTCGTACTTCTCGGACGAGGGCGGAGGGGTCGCGATCGACGGTAAGAAGATCACACAACCCTATGAGTTCAGGGTGATCGGCAAACCGCAGGATCTGGAGCCGGCGCTCAACATTCCGGGCGGTGTCGTGCAGACCATGGAGAAGGAACAGGCCACGGTCGCCGTCACACGGTCGGCGAAGATCGTTGTGGACGCCTTGCGGGCTGCGAAGCAGCCTGACTACGCTCGGTCGTCATCGTCGTGACGCGGAGCGGAATGTGGACCGGCTCACGTGGGCGGATGCCTGCGGGGGGTCGACGCACGGAAGTCGCGGTGCGTGGTGGAAACTGTCTGGTGGTTACGGACGTTGTGAGGATGTCCGGGTCGGCAGGTGTGTGCATGCAGAGTTCGTCCTGCCCCACGGGCGGGTCTGTTTCGGCAAGGGGAATCGCCCGTGAAGTTGTTTGAGAAGTTGTTCGGCAAGAAGAACCGCGAGGAAAGCGGTACGGCACGCCACCGTGCGGGGCACGGCGACGGGGAAGGGCAGGGCGACCGGCCGCTCTTCCGTGACGAGGTGGCCGGTTCGGGAGACATTTCGGGCGCACGGGGCGCGTCGGCCGTTGACCAGGCCGGTTCCGGGCGCATAGGTTTCGGTGAACCGTCAACCTCAAGTGCGGGTGGAGGGTTTACGCCCGACCCGTATGCCACCAACGCCTCCGCGGGGCAGCCGCGGCGCGAGGAGCCGTCCATGTCGGCCGAGCAGGTTTGCAGCAGGTGTGGCCACCGCAGCGATGCGGCCAGCCGCTTCTGTTCCAACTGCGGGGCGCCGCTGCGGCCGGGTCTCACGCCGGAGCGTGCCTCGGAGACCACGTCCACCATCTCGATCTCGGGGCTCGAAGCCTACGAGGCCGAGGTGTCCGGACAAGCGCACGCGTCGTCTTCGCTGTCCCCCGAGGCCCAGGCCGCGGTGGAAGCGCTGCCGCCCGGTTCCGCCCTGCTGATCGTGCGGCGCGGTCCCAACTCCGGCAGCCGCTTCCTGCTGGACGGCGAACTGACCACGGCGGGCCGGCACCCGCAGAGCGACATCTTCCTGGACGACGTCACCGTCTCCCGGCGCCATGTCGACTTCCGCCGGGGCCAGGACGGTGGCTTCACCGTCTCCGACGTGGGCAGCCTCAACGGCACGTACGTGAACCGTGAGCCGATCGACTCGGTCGCCCTGCACAACGGCGACGAAGTGCAGATCGGCAAGTACCGGCTGGTCTTCTACGCGAGCCTGCGGGGCGTCTGACCCTCCCCCGGACACCGTCCGGGGGAACCCGAGGGAAGGTCCCATGCTGCGTACCCCGACCGGCGGTGCCCCGAAGAACGGCACCGCCGGCAGTACCGGGCGGCTGGTGAGCATCGGAACGGTGCTGACCATGCTGCGCGACGAGTTCCCCGACGTCACCATTTCGAAGATCCGCTTCCTGGAGGCGGAGGGGCTCGTCGAGCCCGTGCGCACACCTTCGGGATACCGCAAGTTCAGCGCAGCCGACGTGGAACGGCTGGGCCGGATCCTGCGGCTCCAGCGCGACCACTACCTGCCGCTGAAGGTCATCCGGGAGCAGCTCGACGCCCTCGACCGGGGCGAGCAGATCCGCATCCCCGGGCCCGCCGCGCACGGGGAGGCGCTGGACCCGGCCGGTCCCGCCGCCCTGTACGGGGAGGTGGGCCGGGTGCGGCCCACCGTGGCCCGGGTCGGCCGGGCCGAGCTGCTCGCCGCCGCCGAGGTGGACGAGGCGCAGCTCGCCGAATGGGAGTCGTACGGGCTCATCTCCGAGGCGGCGGGCGGCGGGTTCGACGCCGAGACCGTCACCGTGGCCCGGCTCGTCGCCGACCTCGGCCGGTTCGGGCTGGAGCCGCGGCACCTGCGTGCCATGAAGGCCGCCGCGGACCGGGAGGCCGGTCTGGTGGAACAGGTCGTCTCGCCGCTGCGCCGGCACCGCAACCCGCAGACCCGGGCGCACGCCGAGGCCACCATGAAGGAGCTCGCGGGGCTCTCCGTACGGCTCCACGAAGCCCTCGTACAGACGGCCCTCGGCGTCCGGCTGCGCTGACCGGAGGGGCCGCCCGGGGGCCCCGACTACCCAAACCGGCCGGGCAGGTCCTAGGGTTGCTGTGTGAACGAGCTCGACGTTGTGGGTGTCCGGGTGGAAATGCCCTCCAACCAACCGATCGTGCTCCTGCGTGAAGTGGGAGGCGACCGGTACCTCCCCATCTGGATCGGTCCTGGGGAGGCGACCGCCATTGCCTTCGCGCAGCAGGGGATGGCCCCTGCCCGGCCGCTGACGCACGACCTGTTCAAGGACGTGCTGGAGGCGGTCGGTGAGGAGCTCACCGAGGTCCGGATCACGGATCTGCGGGAGGGCGTCTTCTACGCGGAGCTTGTCTTCGCGAGCGGGGTCGAGGTGAGCGCGCGGCCGTCGGACGCCATAGCGCTGGCCCTGCGCACGGGGACGCCGATCTACGGCAGTGACGGTGTGCTCGACGACGCCGGAATCGCCATTCCCGACGAGCAGGAGGATGAGGTGGAGAAGTTCCGCGAGTTCCTCGACCAGATCTCGCCCGAGGACTTCGGCACCGGCCCGCAGCAGTAGGCCGGGCGGGGAGGCGGTGACCGCGGCGAAACGCGGGCCGCGTCACCCACCGGGAACTTTCAGCCCATTCGAGTAGCCTTTCCCCGCAATGGGGTACGGGAAACCACTCTCAGGGTGATTATCACTCGGCGTGCCGAGTGTGGCGATCGTTGACGCACCCCTGGTCACTGCCTACCTTCGAGGGGGCAGGTCAAGGACGGAGGGTCGGCGTGAGGATCACGGGCGACGGTACGACCGGGGGCACCCCCGCACGGAGTGATGGTGGGCCGTACGCGCTGCACGGCGGCGCGGCGGGTTCCGCGCACCGTCAGCCTGCGTCGACGCCGGTCGGACCGGTGAACGAGGCCCCGGCGTCCGAGCAGGTCGGCTACCGGGGACCGACGGCGTGCGCCGCCGCCGGGATCACCTACCGGCAGCTCGACTACTGGGCGCGGACCGGGCTGGTGGAGCCCAGCGTGCGGGCCGCGTACGGGTCCGGCACGCAGCGGCTCTACAGCTTCCGCGACGTGGTCGTCCTCAAGATCGTCAAGCGCTTCCTGGACACCGGGGTGGCACTGCAGAACATCCGCACCGCAGTCCAGCACCTGCGCGACCGGGGCTTTTCCGATCTCGGCCGGATGACCCTGATGAGCGACGGCGCGACCGTGTACGAGTGCACGTCCCCGGACCAGGTCGTGAGCCTGCTGGAGGGCGGCCAGGGCGTGTTCGGGATCGCCGTGGGCGTGGTGTGGCGGGACGTGGAGAACGCCCTGTCGCAGCTGCACGGGGAGCGCGTGGACACCGGGGAGACCCTGGTGGGCCACAACCCCGCCGACGAGCTGGCCGCGCGCCGCAACCGGGCCGTCTGACCGGCGCGCGGGCGCACGTCACCGCGTTGTCAGTGGCGTAGGGCAGCATCGGTGCGGTGAGAGCCGCCCCGACCATCATGCACCTGGACATGGACGCCTTCTACGCCTCGGTCGAGCAGGCGTCGAAGCCCAGCCTGCGGGGCAAGGCCGTCATCGTCGGGGGCCTCGGGCCGCGCGGGGTGGTGGCCACCGCCTCGTACGAGGCCCGGCGCTTCGGGGTGCATTCGGCGATGCCGACCGCCCAGGCCCGCCGGCTCTGCCCGAACGGCGCCTATCTGATCCCCCGCTTCAGCCTCTACCGGGAGGTCAGCGAGACCGTCATGGGCCTGCTGCGGGAGCTGTCGCCGCTGGTGGAGCCGCTCAGCCTGGACGAGGCCTTCGTGGATCTGGAGGCGGGGGGCACGGCCTTCGACGCGGCGAGCGCCCGCGCGGCGGGGGAGCGGCTGCGGGCGGACATCACGGCCGCGACGGGGCTGAGCGGATCGGTGGGGCTGGCCGGGTCGAAGATGCTGGCCAAGGTCGCCTCGGAGGAGGCCAAGCCGGACGGGCTGCTGCTGATCGAACCCGGCACCGAACGGGAACTCCTCGCGCCGATGTCGGTACGGACGCTGCCCGGGGTGGGGCCGGCCACCGGGGAGCACCTGCGGCGGGCCGGGATCACCACCGTCGGGGAGCTGGCCGAGGCGGGCGAGGACGAGCTGGTGCGGATGGTGGGGCGGGCCCACGGGGTCGGCCTGTACCGGATGGCGCTCGGGCTGGACGACCGGCCGGTGGTCGCCGAGCGGGACGCGAAGTCGGTGTCCGTGGAGGACACCTTCGACGTGGACCTGCACGACCGGGTCCGGATCCGCGGGGAGGTGCAGCGGCTCGCCGACCGGTGCGTGGGGCGGCTGCGCGCCTCCGGGCACTCGGGGCGGACCATCGTCCTGAAGGTGCGCCGCTACGACTTCTCCACGCTGACCCGGTCCGAGACCCTGCGGGGGCCGACCGACGACCCCTCGGTGGTGCGGGAGGCCGCGGCGCGGCTGCTGGAGGGCGTGGACACCACCGGCGGGGTCCGGCTGCTGGGCGTCGGCGTGACGGGGCTCGCTGACTACACCCAGGAGGACCTGTTCGCCCAGGCGCTCGGCGCCGAGGCCGGCGCGGGCGGGGAGGCCGGGGAGGGTGTGCCGGAGGGGGCCGCCGCGCCGGACGAGGCGGTTGGGGCCGGCGGGGCCGAGGGGGGCGCCGGGGGTCCGGAGGCTCTTGCGGCGCCGGGGGAGCCAGGGGCGGACGCCGCTCCCGTACGGCACTGGGCCGCGGGGAGCGACGTACGGCACGCGGTGTACGGGCCCGGCTGGGTGCAGGGCAGCGGGGTCGGACGGGTCACCGTACGGTTCGAGGGGCCGGGCACGCCGCCCGGGCGGGTGCGTACCTTCCGGCTGGACGACCCCGAACTGGAGGCCTCCGACCCGCTGCCCCTGGTGGGGCGGCCGGCGGAGACGGCTTAGGGCCGCTTCTCCGGCGGCGGGTGGTGGAACTCCGAGGGGAGGGTGACGTCCAGGCCGTAGTGGTGGTAGAGCTGCAGCTCCTGTTCGGGGGAGAGGTGGCGACCGACGCCGAAATCGGGGGCGTCCTTGATGAGGGAGCGTTCGAAGGGCACCCGCAGGGTGTCGTCCACCACCTCGCTGGGCTCCAGGGGGACGAAGGCGTCCCGGCCGAAGAGGCCGGTGCGGACGGCGGCCCACTCCGGTACGCCCGTGGCGTCGTCGAGGTACACCTCGTCCACGGTGCCGATCTTGGCGCCGTTGCGGTCGAACGCCTTGCGGCCGATCAGGCTGCGCGGATCGATGTCGGTCTGCACGGTCCCTCCGTACGGTCGCAGTGGTGGAACTCATCCGTAACCACTACAAAAGTGCATAAAGGCAGAGGGGGCCACTTGAGGGAGCCGCGAGATCCCCGCTGGTAGGCTGGGTGACGGCTGTTGACCCTGTGCGGGAGAGTCCTCCGAATGAGCTCGACGGAGGCGCCGAAGGAGCAAATCCTCCCCGGAATCTCTCAGGCATACGTACCGCACGTGGTGAGGCCACTCTGGAAAGCAGGGGCGGGTACCGGGCACGCAGTACCGGTTCCTCTCCTCACCGACGGTGAAAACCGGATCTCAAGGGCGATCCCCGCGAGGCCCGGTGAAGCTCTCAGGTTGAGATGACAGAGGGGGAGGCCGTCCGGGTGCCCGCGCCGTGGTGCCCCTCGCAGGTCATACGACCAGGAGGCCTCCGTCATGACCGCCAACCGCATTCCGCTCTCCCAGCTGGAGCGAGGCATCCCCTTCGAGCAGCGTCACATCGGCCCCGACGCCGAGGCGCAGGCCAAGATGCTCGCCCATGTGGGCTACGGCTCCCTTGACGAGCTCACCGCCGCCGCGGTACCGGATGTGATCAAGACCGCCGAGGCGCTGAACCTGCCCGAGGCGCGCACCGAGGCCGAGGTGCTGGCCGAGCTGCGGTCGCTCGCGGACCGCAACCAGGTGCTGTCGCCGATGATCGGCCTGGGCTACTACGGCACCTTCACGCCGCCAGTGATCCTGCGCAACGTCATGGAGAACCCGGCCTGGTACACGGCGTACACCCCGTACCAGCCGGAGATCTCGCAGGGCCGCCTGGAGGCGCTGCTCAACTTCCAGACCGTCGTCGCCGACCTGACCGGCCTGCCGACCTCCGGTGCCTCCCTGCTGGACGAGGGCACCGCCGCCGCCGAGGCCATGTCCCTGGCCCGGCGCGTGGGCAAGGTCAAGGGCGGTGTCTTCCTGATCGACGCCGACGCGCTGCCGCAGACCATCGCCGTGATCGAGACCCGCGCCGAGCCGATCGGCGTCGAGGTCGTCGTCGCCGACCTGTCCGGGGGCATCCCGGCCGAGATCGCCGAGCGCGGCGTCTTCGGCGTGCTCCTGCAGTACCCGGGCGCCTCCGGTGCCGTGCGCGCGATCAAGCCCGTCATCGACCAGGCCCACGGGCTCGGCGCCATCGTCACCGTCTGCGCCGACCTGCTCGCGCTGACCCTGCTCACCTCCCCGGGCGAGCTCGGCGCCGACATCGCGGTCGGCACCACGCAGCGCTTCGGCGTCCCGATGGGCTTCGGCGGCCCGCACGCCGGCTACATGGCCGTCCAGCAGCAGCACGCCCGCTCGCTGCCCGGCCGCCTCGTCGGCGTCTCCGTGGACGCGGACGGCAACAAGGCGTACCGCCTGGCCCTGCAGACCCGCGAGCAGCACATCCGCCGCGAGAAGGCCACCAGCAACATCTGTACCGCGCAGGTGCTGCTCGCCGTCATGGCCGGCATGTACGCCGTCTACCACGGTCCGGACGGGCTGCGCACGATCGCCCGCCGCACCCACCGCTACGCCGCCCTCCTCGCCGCGGGCCTGACGGCCGGCGGGGTCGAGCTGGTGCACGGCTCCTTCTTCGACACGGTCACCGCCCGGGTGCCCGGCAGGGCCGCCGAGGTCGCCGCCGCCGCCCGCGCGAACGGCGTCAACCTCTTCCAGGTGGACGCCGACCACGTCTCCGTCGCCTGTGACGAGACCACCCTGCGCGCCGACGTCGACGCCGTCTGGGCCGCCTTCGGCGTCAGCGCCGACATCGAGGCCCTGGACGAGGTCACCGCCGACACGCTGCCCGAGGGCCTGCTGCGCTCGGACGCGTACCTGACCCACCCGGTCTTCCACCAGCACCGCTCCGAGACCGCGATGCTCCGCTACCTGCGCAAGCTCTCGGACAAGGACTACGCGCTGGACCGCGGCATGATCCCGCTGGGCTCCTGCACCATGAAGCTCAACGCGACCACCGAGATGGAGCCGGTGACCTGGCCGGAGTTCGGCCAGCTGCACCCGTTCGCCCCGGTGGAGCAGGCGGAGGGCTACCTCACGCTCATCACCGAGCTGGAGGAACGTCTCTGCGAAGTCACCGGATACGACAAGGTCTCGATCCAGCCGAACGCCGGCTCCCAGGGTGAGCTGGCCGGCCTGCTGGCCGTCCGCGCCTACCACCGGGCGAACGGCGACGAGCAGCGCACCATCTGCCTCATCCCGTCCTCCGCGCACGGCACCAACGCGGCCAGCGCCGTGATGGCCGGCATGAAGGTCGTCGTCGTCAAGACCGCCGACGACGGCGAGGTCGACGCGGACGACCTGCGGGCCAAGATCGAGCAGTACCGCGAGCAGCTCGCCGTGCTCATGATCACGTACCCGTCCACGCACGGTGTGTTCGAGGAGCACGTCGCCGACATCTGCGCCCAGGTGCACGAGGCCGGCGGCCAGGTCTACGTCGACGGTGCCAACCTGAACGCGCTGGTGGGCCTCGCCAAGCCGGGTCACTTCGGCGGCGACGTCTCGCACCTGAACCTGCACAAGACCTTCTGCATCCCGCACGGCGGCGGTGGCCCGGGCGTCGGCCCGGTCGGTGTCCGGGCGCACCTGGCCCCGTACCTGCCGAACCACCCGCTCCAGCCGACCGCCGGGCCGGAGACGGGCGTCGGCCCGATCTCGGCCGCCCCCTGGGGTTCGGCCGGCATCCTGCCGATCTCCTGGTCGTACGTCCGCCTGATGGGCGGCGAGGGCCTCAAGCGCGCCACCCAGGTGGCGGTGCTCGGCGCCAACTACATCGCCAAGCGCCTGGAGCCGCACTACCCGGTGCTCTACACCGGTCCGGGCAACCTGGTGGCGCACGAGTGCATCATCGACCTGCGCCCGCTGACGAAGTCGACCGGCGTGAGCGTCGACGACATTGCCAAGCGTCTGATCGACTACGGCTTCCACGCGCCGACGATGTCCTTCCCGGTGGCCGGCACGCTGATGATCGAGCCGACGGAGTCCGAGGACCTCGCCGAGATCGACCGTTTCTGCGACGCGATGATCGCCATCCGGGCCGAGATCGAGCGGGTCGCGGGCGGCGAGTGGCCGGTCGGGGACAACCCGCTGGCGAACGCCCCGCACACCGCGGCGGCGCTGGGCGGCGAGTGGAACCACCCGTACAGCCGGGACGAGGCCGTCTTCCCGGCCGGTGTCACGGCCGCCGAGAAGTACTGGCCGCCGGTGCGCCGGATCGACGGTGCCTTCGGCGACCGGAACCTGGTCTGCTCCTGCCCGCCGCTGGACGAGTACGACAACTGATCCCCTGACGGGATGAAGGGGCCGGTTCCGGAGCGCACGCTCCGGAACCGGCCCCTTCGTTCGTGGTCGCTCGTTTCGCTCGCGTGCGCCGGTGTTCTTCTTGCGCCGGTGTTCTCTTGCGTCGGGGCTCCGTACGAGGTCGCCTAGGCCGCGGCGAGCGCGCGGTGCGGGGCGATGATCTTGCCGTCGGGCAGCAGTTCACCGGTGTCCTCGAAGAGCAGGACGCCGTTGCACAGCAGGCTCCAGCCCTGCTCCGGGTGGGTGGCCACCGGGCGCGCGGCCTCCCGGTCTGCGGAATCTGATGACGGGCAGGCAGGCTGGTGCTGGCACATGGATGCGTTCTTTCGCTGCGGTGTGGTCTGTTCGCTACGGCTCGATGCGTGATTCATGGCCGTCCCCCTGTGTCGTCCCCGCACCTGCGGGGAGGATGTCCTCAGTGTTCCCCCATGACGGCTGCTTCGCAGGTATTTCCCGGCAGCTGTCCTCATGGATTGAGGACGCATCACCCGTGCGGGCGGTTCAAGCCAACTCCCCTGTCAATTCGGATGGTTCGCGGGTGGCCCGGGCGGACTAGGCCGGATGGGCCAACCGGGTCAAGCCGAACAGGCCACCGGCGGGCAGTGGCTCAGGCCGCCGGCGCGGCGATCGAGGGCGGTACGGGTGGGGCCGGAGGGGTCATCAGCCGGTGGGTCAGTACGGGCAGGAGCTCCGAGACGGGATGCGGCCGGTACGGGGCGATCCCCGGCGGGGCCGGCGCCAGCGGAATCAGCAGGTCGGCGGCGGCGGGCAGACCGGCGGAGGCATCGGCGCCGACCGCCCCGTGCAGCCACAGGGTCAGCATGTACAGCTCCGGTACGGACAGCAGCCGGGGCTGGTAGCCCGTGCCGAGCGACTCGGCCTGGCGCAGCGCGCGTTCGGTGGCGGCGACGTAGGGGCCCTCGAAGAAATGGGAGAAGGCCCAGCCGTCCGGGGTCAGCCGGGTGTCGGCGGCGGCGACGAACCGGTCGCCGCTGCGGATCAGGAACCGCCAGCCGGTCAGCCGGGTGCGCGGCGGGCGGCCGCCGGCCGCGCGGCCCGACATGTTCAGCCGGTCGAGCACGTGCACCGGGAGCGGGAGTTCGGCGGTGAGCGGTCCCTGGATCGCGCGCAGGGACGGGGTGTGCGCCTCGTGGACGGCGGTGGGGGAACCGAGTGCCGCGAGGACGCTGCGCAGGGCGGGCGCTGGAGCCGGGGGAACATGCAGCGGCATGGTGGGTCGCCTCTCACTTGGGAGACCTGGTACGGGGGAAGGTACGGACGGCGCTGTCGCATTCTGGGGTCAGAGGAGGGCTGAGGGGCAATGGCCGCGCGCCAACTCTCTGCCTCGTTTGCGGAGTTTATACGACCTCTGTTCACGCGGTGTTTCGGCTACCTGTCCCGGCTATGGCCGACAAGGTGCTTACCGGACCCGCTGGCATGGTATTCATGCCGGTCAGGCGCGGACGGGCCGCGCTGACCTCGGAGGTTACCCGAAGGGGGCTCGGCTGGAAAGCGCCGGTTAGGCGGAATTGGCACAGTCGACGCGGAATTTGCATACGGCGCGTTGCCAGGTGAATGTGCCGAAGCGCCCTTCGCGCCATACCGGCGCGCGCTCCCCGCCAGACCGCCCGGCCCGGCGTTATCGATCACGGCGCATGGGCATCATCGACCGTAACGCGCGCCCGGGGGCACCGGGCGGGGCACTGGAGGAGGGACGATTCGATGGGGGAGAAGGTCGTGGCAGGCGGATTCGACCTGTCCGATCGGCATCGGTATCGGAGGAAGCTTCACGAGTGCCTTGAGGGGCTGGAGCGGCTTCTGGCGGAGAAGAGGTTCGATCGTCCCAAGAACATGATGGGGCTGGAGATCGAGCTGAATCTGGCGGGTGCCGACGGTTTGCCGCGCATGGTGAATGCACAGGTGCTGGAGCGGATTGCCAGCCCCGATTTCCAGACCGAACTCGGAATGTTCAATCTGGAGGTCAACGTACTCCCGCACCGGCTCGGCGGACGGGTATTCGACCAGCTCGCCGAGGAGCTGAGCGCCGGACTGCACTACGCCCACCGGCAGGCCGCCGCGATCGACGCGGGTGTGGTGATGATCGGAATCCTGCCGACGCTGGCGCGCGCCGATCTGGCGCCGGCCAACCTCTCGGCCGTGGACCGCTACTCGCTGCTCAACGAGCAGATCCTGATGATGCGGGGGGAGGACTTCACGCTCGACATCGACGGGGTCGAGCGGCTGACCTGGAGTACCGGGTCGATCGTGCCGGAGGCCGCCTGCACCTCCGTACAGCTGCACCTCCAGGTCACCCCGGCCCGGTTCGCGGACGTGTGGAACGCGGCGCAGGCGGTGACCGCCGTGCAGATAGCGGTGGGCGCCAACTCGCCGTTCCTGTTCGGGCGGGAGCTGTGGCGCGAATCGCGGCCGCCGCTGTTCACCCAGGCCACCGACACCCGGCCCCCCGAACTCCAGGCGCAGGGGGTGCGGCCGCGCACCTGGTTCGGGGAGCGGTGGGTGGATTCGGCGTACGAGCTGTTCGCCGAGAACGTCCGCTTCTTCCCCGCCCTGCTGCCGATCTGCGACGAGGAGGAGCCGCTGCGGGTGCTCGCCGAGGGCGGGGTGCCGAACCTTCAGGAGCTGGTGCTGCACAACGGCACCGTCTACCGGTGGAACCGGCCGGTCTACGGGATCGCCGACGGGGTGCCGCACCTGCGCGTGGAGAACCGGGTGCTGCCGGCCGGGCCGACGGTGGCCGATGTCGTCGCCAACGCCGCCTTCTACTACGGGCTCGTACGGACCCTCGCGGACGAGCCGCGCCCGGTGTGGAGCCGGCTGCCGTTCGCGGAGGCGGAGGCCAACTTCGACGCGGCCTGCCGGTACGGGATCGACGCGCGCCTGCGCTGGCCGCGCCGGGGGCGGGCCGGGGGACTGGCGAGCGTGTCCGCGGTGCGGCTGGTGCTGGAGGAGCTGCTGCCGATGGCCGCGGCCGGGCTGGACGCCTGGGGCATCGAGCCCGCCGACCGCGACCGCTACCTCGGCATCATCGAGGAGCGCTGCCGGTGCCGGGTCAACGGCGCCACCTGGCAGGTGGACACCTATCACCGGGCGCTCGCGGGCGGCCTGGACCGGAACGCCGCCCTGGCCGCCACCACCCGGCGCTACAGCGAGCTGATGCACCGGGGCGACCCCGTGCACACCTGGCCGGTCGGCCCCGCGGAGCGGGAGGTGGACGCCGCCGCCGTCGTCCGGCGCTGAGCCGGTGATCCCGTCCGGCCCCCGAGGAGGCAGTATGGGGTGGTCGCAACAGGATGCCGCCATGGGTCGGCAGGACGGGAGTCGGGCGTGCGGGCGGAGCCGGAGCCGGTGGACGTGGAGCTGCGCGGGGACGGGCGGCGGGGTCTGCTGCGGACCGAGACGCTGCTGGTCCTCGCGCTGTCGCTGGGGGCGAGCGGAGTCTCGGCGCTGATCAGCTTCATCGGGTCGCTGACCAAGCCCGGCGGCCTCAAGCACCAGGCCGCCACGCTCAACGGCTCGTACGCACCCGGGCGGCCCTGGCTCGACCTGGCCTGGCAGCTGTTCGGGATCGCCTCCGCGCTGGTGCCCGTCCTGCTGGTCGCGCACCTGCTGACCCGGGAAGGCGCGCCGGGCCTGCGCGCCCTGGGCTTCGACCGGACCCGTCCCGGCTTCGACCTGGCCCGGGGCGCCCTGGTCGCCGCCGGGATCGGGAGCGCGGGACTGGCCTTCTACCTGCTGGCCAGGGCCTCCGGCTTCAATCTGACGGTGGTGCCGGAGGCGCTGCCCGACGTGTGGTGGAAGTTCCCGGTGCTGATCCTCTCGGCGGTGCAGAACGCCGTGGTGGAGGAGGTCATCGTGCTGGCCTACCTGCTGCGCCGGCTCGGCGGGCTGGGCTGGTCGCCGACGGCCGCGCTGCTGGCGAGCTCCGTGCTGCGCGGCTCGTACCACCTGTACCAGGGCATCGGCGGGTTCATCGGCAACGTGGTGATGGGCGTCGTCTTCGTCCTGGCCTACCGCCGCTGGGGCCGGGTGGGGCCGCTGGTCATCGCCCACGCACTGCTCGACCTCGTCGCGTTCGGCGGCTACGCGCTGCTCGCGGGGAAGGTGGGCTGGCTGCCCACGCCGTGAGCCCGCGCCTCACGGGGCGGTGAGCAGCTCGCCGTCGATCACGGTGACCGCGCGGCCGCTCAGCAGGGTGCGCTCGCCCGCGAGCCTGACCCGGACCAGACCGCGCCGGGCGCCGCCCTGGAGACCGGTCAGCTCGGTGCGGCCCAGCCGGGCCGCCCAGAACGGGGCGAGGGCGGTGTGGGCGCTGCCCGTCACCGGGTCCTCGTCGATGCCGTGCAGCGGGAAGAAACCCCGGGAGACGAAGTCGTAGCCGCGGGCGGGGTCCTCGGCGAGCGCCGTGACGATCACCCCGCGCCGGGCGCGGTCGCGCAGGGCCGCGTGGTCGGGCGTGAGGTCCCGTACGGTCCGCTCGTCGGTCAGTTCCACCAGGAGGTCGCCGATGTGCGCGGCGGTGTCGTGGACCGAGACGGTCTCGGCGCCCAGGGCGCGGGCGATCTCGGCGGACGGCTCGACGGGGGTCAGCGAGGAGGTCGGGAAGTCCAGGGTGATCATGCCGTCCGCGTCCGCCTCGGCGGTGAGGATCCCGCAGCGCGCGGCGAAGCGGACCGGGCCCCGGGCGAGGCCGCTCTCGATCAGTACGTGGGCGGTCGCGAGGGTGGCGTGCCCGCACAGGTCGACCTCGCCGGCCGGGGTGAACCAGCGCAGCGCCCAGTCCGCGTCACCGCCGGGCGGCAGGGGCAGCACGAACGCGGTCTCGGAGAGGTTGACCTCGGCCGCGACCTGCTGGAGCCAGGGGTCCGGGGGGAAGGCCCCGTCCAGGACGAGGACCGCGGCGGGGTTGCCGTGGAAGGGGCGGTCGGTGAAGGCGTCGACGATTCGGATGCGCATGGAGCCGACGGTAGGGGGGCCGGCCGGGCGCGGGCCAAGGCCAATCCGGGATGACTGGCCCTGGCCCGCGCGGTCGGCTCGCGGCCGGGCGGGGGTGTCGGGCGGGGTCAGGTGCAGGAGAGGGCCTTGGCGCCGGACAGGATGGGGACGAGGCGGAAGGTGGCGGCACACGAAGGTCTCTTCCTCTTCGGTGCTCCGTTTCGCGCCCCGTGTCGCGAGGAGCGCGGCCAGCAGAGCACATCCGTGCCCCGCTCGTCAGGGGGTTCGGTCCCGGTTACACCCGAAAGGTGACTCGTCTCGCTGAAGTTGCGTTGTGTCTCACCGAAGGTGGACAAACGCGATTTCGTCTCACCGGAGTCTGGCAGCAGCATGCTGCAGGGAGATGGTGCGAGGGCCATGCTGGTGTGCACGGCCCTCGCACCGGGTGTGGGGTGCCCCGTTCCCGCCCTCGTCGTCCGGATCTGCACGTGGTGGTGAGCTGTGCGATGTGCCCTGTCACCTGTACGCGATGCTGAGCTGCACTGTTTGTGGGGAATCGAACCCCTGCGTTGCTCTTCACGCGCCAGAGGGCCGGATAGACCGCCGACCCGCGGTGTGTGCACGCCTCCGTGACGACTACCTGCTTCCCACACCCAGCTTGTGGGGTCAGTCCTCGCTCAGGTCGATCTCCCAGTTGCTGCGCTGGATCAGAGTGTCCACCTCGCGGATCTCCTTGGCCAGCGCGTCCGCTTGGGCGCGGAGCTCGGCGACCGGCAGGGCAGAGAGGATCCGCAGTTCGGACCGCATCTGCCGTACCGCTCCTCGCTGGTCGCGTCCGGACGCCGCGTCGGCGGCCGCGGTGAGCACCGAGTGGCGCAGCCGCAGGACGTCCCGGCGGGCGAGGGCGTCGGTCAGGGTGCCGCCGCCCTCGATGACCACGGCGGAGTTGGTCCGGTTGATCTGGCGGATCAGCCGCTCCAGTTCGCCCAGCACCTCTCCGGCCTGGGCCAGGAGCTCCGCCGCGTTCTCGGCCGGCTCCTCGCCCTCCTGGTAGCGGGCGCTGCCGACGACGCGGGCTCGCAACTGTTCCACTCGCCGCACCGCAGCCGCGCGCTGCGCGAGCGCTTCAGCCAGTTTCACCGCGTCCTCACCTCTACGTCTCACTGATCGTCCGGCAATTATGCACGTCAGTGCTCGAAGCCCCCGGTTCGTCGCGTTTGCCCACCTTCGGTGAGACACGCCCCAATTTCGCTGAGACAGGTCAAAAGGATCCATGTCGGCGGGGTCGTCAAAGATAGTTTCCGATATATCGTTGACGCATCGCGATGGGTCAGCGATAGTGAAGAAGTCGAAACGACGACACCAGCTACGACAAGCGATGACGAAAGGAGCGCAGTGATGCGTTCACATGGACAGCACGACCACGGACATGAGCACGGACGGGGGCACGGCCACTGCGGGCCGGACCGTCGGGAGGAGTTCCGGGGCCGGCGAGCGGCCTTCGGGCCGTTCGGGCCGCCCTTCGGCGGCGGGCCCTTCGGCGGCCGCGGCGGACGGGGCGGGCCGCGGGGCCGGGCGCGGCGCGGTGACGTGCGCGCCTCGATCCTGGCGCTGCTCGCCGACCGGCCGATGCACGGCTACGAGATGATCCAGGAGATCGGCGAGCGCAGTGGCGGGGCCTGGAAGCCCAGCCCGGGCTCGGTCTACCCGACCCTCCAGCTGCTGGAGGACGAGGGGCTCATCACCAGTGAGAGCGAGGGCGGCAAGAAGCTGTTCACGCTCACCGACGCGGGCCGCACCGAGGCCGAGTCGGGTCCGGACGCCCCCTGGGCGGACGCCGGGCGCGGCTTCGACTTCGAGGCGATGCACGAGATCCGTGCCGCCGGCGTCGGCCTGATGGAGGCCTTCGGGCAGGTCTTCAAGACCGGCACGCCCGAGCAGCGGGAGAAGGCCCTCGCGGTCGTCAACGACGCCCGCAAGAAGCTCTACCTGATCCTGGCCGACGAACACTGAGCCGGGTCATACGAAACGGCGCGCCCCGCGAGACCGCTCGCGGGGCGCGCCGTCGTGTGTGCCGCGGGCCGGGGATCAGGCGACCAGGCCGGCCAGTTTGCGCAGGGACTCGTTCAGTGCGGCGGTCGCGGAGTCCTTGAGCTTGCCCGCCATCAGGGACACGGCCGCGCCGGTGAACTCGCCGTCGATGCGGACGATGGTGGCTCCGCCGTCCGGGACCAGGGTGTAGCGGGTCAGGACGGCCACGCCCATCGGGCCCTTGCCCGTGATCGCGAAGACCCGCTGTTCCTCCAGCTCCGAGACGGTCCACAGGACCTCGGCCGGGAAGCCCATCATCTTCATGTTCTCGGCGAAGGTGGACCCGACCGCGAGGGTCTCGGGACCGCCCTTCGGGAAGTTGGTGTGGGTCATGCTCCACTGCCCGTACGCGTCCCAGTCGGTGAGCTGGGTCCAGAGCTTCGCGGCGGGCGCCTCGATGCGTGATTCCGCGGTGACTTCAGCCATGCGTCCACCCCTTCTGGTCGGGTTCGTGCGGCGGAACGTAGCCCCGGCGGGCGGAACATACAAGACTGACGACCTGTCAGATTCGGGGCGCTCCGGGCGGCCCGGAGGCGGGTCCGTCTCAACAGGCGTCACGCGTGTGACGGTCCTGACCGGCCCTGCCATGATGGCCCGATGCAAGCGTCTGGGAAGAACGCCGGGCTGGGCCTCGCCCTGGTTTCGGCGTGCGCGTTCGGTGGTTCGGGTGTGGCGGCGAAGCCGCTGATCGAGGCGGGTCTGGACCCGCTGCACGTGGTGTGGCTCAGGGTGGCCGGGGCGGCGCTCGTGCTGTCCCCGCTCGCCTGGCGGCACCGCGCCCTGGTGCGGCGCAAGCCCCTGCTGCTCGCCGGATTCGGCCTGGTCGCGGTGGCGGGCGTACAGGCCTTCTACTTCGCCTCCCTGTCGCGGATCCCGGTCGGCGTGGCCCTGCTGCTGGAGTACCTGGGGCCGGCCCTGCTGCTCGGTTGGATCCGCTTCGTGCAACGCAAGCCGGTGACCCGGGCGGCCGCGGCCGGTGCGGCGGTGGCCGTCCTGGGGCTGGCCTGCGTGGTCGAGATCTGGTCGGGGCTCAGCCTGGACCCGCTCGGGGTGCTGCTCGGCCTCGCCGCCGCCTGCTGCCAGGCCTTCTACTTCGTCTTCGCCGACCAGGGCACCGACGGCGACGACGTGCCCGACCCGATGGGGGTGATCGCGTACGGGATGCTCGTCGGCGCCCTCGTCATGACCGTGATCGCCCGGCCGTGGGAGATGGACTGGGGCGTGCTCGGCGGGGACGCGGCCCTGGGGGAGACGGAGCTGCCCGCCCTGGTGCTGCTGGGCTGGGTGGTGCTGGTGGCCACCGTGTTCGCGTACCTGACCGGAGTCGTTTCCGTACGCAGGCTCTCGCCCCAGGTGGCGGGCGTGGTGGCCTGCCTGGAGGCGGTCATCGCCACCGTACTGGCGTGGGTGCTGCTCGGCGAGCACCTCTCGACCCCGCAGATCGTGGGCGGAGCGCTGGTGCTGGGCGGTGCCTTCATCGCGCAGTCCTCGCGGCCCACCCCGCCGGGAGCGGCCGATCCGGCGATGCTGCCGCGCGAGACCACGAAGGCGTAGCGGAGCGGGGAGGGCGGGGGTGGCCCGGCGCGGCTCCGCCCCGTAGGGTGCTGCGCATGCCGTCGACCGTGCTTCCGCCTCCCGCCGCCTAGCGCGGGCGGCCGTCTCCTGTCCCACCAGGTTCCCGCCCGGGGTGTTCCCGGGCCGGTCCGTGCTGCCCGCGAAGCGATGACCTGCTTTCCTCATCCTTCACGCAGCGCGGAGACACACGTGTCACACCTGTCCGATACCCCGCACCACGCGCCCGCCGCCGGGCGCAGTCTGCTGTACCTCGTCGTCGCCGGAGCCGCCTGGGGCACCGCCGGGGCGGCCGCCTCCCTCCTCTTCCTGGCCAGTGATCTCGGCCCGCTCGCCCTGTCGTTCTGGCGGTGCGCGGGCGGGCTGGTGGTGCTGCTGGGCGTGCTCGCCGTCCGCCGTCCCGCGCGGGCGCGCAGGGGCTCCGCCGGGCCGGCGGCTCCCGCCGCTCCGGTGCTGTCGCTGATCGGGACGGGGCTGATGTTCACGCTGTTCCAGGCCGCCTACTTCGCCGCCGTGCGCGACACCGGCCTGGCGGTCGGCACCGTCGTCACCCTGGGGGCGGGCCCCGTGCTGATCGCGCTCGGCGGCCGCCACTGGATGGGGGAGCGGCTGGGGCGGGGCGGGGTCGCCGCCGTCCTCGGGGCGCTGGCGGGGCTGGCCGTGCTGGTGCTCGGTTCCGGGGGCGGCGAGGTGCGGCCGCTCGGGGTCGGCTGGGCGCTGCTGTCGGCCGCCGGGTACGCGGGGATGACCCTGCGGGCGCGCTGGCTGGGGCGGCGCGGGGCCGGCGGGGACCCGCTGGTCACCACCGCCTGGTCGGTGGCGGTGGGCACGGTGTGCCTGCTGCCGCTCGCGCTGGCGGAGGGGCTGCTGCCGCACACCGCGGACTGGGGCCGGGTGCTCTGGCTGCTGGTGTACGTGGCCACCGTGCCGACGGCGCTGGCGTACGCGCTGTACTTCACCGGCGCCGCGGCGGTGCGGGCCGCGACGGTGTCGGTGATCATGCTGATCGAGCCGGTCGGCGCGGCGGTGATCGCCGTCGGGCTGCTGGGGGAACGGCTGACCGGGCCGGTGGTGCTGGGCACCGTACTGCTGCTCTCCGCGGTGGCCGCGCTGATCGCGGCCGAGGCGCGGGGAGCCGGGGCCGGGGGCGGGCCGGTGGCCGGGCCCGCCCCGGAGCCTCAGAGCGCGGCGAGGTAGTCCGGGGTCGCGATGCCCGAGGCGAGGTCGGCGGCCGGGACGGGGGTCCCGTACGCCGGCGCGACCGGGACGACGCCCGACCAGTAGGGCAGGCCCAGGTCCTCGGCGTCGTCGTTCGGGCCGCCGGTACGGATCTTCGCCGAGACCTCGGTCAGGTCCAGGCGGATCACGGCCGTCGCCGCGAGTTCCCGGGCGTTGGCCGGGCGGGAGTCGGCCGAGCGGCCCGGGACGACGTGATCGACGAGGGCGTCCAGCGCGATGCGGCACTCGTCCTCGTCGGTGACCTGGTAGGCGGTGCCGTGGACCACCACCGAGCGGTAGTTCAGCGAGTGGTGGAACGCCGACCGGGCCAGGACGAGGCCGTCGACGTGCGTCACCGTCAGGCAGACCGGCAGGCCGGGGTCCGCCTTCCCGGCGGCCAGCAGCGGGCGCGAGCCGGTCGAGCCGTGGATGTAGAGCCTCTCGCCCACCCGGCCGAAGAGGGTCGGCAGGACCACCGGCGCACCGTCGCGGACGAACCCGAGGTGGCAGACGTAGGCCTGGTCGAGTATCGAGTGCACCGTCTCGCGGTCGTAGCTCGCCCGCTGGCGGGCGCGGCTCGGGACGGTGCGGTCGGTGGGCGCGTAGGCGGCGGGGGTGGTGGTCATGGTGCGGACTCCATTGCACTAGTGCATAATGACGTTTGTGCTAGGAGAGTATCGGATCACAGGCCGTCGCGCATCGGACATCGCGGCGAGCGTCGAAGCGGGCGTCGGCCGCGGCGCGCTCGCGCCCGGGGACCCGCTCCCGCCCATGCGGGAGCTGGCCGGGGAGCTGGGCGTCAACCCCAACACGGTGGCCGCCGCCTACCGGACGCTGCGCGAGCGCGGAGTCATCGAGACGGACGGGCGGCGCGGCAGCCGGGTGCGGGCCCGCCCGGCGACGGCCCCGCGCGACACGCTGCGGACGCCCGTCCCGGCGGGCGTACGGGACCTCACGCAGGGCAATCCCGACGTCGCGCTGCTGCCGTCGCTGGACCGGGCGCTGGCCGCCGCCGCCCGGCGGTACGCGCGGGCGCCGACCCTCTACGGGCAGGACCCGGTGCTCCCGGACCTCGCCCGGCTCGCCCGGGCCGGCCTGGAGGCCGACGGGGTCCCGGCCGGGCCCGTGGCCGTGACCTCGGGCGCGCTGGACGGCATCGAGCGGGTGCTGACCGCCCATCTGCGGCCCGGCGACGCGGTCGCGGTGGAGGACCCGGGCTGGGGGGCGCTACTGGACCTGGTGCCCGCGCTCGGCCTCAAGCCGCTCCCGGTGGCCGTCGACGACGACGGGCCGGTCCCGGCGGCGGTGGCCCGGGCGCTGGCGGCCGGGGCGCGGGCGCTGGTGGTGACGGCCCGCGCGCAGAACCCGACCGGGGCCGCCGTCGGCGCGGCGCGGGCGCGGGAACTGCGGGACCTGCTGGCCGCCCACCCGGGGGTGCTGCTCGTCGAGGACGACCACGGGCACGGCATCGTGGACCTGCCGCTGTGCCCGCTGAGCGGGGCGACCCGGCACTGGGCGCTGATCCGCTCCACGGCCAAGGCGTACGGGCCCGACCTGCGCCTCGCGGTGCTCACCGGCGACGCGGTGACCCTGGACCGGGTCCGGGGCCGGCAGCGGCTGGGGCCGGGCTGGGTCAGCCGGCTGCTCCAGTACGCGGTCGTGGACCTCTGGAGCTCGGGCGCCGTGGACCGGGTGGCGGTGGCGCGGGCGTACGGGCTGCGGCGGGACGGGCTGGTCACCGCGCTGGCGGAGCGGGGGGTACGGGCACACGGGCGCAGCGGGATGAACGTCTGGCTGCCCGTCACCGACGAGACGGCGGCGGTCACTCGGCTGCTGGCGGCGGGCTGGGCGGTGACGCCGGGCGCGCGCTACCGGATGGAGGCCGGTCCGGGCGTGCGGATCACCGTCTCGGGGCTGTCCCCGCGGGACATCGGCCCGCTGGCGGACGCGGTGGCGGCGGCGGCCCGCCCGGCGTCGGGCGGCCGCTTCGACTGAGCGGGCCCGGCCCCCGCCCCCGGGAGCGGAGACGGGGGCGGGTTCAGGCCGGGCGGCGGGGGCGGGCCTGGGTGAGGGCCGCGCCGGCCAGCACGATCGCCGCGCCGACCGGGGTGTTCCAGTGCAGGTGCTCGCCGAGGACCAGGACGCCGGCGGCGGTGGCGATCACCGGGACGAAGTAGGTGACCATCTGCGCGGTGGTCGGCCCGATCTCCGTCACCAGCCCGTACTGCATCTGCAGCGCCATGCCCGTGCCGACGGCGCCGAGGACGGCCACCGCGAGGGTGGGCCACAGCGGGAAGGCGGCCGGCGCGGAGGTGAACAGGGCGCTCACCGCCGCCAGCTGGAGCGTGGACACCATCAGCTGCGCCCCGGTCAGGGCCACCGGGGAGCCCGGGGTGCCCGCCAGGGTGCGGCGGACGTAGATCCAGCCGATCGGGTAGCAGAGCGAGGCCAGCAGGGCCAGGGCGGTGCCCCTCGCGTCGATGCCGGAGAAGCCCTGCCAGGCGCCGAGGACGGTCAGCACTCCGAGGAAGCCGAGCCCGAGGCCCGCGAAGCGGCGCCGGGTCGGACGGTCCTCGGAGAGGGCGACCAGGGAGAGGGCCATGCCCCACAGCGGCGAGGTCGCGTTGCAGATCCCGGCGAGGCTGGAGGGGATGGTCTGCTCGGCGTACGCGAACAGGGAGAACGGGGCGGTGTTCAGCAGCAGCGCCGCCACCGTGAGGTGGCCCCAGGTCCGCGCGCCCCGGGGCAGCGGTTCGCGCCGCAGCAGCAGTACGGCCAGCAGGGCGAGGGCGCCGGAGAAGACCCGGCCCAGGGCGACTTGGAAGGGCGCGTACGCCTCCGTGCCCACCTTGATCAGCAGGAAGCTGAAGCCCCAGATCACCGAGAGGAGGGCGAAGCGCAGCCGCCAGTCCAGGCCGCCCGGGCCGGAGGTGGGGCCGGTGGTGGATGTGACGGGAGTGACGGAGGGGGCTGGGCGGGGAGTGGTGGGTGCGCTCATGCGCTCACTCTGCGCCCCGTGATCTCGTAGAACAAGCGAGATTTCGTGCGCTCGAACGCGTAGCATCGCTTACATGTTGAACCTGGAGCGGCTGCGCACCCTCGACGCCCTCGCCCGGCACGGCTCGGTCAGCGGCGCGGCGGACGGCCTCCACGTCACCACGTCCGCCGTCTCGCAGCAAATGGCCAAGCTGGAACGCGAGGTCGGCCAGCCCCTGCTCGCCAAGAACGGCCGCGGGGTCCGCCTGACCGACGCCGGGCGGCTGCTCGCCGGCCACGCGGCCCGGATCATCTCCCAGGTGGAACTGGCCCAGGCCGACGTCGAGGCCCAGCGCGGCCACGCCGTCGGCGAACTGCGGATCGGCGCCTTCCCGACCGCGATGCGCGGACTGCTGCCCGGAGCCCTGACCGCCCTGCGCGCGGACCACCCCGAACTGCGGGTCCTGGTACGCGAGCAGGAGCCGGAGGAGGCCATGCTCGCCGTCGTGCGCGGGGACCTCGACATGGCCCTGGCCATCGACTGGTACAACAAGCGGATGCCGGTGCCGGCCGAGCTGGCCCGCGCCCACCTGCTGGACGACGCCGCCGACGTCGCCGTCCCGGCCGGCCATCCGCTGGCCGGTCGCAGGGAGGTCTCGCTGGCCGACTTCGCCGCCGACGACTGGATCTCCTGGAACGAGGGCCAGTTCTGCCACGAGTGGCTGGTCTTCACCCTGCGCGGCACCGGGGTCGAGCCGCGCATCGCGCACATCGCCGAGGAGCACCACACCCAGCTCGCCTTCGTGGAAGCCGGGCTGGGCGTGTGCGTGACGCCCCGGCTGGGGCGCGGGCCGGTGCCGCCGGGGGTCACGCTGCTGCCCGTGAGCGACGCCGTACGCCGCCACGTGTACGCCGTCTGGCGCGCGGACGCGGGCCGCCGGCCCTCGCTGCGGGCGGCCGTCGGGGCGCTGCGCGGGGCGGCGGCCGCCGTGGAGGCGTGAGCGGCCGCCTCACCGCTTGCGGAAGTCCCAGGAGACGACCGCGTCGGGGGTGAGGCGGATCCAGGCGTGGCGGCCGTCGTGCGGCATCTCCGCGATGCCGAAGTTCTTGGCCGGGAAGATCCGTTCGGGCTCCGCCAGCTCCGGGCACGGCTCGCCGGTGCGCGGTACCTCGCCCACGAACACGGCGGTCCCGGACAGCTCGGCCCCGCGCAGTTCGTCGTACGCCTCCCCGGCGTCCACCACCACCGAGATCCGAGGGTCCGCGCGCAGGTCCGACCAGCGGCGGCTGCGCGTGATCGAGTACAGCCACATCGAGGTGCCGTCCCAGGCGAACCAGAGGGCGCCCACGTGCGGCCGCCCGTCGGAGGAGACCGTGGCCACCCGGCAGGTGCGCTGCTCGCGCAGGAAGGCGTCCAGCTCCTCGTCCGACATCATGATGCGGCGGCCGCGCCGCTGCGCCCCGGCCCCACGTGTCCCGTCCATCGCGCCACGCCCCTTCACATCTGACTGTGTGTCAGGAATCATGCGGGCTCCGCCGCCGCCACGCCAGGGGGAGCCATGCCGGACTTCGATCCCGCCGCCACCGCGCTGCTCACCGTCGAATGCCAGAACGGCGTCGTCGGCGAGGAGAGCGCCCTGCCCGAGCTGGCCAAGGAGGCCCGGGACTCCGGGATGCTGGAGCGCGTCGCCGCGCTCGTCGCGGCCGCCCGCGCGGCCGGCGTCCAGGTGCTGCACGCGGTCGCCGAACGCCGCCCGGACGGGCTCGGCGCCAGCACCAACGCGCGGCTGTTCCGCGCCGCCGGGAAGCTGCCCGTGCGCCAGCTCACCGGGAGCCGGGCGGTCGAGGTCGCCGCCCCCGTCACCGTCGACGAGCGGGACCTCGTGGTGCGCCGGCTGCACGGGCTCTCCCCGATGGCCGGCACCGACCTGGACGCCCTGCTGCGCAACCTCGGCGTGCGCACCCTCGTCGTCACCGGGGTCTCCTCGAACATCGCGATCCCGAACACCGTCTTCGACGCGGTGAACCTCGGCTACCGGGTCGTGGTCCCGGCCGACGCGATCGCCGGGGTGCCCGCCTCCTGCACCGCCGAGGTGATCCGCAACTCCCTGGCGCTGGTGGCGGCCATCACCTCGACCGAAGCCCTCCTCGAACAGTGGGCTGCCGCGCGCTGACCCCCGTAACCTGGGCGGATGCTGTCCGAAGTGATCGCGACCCGTTACGTCACGCCCCTGCGTGAGGGCGGCTCGCTCCCGGGAATCGTCGAGGCCGACGATCTCGGTACCTACGTCATGAAGTTCACCGGAGCCGGCCAGGGCCGCAAGACCCTGGTCGCCGAAGTCATCTGCGGGCGCCTCGCCCAGCGGCTGGGCCTGCGGGTCCCGCGGCTGGTGACGATGCAGCTCGACCCCGTCATCGGGCTCGGCGAGCCCGACCAGGAGGTCCAGGAGCTGCTCAAGGCCAGCGGCGGCCTCAACCTGGGCATGGACTACCTGCCCGGCTCGATCGGCTTCGACCCGCTCGCCTACCAGGCGGACCCGGCCGAGGCGGGCCGCGTGGTCTGGTTCGACGCCCTGATCAACAACGTCGACCGGTCCTGGCGCAATCCGAACATGCTGGTCTGGCACGGCGACCTGTGGCTCATCGACCACGGCGCCACCATGATCTGGCACCACAACTGGCCCACCGCCCAGGCGGCCTCCGCCAAGCCCTACAACGCCTCCGACCACGTCCTCGCGCCCGTGGGCCCGGACATCGCCGCCGCCGCGGCCGAGCTGGCCCCGCTGGTCACCGAGGACCTGCTCACCGAGGTTGCCGCGGACGTGCCCGACGAGTGGCTGGTCGACGAGCCCGGCTTCGACTCCACCGACGCCGTGCGCCGCGCCTACGTGGCGGCGCTGCTGCCGCGCGCGGCGACGATCCACCAGAGGATCACCATGGAGGCCGAGGTCAAGCCGCGGTCCGGCCCGCCGGGCTGGCTCGCCGAAAGGCTCGCCCCCCGGACGGACAAGAGCGAGCACGAGCACGAGAACGAGAACAAGCGGAAGAGCGGCGACGAGTGACCGAGCGGGACGTCTTCGAATACGCGCTGGTGCGCGTGGTGCCCCGGATGGAGCGCGGCGAGTGCTTCAATGCCGGTGTCATCGTCTACTGCCGCGCGCACGCGTACGTCGCCGCGCGCACCCACCTCGACGAGGCGAAGCTCCTCGCGCTGGACCCGGAGGCCGACGTGGCCGGCATCCGGGCGGCCCTGCGCGGGGTCGAGGGCCTGTGCGCGGGCGGGGAGACGGCCGGGCAGGCCGCCGGCGACGCCCCCGGCCGGCGCTTCCGCTGGCTGATCGCCCCCCGCAGCACGGTGGTGCAGCCCGGTCCGGTGCACACCGGCCTGACGGCCGACCCGGCGGCGGAGACGCGGCGGCTGTTCGACCTCCTGGTCCGCTGACCCGGGGGTCTCGACGCGAAGCCCCCGGGCGTTGCCCGGGGGCCTGCGCGCGCCACGGACGGCATGCTGGCGTTGACACCCGGTGCCGGGGCTCCTAGCGTCTCCTCAGCTGAAGCTACTAAGCGGTTGCTCACCTCTGGGCGGCCGTTCTCAAGGGCGAGGAGATCCAGCATGTCCACCACCGAGCAGCGCGTAGCGATCGTCACCGGGGCGGCCCGGGGCATCGGCGCCGCCACCGCCGTGCGCCTGGCCGCCGAGGGCCGGGCGGTCGCCGTACTCGACCTCGACGAGGCGGCCTGCAAGGACACCGTGGAGGCGATCACCTCCGCCGGCGGCAAGGCCCTGGCGGTCGGCTGCGACGTCTCCGACAGCGCCCAGGTGGAGGCGGCCGTCGAGCGGGTGGCGAGCACGCTCGGCGCCCCCACGATCCTGGTCAACAACGCCGGCGTGCTCCGGGACAACCTGCTCTTCAAGATGAGCGACACCGACTGGGACACGGTCATGAACGTGCACCTGCGCGGGGCGTTCCTGATGACGAGGGCCTGCCAGAAGTACATGGTGGAGGCCAAGTTCGGCCGCGTCGTGAACCTCTCCAGCAGCTCGGCGCTGGGCAACCGCGGCCAGGCCAACTACGCCGCCGCCAAGGCCGGTCTCCAGGGCTTCACCAAGACCCTGGCCATCGAGCTCGGCAAGTTCGGCGTCACCGCCAACGCCGTCGCCCCCGGCTTCATCGTGACGGAGATGACCGCTCAGACGGCCGCCCGCGTCGGCATGGACTTCGACGAGTTCCAGGCCGCCGCCGCCACCCAGATCCCGGTCCAGCGCGTCGGCCGCCCCGACGACATCGCGAACGCCATCGCGTTCTTCACCGGCGAGGCCGCGGGCTTCGTCTCCGGCCAGGTCATGTACGTGGCCGGCGGCCCGCTCAACTGACCCGTTTACGGAAGGCAGGGCGTACGGCATGACGTACAACGGCATCGACAGCGGCAAGGCCGCGCTGATCACCGGCGCGAGCCGGGGGATCGGCTACGGGATCGCCGAGGCGCTGGTGGCCCGGGGCGACCGGGTCTGCATCACCGGGCGCAACGAGGACGCGCTGAAGGAGGCCGTCGAGCGGCTCGGCGCGGACCGGGTGATCGGCGTGGCGGGCAAGGCGCACGACGAGGGCCACCAGGCCGTCGCCGTGGAGCGCGCGATGGAGGCCTTCGGCCGCGTCGACTTCCTGGTGAACAACGCCGGGACCAACCCGGTCTTCGGCCCCATCGCGGACCTGGACCTCGGCGTCGCGCGCAAGGTCTTCGAGACCAACGTGATCTCGGCCCTGGGCTTCGCCCAGCGGACCTGGCACGCCTGGCAGAAGGACAACGGCGGGGCGATCGTGAACATCGCCTCCATCGCCGGGGTCTCCGCCTCGCCCTTCATCGGGGCGTACGGGATGAGCAAGGCCGCGATGATCAACCTCACGCTCCAGCTCGCCCATGAGATGGCGCCCCAGGTGCGGGTGAACGCGATCGCCCCGGCCGTGGTGAAGACCAAGTTCGCGCAGGCGCTCTACGAGGGCCGGGAGCAGGAGGCCGCGTCCGCCTACCCGCTGGGCCGGCTCGGCGTCCCGGAGGACATCGGGGGCGCCGCCGCATTCCTCACATCTGCACAAGCGGAATGGGTAACCGGGCAAACTCTCGTCGTCGACGGGGGAATGTTCCTCAATGCCGGAGTGCACTGACCGATAACCGGACGCATTTGCCTCCCAAGGGGAGGCAAATGCGTGTCGAATACGCACGTAATCGGTCAAGTGCCTCACGAAACCTGCCCATTGGATTTGTGACGCACTGCGGTAGGGTCTGCCGCACCCCTGGCTGATCGAGGAGCGTGCACGTGTTCAACCGGACCAGATGCCTGCAGGTCTCTGCGGCCCTTGCGTCCATATCCCTGCTCGCCGGATGCGGTCTCTTCTCCGACGACAGCGGCGACAAGGCGAAAAGGATCGTCGTCGGCACGACGAGCGCCCCGAGCACCCTCGATCCCGCGGCGGCCTGGGACGGCTCCTGGGAGCTGTACCGGAACATCTACCAGACGCTGCTGGCGTTCCCCACGGGCAGCACCAAGCCCCAGCCGGACGCGGCCCAGAGCTGCGACTTCACCGACTCGGCGAACGAGTCGTACCGCTGCACCCTGCGCAAGGGCCTGAAGTTCTCCAACGGCGAGCCGCTGGACTCCAAGGCGGTCAAGCACTCCCTCGACCGGATCAAGACGATCAACTCGCAGGTCGGCCCCAAGGGCCTGTTCGCCTCGCTGGAGAAGATCGAGACCCCGGACCCGCTCACCGTCGTCTTCCACCTGAGCACCCCCGACGCCACCTTCCCCTTCGTGCTCGGCTCGCCGGCCGCCTCGCTGGTGCCGCCGAAGGAGTACCCGGCCAACAAGGTGCGCTCCGACGGCAAGGCCACCGGCTCCGGCCCCTACGTCCTCACCTCCTACGACGAGGGCTCCGAGGCGGTCCTCGGCCGCAACGCCGGCTACCAGGGCTTCGCCAACCGCCGCAACGACGGCGTGACGATCCGCTACTTCGCGAAGTCCGACGCGATGGTCGCGGCCCTGAAGTCCAAGGAGATCGACGCCACCTACCGAGGCCTCTCCGCCCCGGAGATCAAGGACCTGCAGAGCGCCGCCTCGCGCAACGAGGGCGTCCAGGTCGTCGAGAACGTCGGCGCCGAGATCCGCTACCTGGTCTTCAACCCGAAGGACCCGCAGGTCAACAAGCTCCCGGTGCGCCAGGCCATTGCCCAGGTCGTCGACCGCGGCGCGCTCGTCACCAAGGTTTACCAGGGCACCGCCGAGCCGCTGTACTCGATGGTCCCCAAGGGGGTCGTCGGCCACAAGACGCCGTTCTACGACCTGTACGGCCAGCCCGACATCGCCAAGGCCAAGAAGCTCCTCACCGCGGCCAACATCCCGGTGCCGGTCGACCTGACCTTCTGGTACACCACGGACCGCTACGGCGGCTCCACCGCCGACGAGTTCACCGAGCTCAAGCGGCAGCTCGACGAGAGCGGCCTGTTCCGGATCACCCTGCGCAACAAGCCCTGGAAGGACTTCCAGGTCGGCTACAAGAACGGCGAGTACCCCGTCTTCGGCCGCGGCTGGTTCCCCGACTTCCCGGACCCGGACAACTTCATCGCGCCGTTCGTCGGCAAGGACAACGCGGTCGGCACGCCGTACGAGCCCGCCGAGATCCTGAACGACCTGCTCCCCAAGTCCCGCCGCGAGGGCGACCGCTCGGCCGGCGTCAAGGAGTTCGAGCAGGCGCAGCAGATCTTCGCCCAGGACGTGCGGCTGCTGCCCCTGTGGCAGGGCAAGCTGTACGTCGGCGCGCGCGAGGACATCGCCGGGGCCGAGCGGGCGCTCGACCCGCAGACCGCCATGCAGATGTGGGAGCTGTACCGCAAGACCAGCTGGTGACGGCCGGGGGCGAAGCCCCGGGTCGCGGCGTTGTCAGTGGCCCCCGGTAGGTTCTGGGCAGTTGCACGCACTTGTACCGGAGGTTGTCGACGTGACCCAGATGCTGCCCGAGTCCTGGCTCCCCGTTCTCGGCGGGGAGCTGGACCAGCCCTACTTCAGGGAACTCACCGAGTTCGTCGAGAAGGAGCGGGCGAACGGGCCGGTCTACCCGCCCCGGGAGCAGGTCTTCGCCGCCCTGGAGGCCACGCCGTTCGACCGGGTGAAGGTGCTGGTGCTCGGCCAGGACCCGTACCACGGCGCCGGCCAGGGGCACGGCCTGTGCTTCTCCGTGCTGCCCGGGGTCAGGACCCCGCCCTCGCTGCGCAACATCTACAAGGAGATGAAGGAGGAGCTGGGCCTGCCGGTCCCGGACAACGGGTACCTGATGCCGTGGGCCCGCCAGGGCGTCCTGCTGCTGAACGCCGTCCTCACCGTCCGCGAGGCCGAGCCCAACTCGCACAAGGCCAAGGGCTGGGAGAAGTTCACCGACGCCGTGATCCGCGCGGTGTCCGATCGCCCCGACCCGGTCGTCTTCGTCCTGTGGGGCGCCTACGCGCAGAAGAAGATCCCGCTGATCGACGAGGAGCGGCACGTCATCGTCAAGGGCGCCCACCCCTCGCCGCTGTCGGCGAAGAAGTTCTTCGGCTCCCGCCCCTTCACCCAGATCAACGAGGCCGTCGCCGCCCAGGGCCATGAGCCGATCGACTGGCGGATCCCGGACCTGGGCTGACGCCCCACCGCGCCTCGCCGCCGGAGCCGGTGCCTCGGGCTAGCTTCGTGCTGACCGGACCGGAGCGGGTCCGGCGGAGCGAGCCGGAGGCGGCGTTGACGGAGCAGCGGGAGGCGTCGGAGGACGCCGTCATGACCAGGATCGGACAGGCGGTCATCCTGCTGCACGCCGGCGACCGCGAGGAGGCCCGCAACCGGCTCGGCGAGATCTGGGCCGAGATCGGCGCGGAGGGGGACGGCCTGCACCGCTGCACCCTCGCGCACTACATGGCCGACGCCCAGGACGACCCCGCCGACGAACTCGCCTGGGACCTGCGGGCCCTGACCGCCGCCGACGCCCTCGGGGAGGGGCCGCGCGAGGCGGTGCGGGGCTTCTACCCCTCGCTCCACCTCAACCTCGCCGCCGACTACGTCAAGCTGCGCCGCCCCGACGCCGCCCGGACGCACCTCGCCCGGGCCCGGGCGGCGACGGCCGCGCTGGCCGACGACGGGTACGGGAACGGGGTGCGGGCCGCCATCGCCCGGCTGGAACGGCGGCTCGCGACGGAACCGGGCCCGGGGCGGCGGCCGTTCCCGGAGCAGTCCCCGTAGCGGAGCGGGGTCCCGGGCCGCCGCGCCCGGCGGGCGCCGGTGGCTCAGCCCTCGTGGACGCCCGCGCAGATGCGGGCCTCGGGGCTGTCCGGATGCCAGTGGCCGTGCCGCCGGCCCAGCGCGCACACGTCCGCCGGCCGCACCGGAAGCTCCCGCACCAGCTCGCGCGGCACCCGTGCGTCCTGCCGTACGGGGTCGGGCCGGTCCCGTACGCGCCGCTCCGGCCGCCGGGCGGGATCGTGGGGCTCCGGGATGTCCGGGACCGGAGGAACGGCCTCCGAGCCGCCCGAGGGCGTCCGCGAGGCGGTACGCGTCGTGCCCCGGGCCGCGGCCGTCGGGGCCGAGGGCCGTGCGGACTCCCGCGGCAGTGCCCCCAGCGCCTCCAGCGCGGGCGCCTGGACGACCACCGGCAGCGCCCCCGGCCCCCCGCGCGGCTCGTACCGGGGCGGCAGCCCGGCCGAGGGGGCCGTCGCCGGCCGCCCCGGCGCGGGGGCCACGGTCACGCAGCCGGAGAGGGCGGAGACGGCACAGGCGGCTCCGAGAAGGAGTTTCGTGGAGGTTCGGGTTGGTTGCACCCGCGCAACTCTGCTGTGCGGGGACCCGGTTGTGAAAACCCAGGACCGATATTCACCCCGCACGGGTGACGGCGAGGGGATGTCCGGCGGACACCGGCTACTCGCCCGTGGCGCCGTCGATGTGCTCGCGCAGCAGGTCGGCGTGCCCGTTGTGGCGCGCGTACTCCTCGATCATGTGGGTGTGGATCCAGCGCAGGCTGAACACCTCGCCGCGGTGGTGGCTCGCGGCGTCCGACACCGCGTCCAGGGAGCGGCCCGCGGCCGCCTGCCGTGCCAGCTCGACCTCCGTCTGCCACGCGTGCTCGGAGGAGGCCCAGCTGTCGGCGTCGGTGAAGTGGAAGTCCCCGTCGCCGTCCTCCAGGGTGCTGTACAGCTCGGGCAGGTCCTCGCCCAGGAAGATCTCCCGGAACCAGTACCGCTCCACCTCCGCCATGTGCCGGACGAGGCCCATCAGGCTCAGCCCGGAGGGAGCGAGCGGGGTACGGCGCAGCTGCTCCTCCGTCAGCCCGGAACACTTCCAGGCGAGGGTGGAGCGGTGGTAGTCGAGCCAGCCGTCCAGCATGTCGCGCTCGTTCGCGGTGGTGGAGGGTTCGGGGCGGTGTGATCCATCAGAGGTCATGGCCGCCATCCTCACCCGAACACGCCCCTCCCACCAGGGATTAAGCTGCCGGGTGTCCCGTCCGGCACAGATCAGGAGGCACCCGGTGAAGGTCGGCGTCATCGGACTCGGCGACATCGCCCAGAAGGCGTACCTGCCCGTCCTCACCACCCGTCCCGGCGTGGAACTCCACCTCCAGACGCGCACCGCGGCCACGCTGGAGCGGATCGGCGAGATCCACCACGTCCCGCGCGAGCGACGGCACGCCTCGCTGGACGCGCTCCTCGGCCAGGGTCTCGACGCCGCCTTCGTGCACGCCCCGACCGCCGCCCACCCCGAGATCGTGACGCGGCTGCTGGAAGCGGGCGTACCGACGTACGTGGACAAGCCGCTGGCCTACGACTTCGCCGACTCGCGGCGCCTGGTCGAACTGGCCGAGCAGCGCGGGGTGAGCCTGTGCGTCGGCTTCAACCGCCGCCACGCGCCCGGCTACGTCCAGTGCGCCGAGCACCCGCGCGAGCTGATCGTCCTCCAGAAGAACCGGGTCGGGCTGCCCGAGGACCCGCGCACCCTCGTCCTCGACGACTTCATCCACGTCGTGGACACGCTGCGCTTCCTGCTGCCCGGCGAGGCCGACCACATCGACGTACGCGCCGTGGTGCGCGAGGGGTTGATGCACCAGGTGGTGCTCCAGATGTCCGGCGACGGCTTCACCGCCCTCGGCATCATGAACCGGCTCTCCGGATCCGCCGAGGAGGTCCTGGAGGTCTCCGGCCAGGACTCCAAGCGCCAGGTGGTGAACCTCGCCGAGGTCATCGACCACAAGGGCCAGCCGACCCTGCGGCGGCGCGGGGACTGGACGCCGGTGGCCCGCCAGCGCGGCATCGAACAGGTCGTCGACACCTTCCTGGAGGCGGTGGCGGCCAGCCGGGTGCTCGGCGCGCGGGACGCGCTGCTCACCCACGAGCTGTGCGAGCGGGTGGTGCTGACGGCTCTGGAGCAGGCCTGACCGGCCTCACCGGCCTGAGCGCCCGCGCGCCCCGGGCCGCGCAGTACGCCGCCAGCACGGCCAGCGAGAGCCCGCCGGGCCAGTTGCCGAAGCGGACGAAGGGGGTCGTGCCCCGGGCGAGCGGGACCTCGTACACGGCCGCCGTCCGCTCCCGCGTGGACAGGGCCGGTCCGATCCGCTCGCCGGAGGGGCCGTACACGGCGCTGACGCCGGTGAGGGTGGCGTGCACCATCGGCCGGCCGGTCTCGGCGGCGCGCAGGGCCGCGAGCGAGGCGTGCTGGGCGGGAGCCCAGCTGTGCTGGAACGAGGAGGTCGAGGACTGGGCGACCAGGACGGCGGCCCCCTCCGCCGTCAGTTCCCGGCTCATGTCGGGGAAGGCCGACTCGAAGCACACCAGCGGCCCCAGCCGGGTGCCGCCGGGCAGCTTCATCACCACCGGGGCGGTGCCGCGCATCCGGTCCTCGCCGGCCGCCTTGCCGACCGAGGTGGCCCAGCCCAGCACCGCGCGGGCCGGCACGTACTCCCCGAAGGGCACCAGCCGCATCTTGTCGTACCGGTCGCCGGTGGGGCCCTGCGGGCCGACGAGCACGGAGCTCTTGTATATCCCGGGCCGGTCCGAGCGCCGCGCGTCCACGTTGACCAGCAGCGGGGCGCCCGTCCGCGCGGACAGGGCGGCCAGCCGGCGCGCCAGATCGGGCCGCGCCGCCAGGTCCGCGCCGACGCTGCTCTCGCCCCACACCACCAGGTCCGGCCGCTGCCCCACCAGCGACAGGGTCAGCCGCTCCTCGGCGTCGAACCGCCGCCGCGCGCCGTCGTCCGTGCCGTCCGGGGCGCCACCCCCGTCCTGCGCCATCGGGCCCGGCTGGACCACGGCGACCCGCAGCACGCCCGAGGCCTCCGGGCGCGGCAGCCACAGCCACACCACCCCCGTCAGCACCGCGCACCCCGCGACCGAGGCCACCGCCGCAACCCGCGCCCCCGGCGCCGCGATCAGCAGCACCAGCGCGCAGTTCACCGCCACCACCAGCAGGCTCACCAGCCACACTCCGCCCACCGAAGCGAGCCGCAGGACGGGCGGCACCTGCCACTGACTGGCCCCCAGCAGCCCCCACGGCCCGCCGAGCCCCTGCCAGGACCGGGCCAGCTCCGACAGCAGCCACCCCGCCGGTACGAGGACCAGCGCGGCCCCCGCCCGCCCCCGGCCCGGCGCCCCGCCGAGCAGCTCCCGCACCAGCAGGGCCCAGGGGATCCAGAGCAGGCCCAGCAGCGCGGCGAGCGGCACCAGGAACACGTGCAGGCTCGGCAGCAGCCAGTGGTGCACCGCCACGATGAAGCCCGCCCCGCCGACCCAGCCCTCCACGGCCGCCCGCCGCCCGGTGGGGGCGGAGCGCACGAGCAGCATCCAGGGCACGAGGGCGACGTAGGCGAACCACCACAGGGCCGGGGCCGGGAAGGCCAGACAGGGCAGCGCCCCGGCGGCGGCCGCTGCCGCCGTACGCCACCACAGGGTCCGCTTCGTGACCAAGGCACGCCTCCGCTTCCAGTGTGGGACCCGCCTGCCCCGTCCTCACGCCGGCATGTGGCGCCATTTCTCGTGCACGGTGACCGAGGTCAGGCGCCAGCCGTCCACGGTGCGGGCCAGCGCGAAGGCATAGCGGCCGGCGGCGACGAAGTTGGGGGTCGTCACGGCGGCGCCGGAGCCCTCGCCGGAGCCCTCGCCGGCGAGCCGCATCGGATTGAGGAAGTCGGCCCGGACCCGCGCGGTGTCCCCGGGGGCACCGCCTTGGTCCTCCAGCCGGACGAGCCGGTTGACGATCAGGTGCTGGCGCACGGGGAACAGCGTCATCGTCCGCTCCAGCCAGTCCGCGACCTCCCCGGCCGGGCCCTCGACCCCGCCCGCGGAGGTGTAGTCGGCCCGGCCGGCCGGGGCGAACAGGGCGCGGTAGGCGGCCCAGTCCCCGTCGTCGACGGCCGCCGCGTACCCCGAGACCACCTCGTCGATGGCCAGCCGGTCCATTACGGTCGCGAGGTCCACACGCTGCGTCATCGGGTCAGTGTGGGGCTGCGGGGGCGTGAGGCCAAGGGGCGTGCGGCGGCCGGATCACGCGCGGGAGCCGTCGGTGGCCGGATCGCGCGCGGGAGCCGTCGGTGGCCGGATCGCGCGCGGGGGCGTCGGTGGCGCCGGTCAGCGGAGCGTGTCGCGGGGGCCGTCAGTGCCGGGCATGTGCCTCCCGCTGGCGGACCACCACCAGGAACGCGTCGCTGGCGAGGTCCATCACCACCTCCGCCGCCACGCCCTCGCGCAGACGCTGGGCGGCGTACTCCTCGGCGGGCCAGCTTCCCCTCGGACTGCTGGCCGGAAATCGTTCCAGTACCACGCGGCTCATGCGGGACACCCCTTACTGCTTTTCCTTGCTCCAGGCACAACGACGCGCGGGCCGTCCGGGAACGTTCCCGAACGGCCCGCGATTCACGCGAAGCGGTGAGCGGCGCGCCGGTCAGGAGCCCGACTCGCCGGCGTGGGGGCTGAGCACCCCCGCGCCGATCAGGGCGAACAGCACGATACCGAGGAGGATGCGGTAGATCACGAAGGGCATGAAGCTCTTTGTAGAAATGAACTTCATGAACCACGCGATCACGGCGTAGCCGACGAAGAAGGCGATGACCGTCGCGAAGATCGTCGGGCCCCAGGTGATGTGACCCGGTGTGTCGATCACGTCCTTGATCTCGAAGGCGCCCGAGGCGAGAACGGCCGGGATCGCGAGGAGGAAGGAGTACCGGGCCGCGGCCTCGCGGGTGAAGCCCAGCAGCAGGCCGCCGGAGATCGTCGCGCCGGAGCGGGACACGCCCGGGATCAGGGCCATGGCCTGGCAGGCACCGAAGATCAGGCCGTCCTTGACGCCCAGTTCCTTCAGCGTCTTGCGCTGGTGGACCACCCGGTGGCGGCCCCCCTGCTCGTCGCGCGAGGCCCGCCAGTCGGCGAAGCCGAGGATCAGGCCCATCACGACGAGGGTGGTGGCGGTCAGCCGCAGGTCACGGGCGGGGCCCTCGATCTGGTCCTTGAACAGCAGGCCCAGGACGCCGATGGGCAGCGAGCCGACGATGACCAGCCAGCCCATCTTGGCGTCCTGATCGGAGCGCAGCGCCTTGGTGAACAGCGAGCGGAACCAGGTGGAGACGATCCGCGCGATGTCCTTGCGGAAGTAGATGAGGACGGCGGCCTCGGTGCCGATCTGGGTGATGGCCGTGAAGGCCGCACCGGGGTCGTGCCAGCCGGCGAACGCCGCGGTCAGCCGCAGGTGGGCACTGGAGGAGATCGGGAGGAACTCCGTAAGCCCCTGGACGAGACCGAGGATTAGGGATTCGAACCAGCTCATGTCGGGGTGCGCTCGTCCTTGTGATCGTCGGGCAGTTCGGCTCCGATGCTAGGGCCCGTGCGGAGCGGCCGTGACCACAGGGGGGTGCCCGGCGAGCGGCCGGTCCGCCGGGCGGTCCGCGGGGGAGGGTGCCAGACGGTGCCGCTCGCGCCAGGCGACGGCTGCGGCGACCACCGCGGACAGGGCGATGAAGCCGGACGAGACGAGGAAGGCGGGCGATCCGGGGGAGGCCGCGCTGGCCCCCGCGATCACGTACGCGGCGGTGTTGGGGACCGTTCCGAGCGCCGTCGCGAGCAGGAACGGCAGCCAGCCGCAACGGGAGACGGCCGCCAGGTAGTTGGCCGCCGCGAACGGCACCCCGGGGAAGATCCGCACCGCGAGCACCGACCGGAAGCCGTGCCGGCTGAGCTGCTCGTCGCCCGCGCGCAGCCAGCGTCCGCGCAGGTACGGGCGCAACGCGTCCTGACCGAGGGCCCGTCCGAGCCCGAAGGCGACCGCGGCCCCGACGACCGTCCCGCCCACCGCCGCCACCAGCCCGAACGCGGCGCCGAACACCGCCCCCGCAGCCAGGTTGAGCAGGGGCCGCGGCACGAACGCCGCCGTGCACAGTCCGTACGCACCCGCGAAGAGCAGCACTCCGGCGCCCAGCGGCAGCGCGGGCGGCCAGCCCTGCGACAACAGCCGCTGGGGCTCGTAGAGGAAGACGCACACCCCCGCCGCGGCCAGCAGCACGACGAGCAGCGACAGCCGGGTCCACGGCGCGAGGAGGAGGGACATTCCGGGAGACTAGCCGAGATGTCCGACGCTCCGCCGTAGTCTGGGCCTCATGCGGCCGAACACCCGAAGACCCCCCGGCGTCCCGCACAGCGCCCTCGCGGACACCCTGATGGAGCGGCTCGCCGCCGCGTACGGGGCCGCCGCGGATCCGGCGCTGGCCGCGCCCATGGCCGCGTACATGAAGGACGTCGGACCCTTCCTCGGGATCCGCACTCCGCTGCGCCGTCAACTGTCCCGGGCCGTGACGAAGGACACTCCGCGTCCCACGGAGGCGGACTGCGTGGCGCTCGCGCTGCGCTGCTGGCAGCTCGCGGAGCGTGAGTACCGCTACTTCGCCGTGGACTACCTGCGCCCGCACGTCTCCCGCTGCTCCTCCACCCTGCTGCCCGTGGTCCGGCATCTGATCGTCACGCAGCCGTGGTGGGACACCGTCGATCCGCTCGCCGCGCACACGGTCGGCCCGCTGGTGGCCGCCGACCCGGAGCTGAGGGCGGTGATGGACGACTGGATCGGCGACGACGACCTCTGGGTGGCCCGCACCGCGCTCCTGCACCAGCTCGCCCACAAGTCCGCCACTGACGCGGACCGGCTGTTCGCCTACTGCCGCCGACAGGCCGGACACCCCGACTTCTTCATCCGCAAGGCCATCGGCTGGGCGCTGCGCGAGTACGCCAAGACCGATCCGGGGGCCGTCCGCGCCTTCGTCGCCCGCGAACGCGTCCGGCTCTCACCGCTGTCGGCGCGCGAGGCCCTCAAGAACCTCTGAACGTACGGACTCCCGGCGCGCGGAAAACCATTCGACGCCCCCGCGCCGGTCCGGCAGGATCAACGGCATGTTCCGGTACGCCTTCCCCTCAGCGCCGTCCGCAGTCGCGGACGCGCCGAAGGCTGCCGTCCCCTCCTTCCCCGCAGTGGGCTTCGTCGCGGAAGCCTTCGCGGCGGCACCCTTCGCCGCGTTCGACGGCGCACGAAGCTGACCCTTCCCGGATCGTCCGGCGGACCCCGCAGGGGGAGGGTCGGCTCGCTCCAGGGGTCCCGTTCCACGCTTCGAGCCACGGGAAGAACATCATGGCCAAGACGGCCTTCACCCGCACCAAGCCGCACCTCAACATCGGCACCATGGGTCACGTCGACCACGGCAAGACCACGCTGACCGCCGCCATCACCAAGGTCCTCGCCGAGCGGGGCGGCGCCTCCTACATCCCGTTCGAGCGCATCGACCGGGCCCCCGAGGAGGCCAGGCGCGGCATCACCATCAACCTCACGCACGTCGAGTACGAGACCGACACCCGGCACTACGCCCACGTCGACATGCCCGGCCACGCCGACTACATCAAGAACATGGTCACCGGCGCGGCCCAGCTGGACGGGGCGATCCTCGTCGTCTCCGCCCTCGACGGGGTCATGCCGCAGACCGCCGAGCACGTGCTCCTCGCCCGCCAGGTCGGGGTCGACCACATCGTGGTCGCCCTCAACAAGGCCGACGCCGGGGACCCGGAGCTGACCGACCTCGTCGAGCTGGAGGTGCGCGAGCTGCTCACCTCGCAGGGCTACGGCGGGGACACCGCGCCGGTCGTACGGGTCTCCGGGCTCGGGGCGCTGGCGGGCGAGCCGAAGTGGACCGAGGCGGTCCAGGCGCTGCTCGACGCGGTGGACACGTACGTGCCGACGCCCGTGCGCTACACCGACGCGCCGTTCCTGCTGCCCGTCGAGAACGTACTGACCATCACCGGGCGCGGCACCGTCGTCACCGGCGCCGTCGAGCGCGGCACCGTGCGCGTGGGCGACCGGGTCGGCGTGCTCGGGGGCGACGGCGAGCCCGTGGAGACGGTCGTCACCGGCCTGGAGACCTTCGGCAAGCCGATGGAGTCCGCCGAGGCCGGGGACAACGTGGCGCTGCTGCTGCGCGGCGTCCCGCGCGACGGGGTGCGCCGCGGGCACGTGGTCGCCGCGCCCGGCAGCGTGACGCCCAGCCGGCGCTTCACGGCGCAGGTCTACGTGCTCTCCGCGCGGGAGGGCGGCCGCACCACGCCCGTCTCCTCCGGCTACCGGCCGCAGTTCTACATCCGCACCGCCGACGTGGTCGGCGACGTGGACCTGGGCGAGGCCGCGGTGGCCCGGCCCGGCGATACGGTCACCATGACCGTCGAACTCGGGCGCGACGTCCCGCTGGAGGCGGGCCTCGGCTTCGCCGTCCGCGAGGGCGGGCGCACCGTCGGCGCGGGCACGGTCACCCGGGTCGGCTGAACCCCGGTGTGGTGACGGCGGCGGCCCTGCGCCAGACTGCCGTCACCACAGCGGGCGGACCGGCGAGGGGCGGCGGCGATGAGCGGCGACACGGCACTGGTGCTGGGCGGCGGAGGACTGACCGGCATCGGCTGGGAGACCGGCATCCTCTACGGGCTCGCCCGCGCCGGGATCGACCTGTCCGGCGCCGACCTCGTCGTCGGCACCTCCGCCGGCTCGGTGGTCGGCGCCCAGCTCACCTCCGGGCAGCTCGGCCCGCGGGAGCTGTACGAGCGCCAGCTCGGCGACGCCGCCGGGGAAGCGGTGGCGCGGATCGGCGCGGGCACCGTGGCCCGGTACGCCCTGGCCCTCGCCCGCTCCCGCGACGCCGCCGACTACCGCAGGCGGGTCGGCGCGATGGCGCTCGCCGCCCGCACGCCGGACGAGGCGGAGCGGCGCGCCGTCCTGGAGGCCCGGCTCGTCTCCCGGGAGTGGCCCGAACGGCGCCTGGTCGTCACCGCCGTCGACGCGCTCAGCGGGGAGCCGGCCGCCTTCGACCGGGAGGGGCCGGCCGGACTGGTCGAGGCCGTCTCGGCGAGCTGCGCCGTCCCCGGGGTGTGGCCCCCGGTGACCGTCGGCGGACGCCGCTTCATCGACGGCGGGATCCGCTCCGCCACCAACGCCGACCTCGCCGCCGGATACCGCCGCGTGGTCGTGCTGGCCCCGGTGGCGCTCGGCACGGCCAAGGTCCCCTCGCCCGCCGCGCAGGCCGCCCTGCTGCGCGCGGAGGGCGCCCGGGTGCTGCTGATCACCCCGTCGCCCGAGGCCCGCAGGGCGTTCGGGCGCAACGTGCTGGACCCCGCCCGGCGCGACCCCGCCGCGCGGGCCGGACTGGCGCAGGCCGCCGCCCACGTGACGGCGGCCAGGGAGGTCTGGGAGGGCCCGGCCGGGGGCTGACAATGGTGGGGTGAGCGACGAACAGATCCCGGTCATCCGGGACGTGGGCCAGGGCACCGCCAAGCTGATGCCGGACGTGGACCGGGAGCGGGCCTGGCTGCTCACCGTGGACGGGGCCCCGCAGTCGTACGTGGACCTCGACGAGCCCGAGCACCTGGAGTTCGAGTACGTACGCCGCCTCGCGCACGTGCTGGACTGCGCGGCGGAGCCGGGAGCGCCGCTGGACCTGCTGCACCTCGGCGGCGGCGCCCTGACCCTGCCGCGCTACGCCGCCGTGACCCGGCCGGGCTCCCGGCAGACGGTGGTGGAGTTCGACGCCGCCCTGGTGGACCTGGTCGCCGAGCACCTGCCGCTGCCCGCCGGGGCGCGGGTGGACGTCCGCGCCGCCGACGCCCGGGCCTGGCTGGGCCGCGCCCCGGCGCGGAGCGCGGACGTGATCGTCGCCGACGTCTTCGGGGGCTCGCGGGTGCCCGCCCAGCTGACCTCGGTGGAGTACGCGCGGGAGGCGGCCCGGGTCCTGAGGCCCGGCGGGCTGTACGCGGCCAACCTCGCCGACGGGGCGCCCTTCGGCTTCCTGCGGGCCCAGCTGGCCAACTTCGGTGCCGTCTTCGGGGAACTGGCGCTGATCGCGGAACCGGGGGTGCTGCGGGGGCGGCGCTTCGGCAACGCGGTGCTGCTGGCCTCGGACGCCGACCTGCCGCTGGCCGCGCTGGCCCGGCGGTGCGCCGGGGACGCGTTCCCGGCCCGGGTGGAGTCGGGGGAGGCGCTCTCCCGCTTCGCCCGGGGGGCCCGGCCGGTGGCCGACGCCGACGCGGTCGCCTCGCCGGAGCCGCCGGAGGGCGCCTTCAGCCTGGGGTGAGCACCGGCGTCAGGCGCGTACCGCACCGGCGGCGGCGTCGGCCGGGGCGGGGTGCCGCGCCGGGGCGGGCGGCGGTTTGCGGGTCATGCGGCGGACGTCCGGGACGAACAGCACCGCGGCCGTGCCCGCCACCACCAGCGCCGCGCAGCCCCACAGGGCCGGCCCGCGGCCGAAGGCGGTCTCGGCCGGGCCGGCCAGGGCGGTGGCCAGCGGCAGCATGGACACCGAGCCGAACCAGTCGTAGGCGGAGACCCGGGAGAACTTCTCCTCCGGTATCTCCTGGTGCATCGTGGTCATCCAGTTCACGCCGAACACCTCGATCGCGGCGCCGCTGACGAACATCACCGCGCACAGCCCCCACACGGGCAGCGGCACGGCCAGCCCCGCCGAGGGCAGCGCCAGCGGGAACACGCACAGGGTGCCCACCAGCAGCAGGCGGCGCGGCTTCCACACCATCATCAGCAGCGCCCCGGTGATGGTGCCCGCGCCGAAGAAGGCCAGCGCCATGCCCCAGGGAGCCGGGCCGCCCAGCTCGTCCCGGGCGACGAGGGGACCGTAGACCGCCTCGGCCGCACCGACGACGGCGACGACCACGGAGAACTGGAGCACGATGCTCCACAGCCAGGGCCGGGTGCGCACCTCGGCCCAGCCCTCGCGCAGGTCGGCCAGCAGCCCGCCGCCGGGGACCCGTTCGGCGATGTGGCTCACGTCCAGGAAGGCCCGGAGCAGTCCGGCGAGCGCGAAGGCCGCCGCGTCCACGGCCAGGACCCAGCCCGGACCGATCGCCGCGATCAGCGCCCCGCCCAGGGCCGCGCCGCCGATGCCCGCGCCGCTCATGGCCATCCGGAAGAGGGCGAAGGCGCGGTGGGAGTGCTCGCCGGAGACGCTGGAGAGGAGCATCCCCTCGGCGGCCGGGTTGAAGAAGGCCGTGCCGGTCCCGCAGAGCGCGGTGAGCAGCATCATCTGCCACAGCTGCGGGTCCCCGGCGAGGACGAGGAGCGCGAAGGCGGCCTGCGAGAGGCAGTTGAGGGCGTTGGCGGCGACCATCACCCGGTGGCGCGGCAGCCGGTCGGCGAGCGCCCCGCCCACGAGCAGGAAGAGGACGAGGGGCAGCGTACGGGCGGCCGCCACGAGGCCGACGTCCCCGCCGGAGCCACCCGCCTCCAGCACGGCGAAGGCGGCGGCGATGAGCGCGCCGTGACTGCCGAGGTTGGTGATGACGGCGGCGCCCGTGAGCAGGGTGTAGTTGCGACCGGCCCAGGCGGGCCGGCGGCGGCGCGCGGGCGTGCCGGAGGAGGGGGTGGCGGGGGGATGACTCACCCCCGGACTATCCCCCGCCCGGAGCCGAGAATCCAATCCAACAACCGGATAAGGGACAATCGGCCCCGGCGGAGGGGGTGTTGCGCGGAGGGTCAGCCGGTGGTGAGCCGGACCGAGCTCAGGATCTTCTCGTACGTGGCCTGGTCGACCTCGCCCGGGACGTTTGCTGCGCTGTAGAGGACCCAGCTGGAGAAGTCACCGTTGGTGGTCTTGAAGCTGAACGCGATGCTCTTGCCGTCCGAGGAGCACTTGTCCTCCTTGGGCTGACCGGTCACCGTCGCGGTCGCCACGTGCCCCTTGAGGCCCGAGGAGGTCGTGTACTCCTTGGGGTCGGTGACCTTGACGCTGCCCTTGGGCGCCTTCTGCGCGTAGCCGGCGAACACCCAGTTGCCCGCCTCGTTGCGCGCGGCCTCGGCGGTGTCCTTGGCGCCCTGGCCGCCCTTGGTGCCGGTGCCCGCCAGTGAGGTCGACTCCTCGTGGCCGTCCTTGTTGGAGTCGACCTTGCACCACTCCTCCTTGAGGTAGGCGGGTGCGGAGAAGGTGATCAGGGGGGAACCGTCGTTCTTGCTCGCGTCCTCGAAGCCGGCGATGAAACCGGAACCGAGCACCTTCCACTCCGGCGGCACGTCGAAGGCGGTGCCGTACTTGGGGTTGATCACGACCTTCCAGCCGGCGATCACCGGCTTGACGTCGCCCCCGGCGCGCGGGTTGGAGCTCGGGCCGGCGGGCGTCGAGGGGCCGGCCGGGGTGGAGGGGGAGGACGAGGCGGCCGGCTTGTCGTCGGCCCGGTCCTCCTTCTTGTCGTCCCGCGTCAGGACGAAGGCCCCGGTGGCGGCGGCCGTCACCACGACCGCCGAGGCCGCCACGATCGCCACCGTCCGGGTGGCGAAGGGGCTGCCGCCGCGCTGCGGGGGCGGCGGGGGCTGCTGTCCCCACGGCTGGGCCGGGGGCGGGGTCTGGTAGCCCGCCTGCGGGTACCCGTAACCGGGCTGCTGGTCACCGAACCCCGGCTGCGGCTGCTGCTGGTACGGGTTCGGCTGTCCCGGCTGCTGCTGGTACGGGTTGTGTTGCGCGCCCTGCGGGTTCTGTTCGCCCCCGGGCGGCTGCTGCTGTCCTGGCCACATGGCCGAAACGATAGTGGGAGCGGGGGGCGGGGGCCATGGCCGCCCCCCGCGCGGGTCTGGCCAGCGGGGCCTACTCGTGGGTAACATCGCGTCCCATGAGCGCAGACCAGATGAACGTGGGCGAACTGCTCGTCCAGACCGTGCCGATGGCGGCCACCCTCAACCTCGAATTCATCGAGACCACCCCGGAGCGCGCCGTCGTCCGCCTGCCGGACCAGCCCGCCTTCCACAACCACGTCGGCGGCCCGCACGCCGGCGCGATGTTCACCCTCGCCGAGTCCGCGAGCGGCGCCATCGTCCTGGCCGCCTTCGGCGACCAGCTCTCGCGCGCCGTGCCGCTGGCCGTCCGCGCCGAGATCGGCTACAAGAAGCTCGCCAAGGGCGTCGTCACCGCCACCGCCACCCTCGGCCGCCCGGTCGCCGACGTCGTGGCCGAGCTGGACGCGGGCGGGCGCCCCGAGTTCCCCGTCGCCATCGCCATCCAGCGCGAGGACGAGGCCGTCACCGGCGAGATGACGGTCGTCTGGACGCTGCGGCCGAACGCCTGAGAGCAACCGGTGTCCCCGGGGGTCCGCCGCTCGTGGGTGGCCCCCCGGCGCGGGTGGCGGCGCCGGGTTCCGGCCGTCGCGAGGTGTTCGCCGGTCGTTCCTCCCGCGCACTCCCGCCACGGGCGGGGGCCGACGTGAGGAGCGGATAGGCTGCCCGTTCGGCGTGTCACGGGGGCGCGCCCGTGAGGACTCGGGAGGACGTTCCGGTGCACATCCAGGAATGGCTGGAGACGATTCCGGCGATCAGTGTCTACCTCCTGGTGGGCCTGGTCATCGGACTGGAGAGCCTCGGCATCCCGCTGCCCGGGGAGATCATCCTGGTCAGCGCCGCCCTGCTGGCCTCGCAGCAAGGCCACATCAACCCCGTGGTGCTGGGTCTCTGCGCGGTCGCGGGGGCGATCGTCGGCGACTCCATCGGGTACGCCATCGGCCGCCGGGGCGGCAAACCGCTGCTGGAGCGGCTCGGCCGGCGCTTCCCCAAGCACTTCGGGCCCGCGCACGTGGCCCTGGCGGAGCGTTCCTTCGACAAGTGGGGCATGTGGGCCGTCTTCTTCGGCCGCTTCGTGGCCCTGCTGCGGATCTTCGCCGGACCGCTCGCCGGCGTGCTGCGCATGCCGTACTGGCGGTTCCTGATCGCCAATGTCCTCGGCGGCGTCCTGTGGGCCGGCGGCACCACCGCCGTCATCTACACCGTCGGGATCGTCGCGGAGCCGTGGATCAAGCGGTTCTCGTGGCTGGCGCTGGTGGTGGCCCTGCTGATCGGGCTGACCGTGACGCTGGTCGTGCGCGCCCGCGTGAAGAAGGCGACCGCCGCCGTCGGCGAGGAGCCGGAGGCGGAGCCCGCGACGGCCGCGGCGGTCATCTTGGACTGAGGGCCGCGGGGCCGCGGGCCGCGAGGGGCCGCGGCCGGCGCGCGTACGGGCGCTCAGGCGTCCGGGGTCACCGAGGCCCGGTGCTGCTTCGCCAGCTCCGTGTACATCAGGGCGTTGACCCTGATGCCCTCGCGCTCCTCCTCGGTCAGCTCCCGCCGCACCTTGGCCGGTACGCCCGCGACCAGCGAGCCGGGCGGGACCACCATGCCCTGGGGCACCAGGGCCTGCGCGGCCACCAGCGAACCGGCGCCGATCACGGCCCCGTTGAGCACGGTCGCGCCCATCCCGATGAGGCAGTCGTCCTCCACGGTGCAGCCGTGCACGACGGCGTTGTGCCCGATGGAGACGCGCGCGCCGATGGACACCGGGAAGCCGGGGTCCACGTGCAGCGTGCAGTTGTCCTGCACGTTGCTGTCCGGGCCGAGCGTGATCGGGCCGCAGTCGGCGCGCAGCACCGCCGAGTACCAGACGCTCGCGCCGGCGGACAGGGTGACGTCGCCGACGACCACGGAGGTCGGGGCCGTGAAGGCCGCCGGGTCCACGGACGGCCGCCGGTCGCCCACGCCCGCGATGAGTCCTGCCCGGCCCTGGTGTGGCTGGTGTGCCTGGTCCGCCATGGTCACTTCCCTCTGGTCCCTCTGGTTTCCTGTGCCGCGCTACCGGCACCGTAGGGCACGCGCCACCGCGCCCCGGCGATGGGGTGAAGATCACAGGAAGGCGGCCGGGCCCTGCGGGGCGGCGGCCACTACCGTGGCCGGGTGCCGAAGAACCAGAACACGTTCTCCTCGCTGACGGCCCTGCGCCGCCGGGTCGCCGGCCGTGCGGTGCACGCCGGCTGGCGCTGGATGCAGCGGGCGGGCGCGGTCACCGCGCAGCACCCGGGGCGGTTGCGCTTCGGCGCGATCGGCGAGGGTACCCGGCTCGCCTTCCCGCAGGGCACCGTCTTCGGCGAGCGCTGGATCCGGCTGGGCGAGCACTGCATCATCGCCGAGCAGGTCACCCTGACCGCCGGGATGATGCCGGACCTCGACCTCGGCGCCGACCCGGTGCTGGTGCTCGGCAACGGGGTGGTGCTGGGGCGCGGCAGCCACGTCATCGCCGACACCCGGATCACCATCGGCGACGACACCTTCTGCGGGCCGGGCGTCTACATCACCTCCACCAACCACAGTTACGACGACCCGCACCAGCCCGTCGGCAAGCAGTGGCCCCGCAGCGAGCCGGTGGAGATAGGGCCCGGCTGCTGGCTGGGCACCGGGGCGGTGATCCTCCCGGGGGCGCGGCTGGGCCGCAACGTGGTGGTGGCCGCAGGCGCCGTCGTACGGGGCGAGGTGCCCGACCACGCGGTGGTGGCGGGCGCGCCGGCCCGGATCGTACGCCGCTGGGAGCCCGCGACGGGCTGGCAGCCCCCGCTGCGCACGCCGGCCCCGGTGCCGATCCCCGACGGGATGACGCCCGAGCAGCTGCGCGGGCTGGCGCTGCTCGCGGAGGCCGAGCAGGCCTGAGGCCGGGCCCCTCCGCCCCGGTCGGCCCATCCCGGTCGGCCCGCCCCGGTTCAGCCCGCCGCGAGCAGGACCGTGCCCGCGAGGGCCAGTCCGGCGCCGGCCGCCTGGATGGCGCGCAGCCGTTCGCGGAGCACGGCGAAGGCGGCGAACGCCGTCACCACCGGATACAGCGAGGACAGTACGGCGGCCACCGTCACCGGCCCGTTCTGCGCGGCGACGGAGTAGGTGCCGTTCGCGGCGACGTCCGCGAGGCCGACGAAGGCCAGGGCCGGGAGCAGGCTCCACAGCACCCGCGGCCCGGCGCCGGCGGGCAGGGCCGGGGAGCCGCGCCGGACCTGCGCCCACAGGGCGGCGCCGCCGGCGGCCACGTTGGTGACCCGCTGGACGAAGAGCGCGAGGAAGAGTCCGGTCAGCGTGGTGGAGGCGTGCGCGATCAGGGCCATGACCGCACCGAAGCCGAAGGCCGCGAGCAGGGTCAGTACGACGGCCTGTCGCTGGACGGGGGCGCCGCGCAGTTCGGGGCCGCCGGCGAGGACGATGCCGACGAGGGCCACCGCGATGCCCGCGAACTGGCCCGCGCCGGGCCGTTCGCCCAGCGCCAGCCCCGCCCCGACCGGTACGACGACCCCGACGGAGCCGAGCGGGGAGACCACGCCCATCGGGCCGAGGGCCAGCGCCTTGTAGAAGGCGAGCATGGCGGCCGGTCCGACCAGACCCGCGCCCACCGCGAACCACAACTGCGGACCGGCCTCCCGCCACGCGCCGGTGGCGAGCACGATCGCCCCGAGCACGAAGACGGCGACGATCTGGGAGACCACGACCACCGTCAGCGCCGGTATCCGGCGGGTCAGCAGCCCGCCGCCGAAATCGGCGAGGCCCCACAGCACGGCCGTGGCCAAGGCGAACAGGGCGGTCATGACGGGACCTCGCAGTACAGTGCGGTGAACGGTGGAGTGCAGCATCGAATACGCGTCGACTGCACCGCAGGTTAGTTCACTCCATTGGACTGTGTCATCCAAAATATTGGACGGAATGGTGTCGGATCTCGAACAGCTCACCCAGGCGCTCGCCCGGAACCTCAAGCGCTGGCGCGCCGAGCGCGGCTTCACCCTGGAGGCGCTGGCGGCCCGCGCGGGGGTGAGCCGGGGCATGATCATCCAGATCGAGCAGGCCCGGACGAACCCCAGCGTCGGCACCACGGTCAAGCTGGCGGACGCCCTCGGGGTGAGCATCACCACCCTCCTCGACCACGAGCGCGGCCCGGCGGTGCGCGTGGTGGAGCCGGGGGAGGGCGTACGGATGTGGTCCAGCGGGGCGGGCAGCGAGGCGCGCATGCTGCTCGGCGACGACCGGCGCGGACCGGTGGAGATGTGGACGTACCGGCTGGAGGCCGGCGACGGCACGGCCTCCGACCCGCACCCGGCCGGCACCTTCGAGATGCTGCACGTGACGGCCGGGGAGCTGACGCTGGAGGTCGGCGACGACCGGCACGTCGTCCCGGCGGGCGGTGCCGTCTCCTTCGAGGCGAACGTCCCGCACGCCTACCGCAACGAGGGCCCCGGACCGATGGAGATGACCATGGCGGTCTCGATCCCGCCGGTCAGGGGAACGGGCGGCACCGGCTGACGGGGGCTCCGGCCTACAGGGCCGGAATTTCGATGGCGGGGCAACGATCCATGACCATCTCCAGCCCCGCCCCGCGGGTCCGGGCGTACGCGGCCTCGTCGACCACGCCGAGCTGGAACCAGACGGCCCGGGCGCCCACGGCGACGGCCTCGTCGGCCACCGCACCCGCGAGAGCGCTGTTCACGAAGACGTCCACCACGTCCACCGGGAAGGGGATCGCCTCCAGCGACGGGTACCCCGGCTCGCCGTGCACCGTCTCCGCCTTCGGATGGACGGGCACGATCCGCTTCCCGTGCGCCTGCAGCACGCGGGCCACCCCGTAGGCCGCCCGGTCCGGATTGTCGGACAGACCCACCACGGCCCAGGTGTCCCCGAGTTCGGTGAGGATCTTGCGAATGGTCCCCGCGTCGCCGTACACGCCTGCCGCCTCCTGCTGTTCCGGACCGCTCTGGTCTGCTCGCCTCAACGAACGGGACGGGTGTCCGATTCCCCGTAGGGTGGAGCGGTGAAGGCAGATCAGTACGTGACGGTGGCACGCGAGGGGACGCACGAGGCGGAGATCAACCGCTCGCGGTTCCTGTGCTCGCTCGCGCCCGCGGCGAGCGAGCGGGAGGCGCAGGAGTTCATCGCACGCGTCCGCCGGGAGCACCCGGCCGCCTCGCACCACTGCTACGCGTACGTGATCGGCGCCGATGCCTCGGTGCAGAAGGCCAGTGACGACGGGGAGCCCGGCGGGACCGCCGGGGTGCCCATGCTGCAGATGCTGACCCGGCGCGACATCCGCTACGCGGTGGCCGTCGTCACCCGGTACTACGGGGGCGTGAAGCTCGGGGCCGGTGGGCTGATCCGGGCGTACGGAGGGGTCGTCGGGGAGGCGCTCGACGCCCTCGGCACGATCACCCGGCACCGCTACCGGCTGGCCACCGTGACCGTCGACCACCAACGGGCCGGGAAGACCCAGAACGACCTGCGCGCCACCGGCCGGGCGGTGCTGGACGTGCGCTACGGCGAGGCCGTGGCCATCGAGATCGGCCTGCCGGAGGCGGAGATCGAGGCCTTCCGGGCCTGGCTCGCCGACGCCACCGCGGGCACGGCGGGCTTCGAACTCGGCGGCGAGGCCTACGCGGAGGGCTGACCCGGCCGGACCCCGGCCGGCCGGTCCCCGGGACCGGCCGCCACCGCGCATCCGCACCGGGTAGCCTGGAGGGTCGCTGCGGGGGGCGGGGCGACGGGTGCCCGGAGGCGCGGGCCCCGGGCGGTACGGGAAGAGTCCCGGGCGGTACGGAAGATCCCGGGCGGTACAGAAGAGCCCGGGCGGGGCGGGAAGAGAAGGCGCGGGACCGGGCGGCGAGCGGCCGGTCGGCGCGCGGACACGAGGAGAGCTGGCGTGCGGGTCGGAGCGGTCGAGTGAAGTTCCTGCACACCTCCGACTGGCATCTGGGCCGGTCCTTCCACCGCGTCAACCTGCTCGGCGCCCAGGCCGCCTTCGTCGACCACCTCATCGCGGCCGTACGGGAACACGAGGTCGACGCCGTCCTCGTCGCCGGGGACGTCTACGACCGGGCTGTGCCCCCGCTGCCCGCCGTCGAGCTCTACGACCGGGCGCTGCACCGGCTCGCCGACCTCGGCGTGCCGACGGTGATGATCTCCGGGAACCACGACTCCGCCCGCCGCCTCGGTGTCGGCGCCGGGCTGATCGGCCGGGCCGGGATCCACCTCAGGACGGACCCCGCGGGCTGCGCCGACCCCGTGGTGCTGGCCGACGTACACGGTGAGGTGGCCCTGTACGGGCTGCCGTACCTGGAACCGGCGCTGGTCAAGGACGAGTTCGGGGCGGCCGGGACCGGTCACCAGGCGGTGCTGGGCGCGGCCATGGACCGGATCCGGGCCGACCTGGCCCGCCGGGCGCCCGGCACCCGCTCGGTGGTCCTCGCCCATGCCTTCGTCACCGGCGGCCAGGCCAGCGACAGCGAGCGCGACATCGCCGTCGGCGGGGTCGAGTCGGTGCCCGCCGCCGTCTTCGACGGGGTCGACTACGCCGCCCTCGGCCACCTCCACGGCTGCCAGACGATCAACGAACGGGTCCGCTACTCCGGTTCCCCGCTCGCCTACTCCTTCTCCGAGGCCGACCACCGCAAGACCATGTGGCTGGTCGAGCTCGGCCCGGCCGGCGAGATCACCGCCGAGCGGATCGACACCCCCGTCCCCCGCCCGCTCGCCCGGCTGCGCGGCCGCCTGCGGGAACTCCTCGACGATCCCGCGCTGACCGGCCGCGAGGACAGCTGGATCGAGGCCACCCTCACCGACCCGGTCCGCCCCCAGGACCCGATGGCCCGGCTCACCGCCCGCTTCCCGCACACCCTCAGCCTCGCCTTCGACCCCGAAGGCCGCGCCGAGGACACCGCGGCCTCCTACGCCCAGCGCCTCAGGGGGCGCAGCGACCAGGAGATCGCCGAGGACTTCGTCGCCCACGTCCGCGGCGGGAGCGCCGACGAGGCGGAACGGGCCGTGCTGCGCGGCGCCTTCGACGAGGTGCGCGTACTGGCCGCCCGCGAGGAACCGGGCCAGGGGGAGGCGCGATGAGGCTGCACCGGCTGGAGATCACGGCCTTCGGGCCCTTCGCCGAACCCCAGAGCATCGACTTCGACGCCCTCTCCGGCGCCGGGATCTTCCTGCTCCACGGCCCCACCGGCGCCGGCAAGACCTCCGTCCTCGACGCCGTCTGCTACGCCCTCTACGGCTCCGTGCCCGGCTCCCGCCAGACCCCCGGCACCACCCTGCGCAGCGACCACGCCGCCCCGGGCACCGCCACCGAGGTCACCCTCGAACTCACCGCGGGCGGCCGCCGCCTGGAGATCACCCGGAGCCCCGAACAGGACCGCCCCAAGAAACGCGGCACCGGCACCACCAAGGACAAGGCACAGAGCCGGCTGCGCGAGCACACCGGCACGGGCTGGACCGCGCTCAGCCGCTCCCACCAGGAGATCGGCGAGGAGATCGAACAGCTCCTCGGCATGAGCCGCGAGCAGTTCTGCCAGGTCGTGCTGCTGCCGCAGGGGGAGTTCGCCCAGTTCCTGCGGGCCGGGGCCGAGGCCCGCGGCCGGCTCCTCGGGCGGCTCTTCGACACCCGCCGCTTCGCCGCCGTCGAAACCCTGCTCGCCGAGCGCCGCCGGGCCGCCGAGGCCAAGGTGCGCACCGGCGACGAGAAGGTGCTGGCCGCCGCCCAGCGGCTCGCCCAGGCCGCCGGGGACAGCGCCGACCTGCGGGCCTGGCCGCTGCCCGCGCACCAGCCCGGCGACCCCGGCCTCGCCGACGCCGTCCGGGCGTGGGCGGCCGTCGCCCGCTGCTCCGCCCGGGAGCGGCTCAGCGTCGCCGAGTACGCGCTCGCCGCCGTCGAGGGACGCCACCACGCGGCCCGGCGCGCAGCCGCGGACGCCCGGGAACTCGACCGGCTCCAGCGCCGCCACGCCGAGACCGCCCGCCGGGCCGCCCTGTTGGCGCAGGCCGCGCCGGAGCGCGAGCGGGTGCGCGGCCTCCTGGACCGGGCCCGGCGGGGCGCCCTCGTGGCCCCCGCCCTGGAGCTGCGCGGGGCCGCGGCCGCCGCCCACCTCACCGCCGCGCACGCCGAGAGCCTGGCCCGCGCCGAACTCCCGTCGCCCCTGGCCGAAGCGGGCACCGAACAGCTCGCCGCCGTCGAGCAGCGGCTGCGGGAGGACCTCGGAGCGGTCGGCGCCGCCCAGCGCGCGGAACAGCGCAGCGCCGAGATCGGCCGCGAGCGGGCCACCCTGGAGCGGGAGTCCCGGGACGCCGAGGAGCAGCACCAGGAGTCCGCCGAGTGGCTCGCCCGCTGGGAGGCCACCCGGGCCGCCCTCCAGGACCGGGTCGACGCCGCGCAGCAGGCCGCCACCCTGGCCGAGCAGCTCGCGGGGCGCCTGGAGCCCGCCCGGATGCAGCTCACCGCCGCCCGCCGGCGCGACGCCCTCGCCGCCGAAGCCGAAGCCGGCCGCGGCGAACTGGCCGCCGTCCGCGAGGAGTCGTACGCCGCCCGGGAGAGCTGGCTGGAGCTGAAGGAGGCCCGGCTGCGCGGCATCGCCGCCGAACTCGCCGCCGCCCTGACGGCCGGGGAACCCTGCGCGGTGTGCGGATCCGCCGAGCACCCGGCGCCGGCCCGCCCCGCCGCCGGGCACGTCGACCGGGCCGCCGAGGACGCCGCCCACGCCCGCTTCGAGGAGGCCGAGGAGCGCCGGGCCGCCGTCGAGCGCCGGCTCGCCGCCCTGCGCGAGGCCGAGGCCGAAGCCGCGTCCGCCGCCGGGGAGGCCACCACCGCCGCACTCCTCGCCCTCACCGCCGACCTGAGCGCCCGCCACGCCGCCGCCCACGCGGACGCCGCCGGGCTGCACGCCGCCCGCGAGCGCCTCGCCCGCGCCGAACGGGAGCACGACGCGCGCAGCTCCGACCGGCTCGACGCCGAACGCCGGGCCGCCGCCCGGGCCTCCCGGCGCGAGGCCCTGGACCGGGAGCAGGCCGCCCTCGAAGCCGAACTGGTCCTCGTCCGGGGTGACGCGCCCAGCGTCGCCGCCCGCGCCCGCGTCCTGGAGGACCGGATCCGGATGGTCACCGGCGCCGCGAGCGCGCTGCGCCGGGCCGAGGTCACCGCCGCACGGCTGAAGGAGGCCGACGACCAGCTGGCCGACGCCGCCTTCAAGGCCGGCTTCGAGACGGTCGAGTCGGCCGCCGACGCCGTACTGCCCGAGTACGAGCGCACCGCCCTCCAGCACCGCGCCGACGCCTGGCAGGCCGAGGAGGCGATGCTCGCCGACCGCCGCGCCGAGCGGGACACCGCCGCGGCCGCCGCCCTGCCCCCGGCCGACCCGGCCGCCGCCGGGGCGGCGGAGGAACGCGCCGCCGCCCTGCTGCGGGCCGCCGGATCGGCCGTCGACGCCGCCCGCGTGCGCTGCGCCGAGCTGGACCGGCTCTCCCGCCAGGCCGACCAGGAGCTGCGCGCCCTCGGCCCGCTGCGCGAAGCCTACGAACGGGTGGCCCGCCTCGCCGGACTCACCGCGGGCACCTCCGCCGACAACGAGCGCAAGATGCGGCTGGAGGCGTACGTACTGGCCGCGCGGCTGGAGCAGGTCGCCGCCGCCGCGACCGTCCGCCTGCTGCGCATGTCCGGCGGCCGCTACACCCTCGTCCACTCCGACGCCCGGGCGAGCGGACGCGGGCGCTCCGGCCTCGGGCTGCACGTGCTCGACGCCTGGACCGGCAGCGAGCGGGACACCGCGACCCTCTCGGGCGGCGAGACCTTCTTCGCCTCCCTCGCGCTGGCGCTGGGCCTGGCCGACGTGGTCACCGACGAGGCCGGCGGCATGCGCCTGGACACCCTCTTCATCGACGAGGGCTTCGGCAGCCTCGACGACCAGGCGCTGGACGAGGTGCTCGACGTACTGGACTCGCTGCGCGAGCGCGACCGCAGCGTCGGCATCGTCAGCCACGTCGGCGACCTGCGCACCCGGGTCCAGGCCCAGCTGGAGATCGTCAAGCAGCGCGGCGGCTCGGTCGTGCGCCACCGCACGGCGGGGGTCACGGACTGAGCGGGCGCCGGGGCAGCGGGGAGGAGTAGACGATGTTCGTGGTGACCGGACCCAGCCCCGAGATGCGGCCCGTCACCTCCTCCAGGTGCGCCATGGAGCGGGTGGCCACCTTGAGGACGAAGCAGTCGTCCCCCGTGACGTGGTGGGCCTCCAGGATCTCCGGCGCGGTCCGCAGGAAGTCGTGGAACGGCTTGTAGTTGCCGTGCGGGTAGCGCAGCCGCACCAGCGCCAGGATCGCCTTGCCGAGCTTCTCGGGGTCGACCACCGCCGTGTAGCCGGTGATGATCCCGGCCTCCTCCATGCGGCGGACCCGTTCGGTGACGGCGCTGGCGGACATGGAGACGGTGCAGGCGAGCTGGGTGAAGCTGGCCCGGCCGTCCCGCTGGAGGGCTTCGAGGATCCGCCAGTCGGTGGCGTCGGGGGAATAACCGGTCATGGGGCAGGTCTAGCAGGGCAATCCCCGGCAGGACAGGGGCAAGGCCGGGGAAGTTCGCTTCACCGGGCGGCCGAAGCTTCGTAGATTCTCCGACATGACGACGAACGCGCAGGTCACCGACATCACCGCCCCCGCCAACCCGGTGCTCCGGGTGCCGCCCGCGAGCCCGGCCGCCGCGGCCGCGTACTTCGCCGCGAGCCTGGCCTTCCACGCGGACGTCTCCGATGTCGCCTCCGCCTTCGCGGCCCACCGCGAGCGGGGCGCCGAACCGGGCTTCCAGCTGGTCGACTCCCGCTCCACCCCCGCCTGGGACCAGGCCCACGTGCCCGGGGCCGTGCACCTGCCCACCGCGCGGATCCCGGCCGAGGCCGAGCGGCTCCTCGACAAGGCGCTGCCCGTGGTGACCTACTGCTGGGGCCCCGGCTGCAACGGAGGCACCCGCGCCGCCCTGGCCCTGGCCGAACTCGGCTTCCAGGTCAAGGAGATGCTCGGCGGCATCGAGTACTGGATCCGGGAGGGCTTCGAGGTCGAGACCTGGCAGGGCACGGAGCGGCGCGACGGCGCCGACCCGCTCACCGCCCCCACCGACTCGGACGACTGCGGCTGCTGAGGCGCGTACGGAGGTTGCCGAGGTCCGTACGGAGCTGCCCGGGGTGCGTACGGACGCGAGCCGGCCGCCCGCGTCCGTACGGCCCGCGCGTCAGAGCTTCGAGAGCTCGTCCACCAGGTCGTCCAGGCCCAGCGAGCCCTGCGACAGCGCCGCCATGTGCCACGCCTTCAGGTCGAAGGAGTCGCCGTGCGCGGCCCGGGCGTTGTCCCGGCCCAGCAGCCACGCGCGCTCGCCCAGCTTGTAGCCGATCGCCTGGCCGGGCATGGACAGGTACCGGGTCAGCTCGCTCTCGACGAACTCCGCCGGCCGGCCGCTGTGCAGCCCGAAGAACTCCTGGGCCAGCGCCACCGTCCAGCGCTCGCCCGGGTGGAACGGCGAGTCCGCCGGGATCTCCAGCCCCAGGTGCATGCCGATGTCCACGATCACCCGGGCCGCCCGCATCATCTGGCAGTCCAGGTAACCCAGCCGCTGCTCGGCGTCCTTGAGGTAGCCCAGCTCGTCCATCAGGCGCTCCGCGTACAGGGCCCAGCCCTCGGCGTTGGCGCTGACCAGGCCGACGGTGGCCTGGTAGCGCGAGAGCCGGTCGGCCACGTGCGTCCACTGCGCGAGCTGGAGGTGATGGCCCGGAACGCCCTCGTGGTACCAGGTCGAGACCAGGTCGTACACGGGGAAGCGGGTCTGGCCCATCGTCGGCAGCCAGGTCCGGCCCGGCCGGGAGAAGTCCTCCGACGGGTTGGTGTAGTACGGCGCCGCCGCGCCGCCCGCCGGGGCGATCATCGACTCGACGCGCTTGACCCGCTCGGCCAGGTCGAAGTGGGTGCCGTCGAGGTTCTCGATGGCCTCGTCCATCAGGCCCTGGAGCCAGTCGCGGACCTCGTCCACGCCCTCGATGTGGGTGCCGTGCTCGTCCAGGTGCCGCAGCGCGTCCCACGGGTCCGGGTCGCCCGGCAGGATCTTGGCCGCCTCGGCCTTCATCTCCGCCAGCAGCCGGTGGTATTCGGACCAGCCGTAGGCGTACGCCTCGTCCAGGTCCAGGTCCGTGCCGTTGAAAAAGCGCGACCAGCGGGCGTAGCGCTCGCGGCCCACCGGGTCGGGCGCGTCCGCGACCGCCGGGGCGTACACGTCCCGCATCCAGTCGCGCAGTTCCGCCACCGCGGCGGTGGCGGTCGCGGCGGCTTCGTCCAGTTCGGTGCGCAGGGAATCCGGGCCGTCGGCGGCGAACGCGCCGAAGAAGTCCCGGGAGCCGTCCGCGCCCTGGCCCGCCCAGGTGGTGAGCTGCTCGACGAAGGTGGCGGTGGGGCGGGGGCTGCCGTACAGCCCGCGCTCCAGGCCGAGCGCGAGGCTCTCGCGGTAGCCGGCGAAGGCGGCCGGTACGGCGCGCAGCCGCTCGGCGATCGCGGCCCAGTCCTCGTCGGTGTCGGCCGGGGTCAGCGTGAAGACCTCGCGGACGGCGTGCGCGGGGGAGTGGATGTTGCTGACCGCGCGGAGGTCCTCGTCGGCTTCGTATACGGCGAGTTCGGCGTTCAGCCGCTCGCGCAGCAGGCGGCCGCAGCGGCGTTCGGCGTCGGTGTCCGCGCCGGACAGCCGCTCGGCGGCGTCCAGCCGGGCGAGGGTGGCGCGCGACAGGTCCGCGGCGGCGGCGCGGCCGGCGGGGGAGTAGTCCGGCAGCTTGCCGGAGCTGGCGGCGATGCCGAGGTAGGTGCCCTGGATCGGGTCGATGGCGATGAGGTCGTCGACGTAGGCGTCGGCGACCTGACGGGGCAGACGCGCTGCGCTGTCACTGTGGAGGGTCTCTGACATGCGGCCATCTTCGTACGAGGGACGCCCCCGCGTCATCACCGTTTGGCCCCGGGCTCCTGTCGGGATCCGCCGCGCCGCCCGCGAACGGCCCCGGAACGGCTCGGATTCCGGGGCGGCGCGGGGGCGGTCAGCGGGGGCTGCGGGGCTCGTACGGGGCCTGGGCGCTCGGGAGTTCGTAGGGCAGGCGCGAGGGGACCGGGGTCGTGTCCAGCCGGGCCGTGATCACGAGCGTGCCTTCCTCGATCTGGTAGTCGAGGGGGAGGCCGAGGCCGCGCATCGCGGCGACCATGCCGGTGTTGGAGGCCTGGGTGACGGCGTACACGCTGTCGCACCCGGTCTCGACGGCCATCGCCAGCAGACGGCGCAGCAGCTCCGAGCCGATGCCGCGGCGCTGCCAGTCGTCCTCGATGAGCAGGGCCACCTCGGTCTCGTCGCCGTCCCACAGCAGGTGGCCGAGGGCGACGAGCTTGCCGGAGGCGGTGGTGGCGGCGAGGGTGCGGCCGAAACGGGGGCTCAGCAGGTGGCCGAGGTAGCGGTCCGCGTCGGCGACCGGGCCGTGGTAGCGCAGGCCGAGGGTGCGTGCGCTGCAGCGGTCGTGCATGGCGCGGGCGGCCGGGAGGTCGGCGCCGTCGGCGCGGCGCACGGTGATCTCGTTGCCCTCGGGGAGGGTCAGGACGTCGTGGCTGCGCGGGACGCGGGGGCCGAGGCGGGCGTCGAGCTCGACGAGGGCCCGGGCGCGGGCGAACTCGGTCGGGGTGAAGGGCAGGTGGGGCCGCTCGATGGTGATCGCGCCGCCCGAGGGGTCGCGCAGCCGCATCGACGTGGGCTCCAGGACTCCCTCGACGGGGGCGTCGGCGCCGGCGTTGGGGCGGCCGGAGAGGGTGGTCGCGGGGATCGAGTGGATGGTGCAGCGGCCGAGGAGCTGGCGCAGGGCGAGCGGGAGTTCGGCCGCGTCCAGGGCGGTGCGGGTGGCCAAGCCGAGGACGCGGGTGGGGGTGTCCACCAGGTCGTGGGCGTCGGCGCGCTCGATCCAGGTGCTGTGGCCGCCGGCCCGGGCCACGGCGCGGGTGAGGTCGCCGGAGGGCAGCTGCTGCGGGGCGCGCAGCAGGAACTCGTCGACCGTGCCGCCCTCGGGGAGCGGGTGGGTCTGGAGGTTCAGGATGTCGACGCCGTTCCCGGCGAGCGCCGTGCAGAGCGCGGCCAGGCTCCCGGGCTCGTCGCGTACGGTCGTCCGCATCCGCCAGAGGGTGGCGGTGGTGGCGGGGGAGGCCGCGCCGGTGGCCGGGCGCGGCGCGGGATCGGAGGGGGCCGGGTCCGGCTGCGGCGGCGCATGGCTGTGGCGGCGGGCCCACCAGGTGTGGAAGGCCGCCGTGATGATCAGCGCGACGGCCGAGGCGACCAGCAGGACGGGGCCTTCGGGGCCGTGCGCGACGAGGTTCGCGAGGCCGTCGGCGACCGCCACGGCGCAGAAGAGGGCGGCGAGTTCGACGAGGTCGTGGCGCCAGTGGTGGGGGCGGTGCGGGCGCGGGGCGGCGGAGGCGGCGGCGGGGGTACGGTCAGTCATGCACACCACTGTGGCCCAGGGGTGTTGCGTGATCACGAACGCTCTGTGACCGACTGGTTAAGTGTCGATCTGGCCTATTTCCTCCGGTTTTCGGGAGGATTTCCGATGGGGGCGCGGGGGGCGGAACGGGGGCCCGGAGGGCGGCGGGCGGTCCGGCGGCGGGCCCGTGCCTCACGACTGTCCCACGCGGCCCGGCTGGAGCACCTGGGTGAAGAGTACGCCGCCGCCCTGGCGGCGCAGCCGGACGGTGAGCTCGCCGCTGCCGCCGTCGATCTCGACCTCGCCGTAGTACGGGGGGTTCTCGGCCGGGGACATGTTGGCGACCGGCGCCGACTGCACGTACGCCGTACGCGGTCCGAAGGTGGCGTCGAGCCGCCCGGCCGGGAAACCGCCCGCGCCGACGGGCCCGGACACGAACTCCCAGAACGGCGCGAAGTCGCCGAAGGCCGCGCGCTCGGGCGCGTAGTGGTTGGCGGCGGTGTAGTGGACGTCGGCGGTGAGCCAGAGGGTGCCCGTGATGTGCTGGTGCTTGATGTGGCGCAGGAGGTCGGCGATCTGGAGCTCGCGCCCCAGCGGAGCCCCCGGATCGCCCTGAGCGACGGCCTCGAAGTCCACCGCCCCGTCGGGCACGACGATGCCCAGCGGCATGTCGGCGGCGATCACCTTCCAGGTCGCCCGGGAACGCACGAGCTCCCGCTTCAGCCAGGCCAGTTGCTCGGCGCCCAGGATGCCGACCGGGTCGTCGGTCTGCCGGCCGGGGGAGTTGGCGTCCCGGTAGGTGCGCATGTCCAGCACGAACACGTCCAGCAGCGGGCCGTGCCGCATCACCCGGTACATCCGGCCCTCGGCGCGCCCGCCGCGCAGGTCGGTGACCGCGAAGTACTCGCCGAAGGCCCGGCGGGCCCGGCCCGCGAGGGTGTCGACGTCCCTGACGGTGTAGCGCGGGTCGTCGATCAGCTGGCCCGGGTACCAGTTGTTGCGCACCTCGTGGTCGTCCCACTGGGCGAGGACGGGCACCTGGGCGTAGAACTCGCGCAGGTTGCGGTCGAGGAGGTTGTAGCGGAAGTTCCCGCGGAACTCGGCGAGGGTCTCGGCGACCTTCGCCTTCTCCTCGGTGGTGACGTTGTGCCAGATCCGCCCGTCGGGCAGCGGTACGGCGGCCTGGATCGGCCCGTCGGCGTAGATCGTGTCGCCGCTGAAGAGGAAGAAGTCCGGGTCGCGCAGCCGCATCTCCTCGAAGACGCGGTAGCCGCCGATCTCGGGGTTGATGCCCCAGCCCTGGCCGGCGAGGTCGCCGGACCACAGGAAGCGCACGTCACCGGAGCGGGAGACGGGCGTGGTGCGGAAGGTGCCGCGCACCGGCTCGCCGGAGCGGCGCGGGTCGTCGGGGTCGGTGAGCACGACCCGGTAGTGGATCTGCCGCCCGGGCGGCAGGTCGCGCAGGGTGGCGGTGCCCGTGAAGTCGGTGGCGGGCCCGAGGAAGGGGCCGCCGTGGCGGCGCACGCCGTAGCGGAACGACTCGCTCGGGGAGGTTTCCACGTACATGCGCGCGGGCCGGTCGGAGCGCGTCCACACGGTGGCCGAGTGGGAGGTGATCTCGCCGGTCTGCGTCCCCCAGAGGGCCGCCGGGCGGCCGGAACGCGCGAACGCCGGGGCCCCGGAGGAGGCCGCCAGGGCGGGCGCGGCGAAGGCCGTGGACAGGGCGAGCCCGAGCGGGACGGCGAGGGAACCGCCGAGCAGGGACCGTCGGGTGTGCGGCATCGGGGCCATCGTGCGTCTCCAGGGGCCGGCGGGGGCGGGCCGGACCAGTGTGCCGCCGCACACCGGACCGGCCGCGTCTCCCACGCGAACCCCGGATGAACAGCCGTCAGCCGGTCATGGCGGGACGGGACTTGGCCGAGCCGTGTGACGCGCCGGCCGCACCGGGCCGGGCGGCTCCGGTGGGCGCGGCGGATCCGGCCCGGGCGGTGTCGAGGATCACGCGGGAGACCAGCGCCGGATCGTCGTTCATCGGCACGTGACCGCAGCCGGGCAGCCGGACCAGCCGCGCGCCCGGCACCGTCCGCTTGGCGCGTACGCCCTGGCGCGGCAGCAGCAGCCGGTCGCGGCTGCCCCACGCGATCGTGACGGGGATCCCGGGCACGTCGTCGGTGAACCGTACGGATCCGCCCGCGGTCAGCGTCTCCTCGAAGCCGGTGGCCTCCCGCAGGGCGAGCGTCTCGGCGACCACGGCCGCGGGGGAGCGGCGTGCCGGGCGGGCGTAGATGGTGCCCGTGAGCGCGGCCCGGCCGGGGCCGCTGAGCGAGAGCCGCTCCAGGGCGGCCCGGGGCAGCACGCGCGCGCCGGCCCGCATGGCGCGCAGGGTCGCGAAGGCGTAGCGCCGTTCGGCCTGCGACCAGAACCCGGCGGGGGACAGGGCGGTGACCGAGCGGACGAGACCGCTCCGCCCCATTTCGAGGGCCAGCAGCCCGCCCAGGGAGTTGCCCGCGACGTGCGGGCGCGCGACACCGAGCGCGGCGCAGAGCGCGCCCAGGGCGTGGGTGACGGTGACGAGGTCGTAGGGAGTCCCCGCCGGCAGCGGGGCGGAGGCGCCGAAGCCCGGCAGGTCGACGGCGATGACGTCGTGGTCGGCGGCCAGGATGTCGGTCACCGGCTGCCAGGCCTGGAGGTGGTGGCCGATGCCGTGCAGCAGGAGGAGCGGTTCGCCCGCGCCCTTGCGCTCGTAGGTGACGGTGGCGGGGCGGGGGCCGAGCGGCGAATCGATCGTGAAGGAGACCGTGGCGGTCATGCTGCTCCTCGTCGGTTGAACCGTGTGAGACAGGCCGTCAGTAACGACTGCTCCCATGATTACCGCCCGGTAGCCCTCCGCTACAACCCTCCGGAGGGGGTGGGGCGCGGCGGGGCGGTCGCAGGGGCGGCGAGAACATCCTGTGAACGGCTTGCGACATATGCCCGATCTGCCCGGCAAAGGGGTGAGGATTGGTCTTGACCAAGGGGGTGCGCCGTCCTATCGTCGCAGGGATAGTGCAGGAACCTTTAATAAACAAAGGCACGGAACTGCGGCGCGCAACGGCGACGCGGAACGGCCGCTCGGACACGGCGCTGGCGGCGATCGCAGGAGGAGTCAGGGTGGGGACCACGCAGCTCGAATCGGTGCCGGAGCCGAAGTACTTGCACCTGAAGACCGTGCTCAGCGACGCGCTCGACCAGGACTTCGCCGTCGGCGAGGTGCTGCCGAACGAGCGTGAGCTCGCCGCCCGCTTCGGCGTCGCCCGCGCCACCCTGCGTCAGGCCCTGGAGCAGCTGGAACTCGAAGGCCGCCTGCAGCGCCGCCGCGGCGTCGGCACCACCGTCGCCCCGCCGCGCGTGGGCGTCGCCGTCGGCAGTACGGGGCACAGCTGGCCCGGCGAGAGCGCCGACGGCTGGGAGCCCGTGGACGCGACCGAGGCCGTACCCGGCACCGCCGTCCTGAAGCTCCTCGGCACCGCTCCCGGCGGCCCCGTGCACGTCGTCCGCCGGACCCGCGTCACGCAGGGCCAGGCCGTCGCCGCCGAGCTGCTGTACGTCCCCGCGGCGTCCGTGCCCGGGCTCTCCGCCATCGACGCCCCCGCCGGACCGGCACGGGCGCGCGCCGTCCTGCGGGAACTCCAGCGGCTCGCGCTCGACGGCCAGGACCGCTCCGTCGAGCTGGGCTCCGCGCGCGCCGACGACGCCAAGGAGCTGGACCGCCTCCCCGGCGCCCCCGTCCTGCTGGTCACCACCCGCTACTTCACCACCGAGGGCACCGCCGCCGTCTCGGTGGCCACCTACCGCGCCGACACCTGCCGCCTCACCTTCGGCGACACCGGCGTAGAAATCACCGAAACCCGCGCCGCCTCCTAACCCCCCGTCCGGCGCCCGCCCCCGGCCCGCCTGACCGCCCGGCCACCCCGCTCGTAGCCGGGGCCGTCCGGTGGCCCGGGGCCGTCCGGTAGCTCGGGGTCGCGAGGTCGACGGGCACGGCCGGGTGCCTGGTGGCTGTCCCCGCATGCGGGCTGCCTGAGGCTGAGGTTCCGTCAAGTCCGCGAGGGCGAGCGGGCGCGTCCTGACCCGCCCTCTCCGCCGCTCGCTGCCCGGCCCGCCTGGCCACCCGGTTCCGCCTGGCGGCCTGGGACCGCGCATGGCCGCCCGGCCGACCCGGCTCGTGGCCGGGGCCGTCCGGTAGGCCGGGGTCGCGGGGTCGACGGACACGGCCTGGTGGCTGTCGCCGCATGCGGGCTGCCTGTGGCCGGGGTTCCTCGAAATCCGCGCGCGTTCGGACCCACCCTCCCCGCCGCTCGTTGCCCAGCCCGCCTGGCCGCCCGGTTCCGCCGGGTCGCGCGGGGTCGCCCGGCCGAACCGGCTTGTGGCCGGGGCCGTCCGGTGGACCGATGGGAGGCCATCGCCAGGTGGAGGGGCGGCGGGACGGGCCGCGGCTCGGGGGCTTCGAACCGGCCGGACAGGTCAGCGGCGGGCGGTGACCGTCTTCTCCACCGCGAACAGTTCTTCCTCCACGTGCTCCAGCGCCAGCCGCAACGCTCCCGTGGCCACCGCCGCCTCGCCGAGCAGCGACAGCGCCACCTTCGGCGGGCGCAGGCAGTACCGCTCCAGCTCCCGCCGCAACGGTTCGAGGATCCCGTCAAGCCCCGCCGCCCAGCCGCCGACCACCACCAGCTCCGGGTCCATGGCCAGTGCCAGCGCCGCCACGTCGTGCACGAGGCGCTGGAGGAACCGCTCCACCGCGGCCACCGCCCGCTCGTCACCCCGCTTGGCCATCGCGAACACCTCGGCTACGGCCGGCTCGTCCAGCGGGTGCAGCGGCTCGCCCGTCGTGGAGAGCAGCCGCTCCGGCGTCGCCTCGCGCCCCAGCAGGTGCAGCGCGCCGATCTCACCCGCCGCACCCCCGAAACCCCGGTGCAGCCGCCCGCCGATCAACGAGCCCGCGCCCGGACTCAGCCCGGCCATCACGAACACGATGTCGTCCGTATCCCGTGCCGCGCCCTTCCAGTGCTCGGCGACGGCCGCCGCGTTGGCGTCGTTCTCCACCCGCACGGGGCAGCGGAACGAACGCCGCAGCCGCTCCCCGAGCGGCAGCCCCGTCCAGCCGGGCAGGGCCGTTCCGAGGCGCACCGTGCCGTCCGCCTCCACGATGCCGGGGCTGCCCACACCGACCGCCCGCAGGGAGTCCCGGGGCACACCGGCCCGGCGCAGGAGATCCGCCACCGCCGTCCTGACCCGCTCCAGCCGCTCGTCGGCCGACGCCGTCTCGGCGACTTCCTTCGTCCCGGCTCCGATCACGCGGCCGTCCAGCCCGGACAGCAGCACCGCGACCCGGTGCGAGCCGATCTCGATGCCCAGCAGGTGCCCGGCCTCCGCACGGAAGCGGAAGCGCCTCGCCGGTCGTCCCTGGCGGCGCGCGCCCTCCTCCGCACCGGCCTCCATCACGAGCCCGGTACCCATCAGCCCCTCCACGACCCCCTCGACGGTCGGCCGGGAGAGCCCGGTCGCTCGGGTGAGGTCGGTGAGGGTCGGCGATTCGGCCGCGCGCAGTGCCCGGAGCACCACGGCCGAATTGATCCGCCGGAGCAGAGAGGGATCCCCGCCGGTCAGCTGCCCCAACGTGTGTCCTCCCAGCTAGCGGCCCTGTCAGCCGGATCGTACTGCGCGCCCGGCGCGGCGGCGAGGAGCAGCCCCCCATCCGCCGGAATCAGCCCCTCCTCTCAGGCCGGGGAGACGAACCCCGACTCGTAGGCGGTGATCACCGCCTGGGTGCGGTCCCGGGCCCCGAGCTTGCCCAGAATCGCGCTGACATGTGACTTCACCGTCTCCGTGCCGACGATCAGCTCCCTGCCGATCTCCACATTGGTCAGGCCCCGTGCCATCAGCCTCAGTACCGCCTCCTCCCGCTCGGTCAGCGCCGCCTCCCGCAGCGCCGCCCGTGCCTGCCGGTTGCCGTACTCGGCGGCCAGGGCCCGTACCGCCGCCGGGAAGAGCAGCGTCTCGCCCTCCGCCACCAGCCGGACCGCGTGGACGATCTCCGAAGGCCGGGCCCGCTTGAGGAGGAACCCGTCCGCGCCGGCCCGCAACGCCTGGTAGACGTACTCGTCGTTCTCGAAGGTGGTGACCACGAGGATCTTCGGCGGCGCGTCCACCGAGCGCAGGACCGCCCGGGTCGCCTCGATCCCGTCGAGCAGCGGCATCCGCACGTCCATCGCGACCACGTCCGGCCGCAGCCGGCGCACCAGCGGGATGACGGAGGCCCCGTCCGCGGCCTCACCCACCACCTCGATGTCGGGCTGTGCTTCCAGGACGGCACGCAGACCCGCGCGCACCAGGGGCTCGTCGTCGACGAGCAGTACGGTAACCGGCATCCGATCAGCGTATTCGCTCCAGCGGCAGCCGGGCGCGCACTCTCCAACCACCCTCGTGGGGGCCGGTGTCGGCCTCGCCGCCGAGCAGCGCGGCCCGCTCCCGCATGCCGCGCAGGCCGCTTCCGCCGCCCGTCATGACCGGGGGGCGCTCCGGCAGCGGGTTGGTGACTTCCAAGTCCAGCCGGTTCACCGCCATCTCGATCCGTACCTTCACGGGCACGGGACCGCAGTGCCGCAGCACGTTGGTGAGCGCCTCCTGCAGGATCCGGTAGCCCTCCCGGGTGACCGGGCCAGGCAACTTATCCAGCGGACCGGTCAGCTGCGCGTCCACCGCGGCCCCCGAGGCGCGGGCCGATTCCAGCAGCCGGTCCGCCTCCGCCAGGGTCGGCCGCTGCGACGGCGGCCGCGCCGACTCCCGCAGGACGAGCAGCACCCGCTCCAGATCCTCCAGCGCGGCCCGGCCCGTTTCCTCGATCGCGTTCAGGGCGCGGTCCGTGAACTCCGGATCGTTGGCCGCCCGCGCCGCCCCGGCCTGGACCACCGCCACGGTCAGCGCGTGCCCGATGGAATCGTGCAGCTCGCGCGCGATCCGCGTCCGTTCCAGCAGTTGTTCCGTACGCGCCTCCAGCGCCGTCAGCCGCTCCGACGCCGACGGCCCCAGGAGCTGCTTCGCGATGACGGTGATCAGATCGCCCAGCAGGACCACGGCCAGGAGCATCACGACCAGGGGCACGGGTGCGAGCAGAGCGGCGACCCAGGGCGACGGAGTGAAGGGCACGGCCATGTCGGAGTCCAGTGGGTGCCCGACGGCGATCGTGACGAGCTCCACGGTCGTGACCGGGAGCCACACGGTGGCGAACATGGCGACGCCGCTCACCACCAGCCGCACCTCCAGCCAGAGCACGGTACGCCAGCGGTCCGTCCAACGGGCCGAAGGCGCCGAACTGATGGCGCTCTCCTCGCTGCCCCGGTCCTGCGGAGTCAGCAGGAACTGGGCCTGGAGCCCCTCCGCCAGCCGTACCCACGGCACGAACCCGAACGGTATGACGATCAGCAGGGGCATCCACGGCCGGCCGGGGTTGATGAACATCCACAGGGCGAGGAGCAGCAGCGGGACGCACAAGTGCAGCCAGCGCGAGTACGTCACCGGCCGGAACGGGGCACGGATGAGTCGGATCATGCCCTCATCGTGGCAGGGGCCGAGGTGGTGGCGTCTCCCCCACGTGGGGGAGACGCCACCCTCGCATGGGGGAGGGGCGAGGGTGGGCCCGGCGGCGAATCTTGAGCCATGAACCGCATCGAGATCCGCGAACTGACCAAGGACCATGGCAAGCACCGAGTGGTGGACCATCTGACCTTCGACGTGCTGCCCGGGAGGGTCACCGGCTTTCTCGGACCCAACGGGGCCGGCAAGTCCACGACGCTGCGCCTGCTGCTGGGCCTGGACCGGCCGACCTCCGGCACCGCCACCATAGGAGGGAGCCGGTTCACCGAACTGAGCAGGCCCCTCCGCCAGGTGGGAGCCCTGCTCGACCCCCAGGCGGCCGCCGCGGGCCGCAAGGCCCGGGACCATCTCCTCGTGCTCGCCGTCAGCAACGGGATCCCGCCCGGCCGGGTCGATACGGTCTTGGAGCAGACCGGCATCGCCGCTGTCGCCCACCGCCGCGTGCGCACCTTCTCACTCGGGATGCGCCAGCGCCTGGGCCTAGCGGCCGCCCTGCTGGGCGACCCGGCCGTGCTCCTGCTGGACGAGCCGACCAACGGCCTCGACCCGGAGGGAATCATCTGGATCCGCGAGCTGATGCGCGGCCTCGCCGCCGAGGGGCGGACGGTGTTCGTCTCCAGCCACCTGATGGCCGAGTCCGCGGCCTTCGTCGACCACCTCGTCGTGCTGGGACAGGGAAGGCTGCTCGCCGACACCTCGCTGGAGGAGTTCATCGACGCCCGCAGCAGCCCCAGGGTGCGGCTGCGGACCTCGGATCCGGGGCGTTTGGAAGCCGTTCTGGCCCGGGAGGGCCTCCAGTTGGTCGCGGCCGGTGAGGGGCGCTGGACCGTCGAGGGGATACGGGCCGAGCACATCGGCTCCCTGGCCGCCCGTGAGGGCATTCCCGTCCTGGAACTGGCCGACGAGAGGGTCTCCCTGGAGCGGGCCTACCTCGACCTCACCGCCGACCGCACCCCGTACTCCGCCACCGCCGCCTGAACCCGATGGGAGCCACCGCCGTGACCGCCGCCGCTCTGCCCACCGTCTCCGTCCTGCACTCGGAGTGGATCAAGATACGAACCGCCCGTCCCGTCCTGGGATCACTCCTCGCCGTCTTCGCCGCGACGGCCGGCCTCACCGTTCTGACCGCTGCCGCCATAGGCACGTCGGAACCGGGCGCCATGGGGGAAGACCGTCTGCTCGGCGCCTTCTTCGGCGTCAACTTCGGGCAGATAGCGGCCGTCGCCTTCGGCACCACCGCCTTCGCCGGCGAGTTCCGCAACGGAGCCCTGCGGGTCTCGCTGACCGCCGTACCCAACCGGACCCGGCTGTACCTCGCCAAGGTGGCCGCGGTGGCTGGACCGGCCTTCGTGGTCGGTGAGTTCACCGGACTGGTGACCTTCACCGCCGGCCAGGCTTTCATGGGGGACTCCGCCCTCTCGCTGGGCGACCCGGGGGCGCTGCGGGGCGTGTTCGGAAGCGGGGTGTACCTGACGCTGATCGCCCTGCTGGCGGCTGGCCTGACCGCGCTGGTGCGCAGCGGCACGCTGGTGCTGAGCCTGCTCATACCCTTCCTGCTCATCGTTCCCTTCGTGGTCGGCCAGGTCGTCGGGGGCGCGGGGCAGTTCATGCCGGACCGGGCCGGGCAGGCCGTGATGCGGATGGAAGCCGAGGGGGCGCTCGGTCCGTGGACGGGGCTCGCAGTGACCGGGCTGTGGGTCCTCGCGGCCCTGGCGGCGGGCTGGCTGGCCGTGCGGCGGCGGGACGCGTGACGCCGGGCCAGTTGTCAGTGGGCACCTGAATACTGACGGCATGACCACGGCACAGCATCTCGACCTGATCGACCGGCTGCGGGCCCAGAGTTTCGTGGACACGCCGGTGCGTCTCGGCCGGCACAGCAGCGGCCCGGGGCACCACCTGGTCCGACTGGAGGAGACCGGGGACTTCCGGGATGGAGACGGCGCGGGCCGGGCGGAGGCCGCCGACCAGATCAGCGCCGACTACGCGGCTCTCACCCAGGCACTGACCGGGCGTTGGGGAGTACCGCTGGTCTTCACGCTGCGGTCGCCGGCCGTCCCGGAGGAGATACCGGAACCCTGGGAGGAACTCAGGAACACCACCGACCATGTCCACGTGTGGCGGGCCGGGGACCGGTGGCTGGTGGCCTGCGTGACCGAATGGGGCGAGGAGGACTCCTGGGCCCTGGTGGCGGCGATCACCGTCACCGATCCTCCCTAGCTCCCGAACGGCGGATCAGGGCGGTGGCCGGGCGGGGCAGGCGGTCTGGCCGGGCCGGAGGGCAGCGGAGGGACGTCACCCGCGCCAGGCCGGCGCCCGGTGGCGGGCCGGCGGTTCGGCTTCGTTCACCAGGAGCCACCGGGGGCGAGGGCAGGGTGGTGCGGGGGATCAGGGCGTGTGCGTCTCCGCCGCTTCGCGGAGGCGGGCGTACTCCTGGGCCATGGTCTCCGCGGTCCAGTGGGCGTTGAGGCCGCTCGGGTTGGGGAGGGCCCAGATGCGGGTGGGGCCGATGGTGCGGGCCTGGGGGCCGATGGCCGCCCGGCGGTCGCCGAAGGCCGTGCGGTAGGCGGTCACGCCGACCACCGCGAGCCAGTCGGGGCGCAGCCGTTCCACCTTCTCCGTCAGGATGCGGCCGCCCTCGATGAACTCCTCCGCGCTCAGTTCGTCGGCACGCGCGGTGGCACGGGCGACGACGTTGGTGATGCCGAGGCGGTAGGTGAGGAGTTCCTCCTGCTCCGCCGGGGCCAGCCGGCGGGGCGTGAAGCCGGACAGGTGCAGCACCGGCCAGAAGCGGTTGCCGGGGCGGGCGAAGTGGTGGCCCGTCGCGGCGGAGAGGAGACCCGGATTGATCCCGCAGAAGAGCACGCGCAGACCGCCCGCGACCACGTCCGGGATGACGCGGCCACGGGCGGCTTCGAGTTCGTCGGGAGTCAGAGGATCGACCCCGGCGCGTACCCGGCGGCTTCCGGGTGCTCCTTGGCGATGGCCTCGATCCGCGCGACCACGGTCGCCACCTGGTCGCCCGCCGCGCCCGTGAAGGACAGCTTGTCGGCCATCAGGGCGTCCAGCTGCGCGCGGTCCAGCGGCATCCGCTCGTCGGCGGCCAGCTTGTCCAGCAGCTCGTTGCGCTCGGCGCCCTGCTCGCGCATGGCGAGAGCGGAGGCCACCGCGTGCTCCTTGATGACCTCGTGGGCGGCCTCGCGGCCCACCCCGGCCCGCACCGCGCCCATCAGCACCTTGGTGGTGGCGAGGAACGGCAGGTAGCGGTCCAGCTCGCGGGCCACGACGGCCGGGAAGGCGCCGAACTCGTCGAGGACGGTCAGGAAGGTCTCCAGCAGGCCGTCGAAGGCGAAGAACGCGTCGGGCAGGGCCACCCGGCGCACCACGGAGCAGGAGACGTCGCCCTCGTTCCACTGGTCGCCGGCCAGCTCGCCGGTCATCGAGGCGTAGCCGCGCAGGATGACCATCAGGCCGTTCACGCGCTCACAGGAGCGGGTGTTCATCTTGTGCGGCATCGCGGAGGAGCCGACCTGGCCGGGCTTGAAGCCCTCGGTGACCAGCTCGTGGCCCGCCATCAGGCGGATGGTCTTCGCGATCGAGGAGGGCGCGGCGGCCAGCTGCACGAGGGCGGTGACCACGTCGTAGTCCAGCGAGCGCGGGTAGACCTGGCCGACGGAGGTGAAGGCCTGGGCGAAGCCGAGGTGCGCGGCGATGCGCTGCTCCAGGTCGGCCAGCTTGGCGGTGTCGCCGCCCAGCAGGTCGAGCATGTCCTGCGCGGTGCCGACCGGGCCCTTGATCCCGCGCAGCGGGTAGCGCGCGAGGAGGTTCTCCAGGCGGTCGTAGGCGACCAGCAGTTCGTCGGCGGCCGTCGCGAAGCGCTTGCCCAGGGTGGTCGCCTGCGCGGCGACGTTGTGGGAGCGGCCGGCCATGACCAGCTCGGCGTGCTCGCCGGCCAGCTTGCCGAGGCGGGCCAGGACGGCGACCGTACGGTCCCGGGCCAGTTCCAGCGAGAGGCGGATCTGGAGCTGCTCGACGTTCTCGGTGAGGTCGCGGGAGGTCATGCCCTTGTGCACGTGCTCGTGACCGGCGAGGGCGTTGAACTCCTCGATCCGGGCCTTCACGTCGTGCCGGGTGACCTTCTCGCGCTCGGCGATCGAGGCGAGGTCGACCGTCTCCAGGACGCGCTCGTAGTCGGCGAGGGCGGCGTCCGGGACCTCGATGCCGAGGTCCTTCTGGGCGCGCAGCACGGCGAGCCACAGCCGCCGCTCCAGCGTCACCTTGTACTCGGGGGACCACAGGACGGCGAGCTCCGCGGAGGCGTAGCGGCCGGCCAGGACATTGGGGATGCGGGGCTTGGCTGTCACGTGTAGGGATTCTACTTGGGCCGCGGCTGTGCGTTTACGCAGGTGGGGGCAGGGCCCGCGGTTGTGGATTGCTACGAGGGCGGCGGGGACGCGTACGGCAGCAGTTCCGGCCGCTTGGCGGGGCGGCCGTCGCCCGAGGAGCGGCCCGTCAGCCGGCGGCCGATCCAGGGGAGCAGGTGCTGCCGGGCGAAGCGCAGGTCCTCGGTCCGCCGCAGCTGCCAGCCCGGGGGCACGGCGGCAGGCAGCCCGGCCCGCCAGTCCTCCTCGGCGGGCAGGCCCAGGGCCTGCCACACGGCCTCCGCCACCCGGCGGTGCCCCTCGGCGCTCAGGTGGAGCCGGTCGACGTCCCACAGGCGCGGATCGCCGAGCACCGGGGCCCCGTACAGGTCCACCAGCAGCGCGCCGTGCCGCGCGGCGAGCTCTTCGAGGATGCCGAAGAGATCCTCCATGCGCGGCCGGAAGCGCTCCATGACCGGCCCGTTGCGGCCCGGCGAACGCATCAGCACCAGGTGCTTGCAGGAGGGCGCCAGCAGGGCCACGGCCTCCTCCAGGTGGCTGCGTACCCGGCCCATGTCGACCTTGGGCCGCAGGGCGTCGTTCAGGCCGCCCACCAGCGTCACCACATCGGCGCCCATCGCGGCGGCCACCGGGGCCTGCTCACCGGCGATCTGCCCGATCAGCTTGCCGCGCACCGCGAGGTTGGCGTAGCGGAAGCCCGGCTCGCGCGCGGCGAGCCGGGCGGCCAGCAGGTCGGCCCAGCCTCGGTAGGAGCCGTCCGGGAGCAGGTCGGACATGCCCTCGGTGAAGGAGTCGCCGACCGCGACAAAACTGGTGTACGAGGCATTCATCTCCATGGCGGAGCGATGCTACCGCGCGGTACCCCGGCCCCGCGGGGCCGGGGCCGGGCAGCAGCGGCCCCGGGCGTCGTGGTGGCCGTTACGCCGACGCGGGCCGGCCGAACAGCTCGCGCAGGACGTCCTCCATCGTCACCAGCCCCGTCATGGTCCCGTCCGCCCCGAGCACGGCCGCCAGGTGCGTCCGGTTGTGCCGCATGGCGGTCAGTACGTCGTCCAGCGGGGTCTCCGCCCGCACCTGCGCGATGGCCCGCAGTTCGGAGCGCGGGAACGGAACATCCCGCTCCAGCGCGTCCAGGGCGTCCTTGACGTGCAGGTACCCGAGGATCCGGCGCTGCGCGTCCACGACCGGGAAGCGGGAGTAACCCGACTCGGCCGACAGCCGCTCCAGCCCGGCCGGGGTGATCCCCTCCCGGGCCGTGACCACCCCGTCCACCGGCAGCACGACATCGGTGACCGGGCGCCGCCCCAGCTCCAGGGCGTCGTGCAGCCGCTCGCGCGCCCGGCCGTCGATGAGCCCCGCGTCACTGGAGTCCTTGACGATCCGGGCCAGCTCGTCGTCCGAGAACGTCGCCGAGACCTCGTCCTTCACCTCCACCCGCAGCAGCCGCAGCAGGGCGTTGGCGAAGGCGTTGATCGCGAAGATCGCCGGCTTCAGGGCGTGGGTGAGGGTCACCAGCGGCGGTCCGAGCAGCAGCGCGGTGCGCACCGGCTCGGACAGCGCCACGTTCTTCGGCAGCATCTCGCCGAACAGCATGTGCAGGTACGTCGCCAAGGCCAGCGCCACCACGAAGGAGATGGCGTGGGTCAGCCCGGAGGGCACCCCGACGAGGTCGAAGACCGGGGCCAGCAGGTGTGCGATGGCCGGTTCGGCGACCGCGCCCAGCACCAGCGTGCACAGCGTGATGCCGAGCTGGGCCGCCGCCATCAGGGCCGACACGTGTTCCAGGCCCCACAACACGGCGCGGGCCCGGCGGTCGCCCTGCTCGGCGTACGGCTCGATCTGGCTGCGACGGACCGAGATCAGCGCGAACTCCGCGCCGACGAAGAAGGCGTTGACGACCAGGGTCGCCAGGCCGATCAGCAGCTGGATGGCGGTCATCGGCCCTCCTCCGTACGGTCGTCGCCGTCATCGCCGCCGGCGGGTTCGGCCGGGGCGCGCAGCAGGACCCGCGCGGCGCGGCGCCCGCTGGCGTCGACCACGTCCAGGTGCCAGCCGTCCAGCCGCAGGCTGTCGCCGACGGCCGGGATCCGGCCCAGTTCGGTCGCTATCAGCCCGGCGAGCGTCTCGTACGGGCCGTCGGGGACGCGCAGTCCGATCTGCCGGAGCTGATCGGTACGGGCGGAGCCGTCGGCGGAGTACAGGGCCCGCCCGGACTCGTCCGTTCCGGCCGGGGCCAGGTCGGAGGTCTCGTGCGGGTCGTGCTCGTCGCGCACCTCGCCGACGACCTCCTCGACGATGTCCTCCAGCGTGGCCACGCCGGCGGTGCCCCCGTACTCGTCGATCACGACGGCCATCGTCCGCTTGCCGGAGAGCCGGTCCAGCAGCCGGTCCACCGTCAGGGACTCCGGTACGAGAAGGGGCTCGCGCAGCAGCCGCGCGACGGGATGGCGGTGCCGCTCCTCGGCGGGCAGCGCCAGTACGTCCTTGATGTGGACGGTGCCGACGACGGTGTCGAGGCTGCCCCGGTAGACGGGGAAGCGGGACAGGCCGGTGGCCATGGTCGCGTTGGCCACGTCCTCGGCGGTGGCCTGCACGTCGAGGGCGGTCACCTGCACGCGCGGGGTCATGACGTTCTCCGCGGTGAGGTCGGCGAGGTTCAGGGTCCGCACGAACAGCTCCGCGGTGTCCTTCTCCAGCGCGCCCGCCTTAGCGGAGTGCCGGGCCAGGGCCACCAGCTCCTGCGGGCTGCGGGCGGAGGCCAGCTCCTCGGCCGGCTCCATGCCGAACCGCCGCACCAGGTGGTTGGCGGTGGTGTTCAGATGGCTGATCAGCGGCTTGAAGGAGCGGCTGAAGACGCGCTGGGCGGTGGAGACGCGCTTGGCGATGGCCAGGGGAGAGGAGATCGCCCAGTTCTTCGGCACCAGCTCGCCGACCACCATCAGGACGACGGTTGACACGGCCGTGCCCAGGATCAGCGCGGTGGAGGAGGCCGCCCCGGCCGACAGGCCCATGGCCTCGAAGGGGCCCTGGAGCAGGGCGGCGATCGAGGGCTTGGAGATCATGCCGATGACCAGGCCGGTCACGGTGATGCCGAGCTGGGCCCCGGAGAGCTGGAACGTGAGGCTGCGGACGGCCGCCAGGGCGCTGTCGGCGCCCCGCTCACCGCGCTCGACGGCGCGTTCGAGCTCGCTGCGCTCGACCGTGGTCAGGGAGAACTCGGCCGCGACGAAGACGCCGCAGGCCAGGCACAGCAGCAGTGCCACGACGAGCAGGAGCACTTCGGTCATCGCTCGGTCACCTCCGTCCCATGATCAGTCAGGAGGCGGAGAGCCGCGCGGGGCCGCGTGCGGTGACGCGGGCGCGTGCGCGTACGGGGATGTCGGGGACTGGGAGGCTCGCCCATGGGCGGACGCTCACACCTTTCGTCGGAGGGGTCGATGCACCCATGGTAAAGGAAAGGCAAAGGGTGCGCGTCGGACTTTCGGAGGATACGAGAGGAGCCGTCTCGCGGAGCGGAAGCCGGTGGCGTCCCGTCGTCCCGGCGCGCTCGGCCGCCGATCATGACCGACCCGCGAGGCGCCGGGTCGAGCCGTTCGCCCGACCCGCGCCGCCGCCGGTTCCTCAGGCCGGGCGGGGGACGTACGCCATGCCGTGGGCGCCGGGTTCGCCGCGCCGGTCGACGTCGAGGCGGGCCACGGGCAGCAGCGTCTCCAGGTCGATCACGTCGACGGTGGAGGAGACGACGTTGGCCACGTACGCGAGCCGGCCGTCGGGGGAGGAGGTGATGGTCAGGGGGAACAAGCCGACCCCGACCTCCCCCAGCCGCTCGCCGCTCGCGGCCCGGAACACCGTCAGCCGGCCCGGCGCCTGGCGACCGAGGCGGGACGCCGGATCGGGGGTCACGCAGACCTCGCCGGCGAGCAGCAGCCCCGTCGACGTCAGATGCACGGGGATGACCGTGTCCTGGGTCGGCCAGACGTCCACGACGCGGGCCGACCGCCCGTCCACCACCCGGATCCCGTTGACCGGCCGGTCGCCCTCCACGGAGAAGTAGGGCGCTCCGACGTAGGCCAGCGAGCCGTCGGCGGACACGGCCAGGCCCTCGCTGCCGGGCACCTCGGCCTTGCCCGTCAGGACCCCCCTCTCCAGGTCGACGACCGAGACGAACGGCGCCTCCTTGTTGGTGGCGTAGCCGGTCGTCCCGGCCGCGTCGATGGCGAACCAGTGCGGGCCGGGCGCGTCGGTGTCGATCCTGCCCAGCGGCTCGCGCGTCCGGGTGTCGACCACGACGACACCGCCGGGCCGGTCCGCCGAGCCCTCCACGCTGACGTACAGGCGCCCGCGCGCAGCATCCAGCGCCAGCCCGTGCGGCCCGTGTTCGGGCGCCAGGTCGATGACCTCGACGACGCGGCGCGTGTCGGGATCGATGACGATCAGTTCGGTGCGCCGGCCGCTGTTCGCGTGGTAGTAGCCGCTGCGGTAGGCCGAGGCGCACCACAGCAGGCGCTGCGTGGGGTCGAAGCACAACTCGTGCGGTTCGGCGAGGACTTCCACGGTGCCGAGGAGCGCGTCGGAGGCGGCGTCGAAGAACGAGACCGTCGGCCCGCTCTGACTGACCACGGCCAGGACGTCGCCCGTACGGTCGGCGCGGGAGAGCTGCTGCATGAAGGAACCCCTGAACGATCGGAAGAAGAGCCGCCCGCGTCTTCGCGGACGTCCTCACTCTCCGCGCCCGGAGGCTCCGAAACCATGCAAAGATCGGCATCGAATAGTTGCCCGCTGCGTAAAGACCCAGTTCAGGAGCGGTCTTGGATCTGAATCTGCTGCGCGTCCTGGACGCCCTGCTCCAGGAGAACAGCGTCACCCGCGCCGCCGAGCGGCTCGGCACCTCCCCCGCGGCGGTCAGCCGCGCCCTGGCCCGGCTGCGCCGTGCGGCGGGCGACCCGCTGCTGGTGCGAGCGGGCCAGGGCCTGGTGCCGACGCCGCGCGCCGTCGAACTGCGCGAGGAGGTGGCGGCGCTGCTGCGCGGCTGCGACGACGTCCTGCGGCCCGGGGCCGGGTTCGACGCGGCGCACCTCCAGCGGACCTTCACCGTGCAGGCCGCCGAACTGCTCGTGGCGGGCCTGGCCGGGAGCCTGACGGAACGGATCCACGCCGAGGCCCCGAACGTCGACGTGGTCTTCCTGCCGGAGGCGGTGGAGGGCGGACCGGCGCTGCGCCAGGGCCTTGTCGACGTGGAACTGGGCGTCCTCGGGCACCTGGACCCGGAGATCCGGACCCGGCACCTCACCCGCACGTCCCTGGTCGGCGTCGCCCGGAGCGGGCACCCCCTCTTCGACGGGCGGATCGACGCCCGCCGCTTCGCCGCCGCCGACCACATCGGCATCTCCCGGCTCGGCAAGCGCTTCGGCCCCATCGACGGGGCGCTCGCGGAACTCGGACTGCGCCGCCGGACCGCCGTCGTCGTGCCCAGCCACACGAGCGCGATGCTGCTCGCCCGTGAGAGCGACCTGGTCGCGCTCACGCTCGCCGACTGGCTCCCCGGCACCGTCACCGCGCTGGGGCTGCGGACCTTCCCCATCCCGCTCGCCCTGGAGCCCCTCGACATCGGCATGGCCTGGCACCCCCGCAACTCGGCCGACCCGGGGCACCGCTGGCTCCGCGACCTGCTGGCGACCGCACTGCCGACTGCGCCGGCGGACGCCGCCGCGTCCTAGTCGAGCGAGCGGCGGGCCGAGCCGATCACGCAGTACGAGGTGGGGAGGGCCGGGCCGCGTTCCGGGAGGCGGAAGGAGCGGTGGGAGACGATACGGAAGCCGGCCGCCTCGATCGCGGCGAGCGGGTCGCGGGCGGTGTGGCAGCCGCCGAAGAGGCGGGGCCACACGGTCCGGTCGAGCGTCCGCTGGACGGCGGCCATGCCGGGGCCCGGCGCGAGGCCGTGCTCCAGGAACCGCAGCTCCGCCTCGGGCCGCAGCACCCGGTGGAGTTCGGCGAGGGCGCGCGGGAGGCTGCGTACGGTGCACAGCACCAGGGAGGCCACGGCGGCGTCGAAGGCCTCGCTCTTGACCGGGAGCGCCTCGGCGACGCCCGGTACGAGGTCCACGGGCACCTCGGCGCGCAGCGCGGCGGCGGCCGCGAGCCGGCGCAGGGTGCGCTCCGGTTCGACGGCGACGACCTCGGAGACGGCGCGCGGGTAGTGCGGGAAGTTCAGGCCGTTGCCCGCGCCGATCTCGATGACGCGGCCGGACAGGCCGTGGAGGAGTTCCTCCCGCAGCGTGCCCAGGCCGGCGCGGGTCTCGGCGGCGGTGCTGGCGCGGGCGTAGAAGCGGGCGAAGCACGGGTGGTGGACCGGATCGGGGGGAGGTGCGGGCGGCATGGCGGACCTCCGGACGCGGATCGGCAGCGGGTGCGGGCGCTCGGGCCCTGGGGGGCTGTTCCCCGCGCCGGCGTGCCGCGAAACCGGAACTCCGGCAACCGCGGCGGTCCGGCGGGGGCGGCTGCGATGATCGGCGGTCGGGCCCGTGCGCCGTGCGGGGCCCATGAGGGGGGAGACCACCGTGATACTCCGCATGACCCGGCTCGGGGCCGTGGCCGCAGGACTGCTGATGCTGACCGGCTGCGACGCCGCCCCGCCGAAGCCCCCGGCGGCCGCGCCCGCCGCGCGGCCCTCCGGCCCGGAGGTGTTCTTCGCCGAGGTGGCCGCCCGCTGCGCGGGGGCCGGTGCGGGCGCCCCGGACCCGTCCACCGCGGAGCCTGAGCTTCCGGCCGATCCCGAGGCGCGCAAGTACGCGGAGAACCACGCCTTCCGCCGGCCGGCCGGGCTCTCCGCCGAGGCCGAGTGCCTGGGGCGGGCCCACGCGGACCGGATCAGGTCGGCGCTCACCGCGAAGGCGCCGGCCGGCACCGCCGAACTGGAGGCCCTGCTACGGAGCCTCGGCTACCCGGTGGCCGCCGGTGACGTCCAGGCCCCCGCCTTCGACCTGCGGCTCCCCGGCGCCGGCCCCTGCGTATCGGGCCGCCTCGGCACCCCGCCCCGGGCGGAACCCCACGGCCCCTACCCGGAGGGCGGCTGCCGGGAGCCCCAGGGCGGCCACTGAGCCCGGGCGGCGCGGGCTGCATGGTCGGCGAGGGCGTCGTGCTGGACGTGCTCAAGGGCTCGGGAGAGGGCGCGCCCGGCGCCGGGACCGGCTGACCGAGGCACGGGGTGCCCTCCCGGTGGTGCTGACGGGCCCCCGCCGGATGCCGTCCCCCCCGGCTGGGGCGGAACAGGGCTTCGGCCCGGGTGCTGACGGGGCCCGACGCCCCGCACCTGAGCGCCCTCCGAGCCCGGCGGCGGTGATCACCAGGGGGCTTGGGCCCGGGCAACCACGCGGTCCGGCATGGAAGCACGCGGGGGTGGTGCGCCGGGCGGCGGCGGAGAGCGTCGGTCGGTCGGCGCGGGCGCGCCCCGGGTCAGGCCGGCCAGGCCCCTAGGAAGGACTCCGCCGACCAGGTGCCGTGCAGGCGGGGGGCCAGCCAGGACGGGGCCGTCGTGCGGAAGGCCGCCGGGGTCAGGGCGCCCGAGCCCTCCGGGACGGCGCCCAGCAGCGGCATCCCGGACACCTCGGGGAGGTCGGCGAGGTTGCACCGGGCCGCCAGGTCCGGGGCCGCGGGCCAACTGCCGATGACCACCCCGAACGGGCTCACGCCCCGGGCCCGCAGGGCCTCCGCCGTCAGGGCGGTGGAGTTCAGCGTGCCGAGCCCCGCCGGGGCGACGACCAGCACCGGGGCCGCCAGCAGCCGCGCCGCGTCGGCCAGGGTGTGGCCGTCCTCGTCGAAGCGCACCAGCAGTCCGCCCGCGCCCTCCACCAGGACGAGGTCGTGGTCGGCGGCGAGCCGCGCGGCGGCCTCCGCGACCGCGGCGGGCGCGACGGTGGCCAGCCCGGACCGCCGCGCGGCGGTGCCGGGCGCCAGCGGCTCGGGATACCGGGCCAGTTCGGCCGCGGTCACCGCCGGTCCGGCGAGCCGGACGGCCTCGGCGGCGTCCCCCGGCTCCTCGGGGCCGACCCCGGTCTGGGCGGGCTTGAGGACCGCCACCGAACGGCCGGCGGCCACGGCGGCCGCCGCGATCGCCGAGGTGACCACGGTCTTGCCGATTTCCGTGCCGGTACCGGACACGACGAGTACGGGCATGTCAGCCTTCCTGGGCGGCCGCGAGGACGGCCCGGCAGATCCGGGCGACATCGGCGTCGCCGGTGACGTAAGGGGGCATCACGTAGATCAGGTCGCGGAACGGGCGGACCCAGACGCCCTCCCGGACCGCCGCCCGGGTCGCCGCCCCCACGTCCACCGGATGGTCGAGCTGGACCACGCCGATCGCGCCGAGCACCCGCACGTCCAGGACGCCCGGAAGCGCGCGCGCTCCGTCGAGTCCCTCCCGCAGGCCCGCCTCGACGCGCTTGACCTCCCCCGCCCAGTCCTGCCCGAGCAGCAGGTCGACGGAGGCGAGCGCCACGGCCGCGGCGAGCGGGTTGCCCATGAAGGTGGGCCCGTGCGCGAGCACCGGCACCTCCCCCCGCGAGATCCCCTCGGCCACCCGCTCGGTGCACAGGGTGGCCGCGAGGGTGAGGTAGCCGCCGGTCAGCGCCTTGCCCAGGCACATCACGTCCGGCGTGATCCCGGCGTGGCCGGCCGCGAACAGGGCGCCGGTGCGCCCGAACCCGGTGGCGATCTCGTCCAGGATCAGCAGGACCCCGTACTCGTCGCACAGTGCGCGCAGCACCCGCAGGTAGCCGGGGTGGTGGAAGCGCATGCCGCCCGCGCCCTGCACCACCGGCTCCACGATCACCGCGGCCAGTTCGTCGGCGTGCGCCGCGATCAGGGTGCGCAGGTGGTCCGCGTACGCGGGGTCCACGGGGGTGTCGAAGCCGCCGGGCGGCGCGTCCGCGAAGACCTGCCGGGGCAGGTGGCCCTGCCACAGATCGTGCATGCCGCCGTCGGGGTCGCAGACGGCCATGGGCTGCCAGGTGTCGCCGTGGTAGCCGCCGCGCCAGGTCAGCAGCCGGGTCTTGCCGGTGCGGCCGAGCGAACGCCAGTACTGCAGGCACATCTTGACGGCGACCTCGACCGACACGGAGCCCGAGTCGGCGAGGAAGACGTGCTCCAGCCCCGGCGGGGTGATCTCCACCAGCCGGGCGGCGAGCCGGACGGCGGGCTCGTGGGTGAGCCCGCCGAACATCACGTGGGACATCCGCCCCAGCTGCGCGGCCGCGGCCCCGTTCAGCACCGGGTGGTTGTAGCCGTGGATCGCCGACCACCAGGAGGACATGGCGTCGACCAGCTCCTCCTGTCCCTGCGCCGGAGCGGCGAGCCGCAGCCTGACCCCCGAGGCGGAGGAGACCACCAGGGGCTCCTGCCGCCCGGGCATCGGGCCGTACGGGTGCCACACGTGCTGCCGGTCCAGGTCCAGCAGCCGCCCGGTGTCCGAGGAGCGGTCGAGCGGGTCGTGCAGGGGGAACGGGTCACGCATTGGGGGCGAGGTCCGTTCCCGCGCCGCGGCGGCGCACGGCCACCAGGTCCGGCCGCACCCCGCCCGCCTCGGCCTGCGCCGGGACGGGCGCCTGCGCCTCGTGTCCGGAGCAGCCGCCGCACGCCGAACCGCAGCCCGCCGCGGCCGGGTCGGCGCTGTCGCCGCCCGGACCGCAGAGCGAGGCACCGCCCGCGTGGGAGCCGCAGCCCCCGCCGGCGGCGGCCTCGGAGCGGTGTGCGGGAAGGGTCGTCGTACCGGCGCCCTCGACCTCGAAACCGGCGTCCGCGATCATGTCGAGGTCGGCCTGGCCGGCCTGGCCCTCGCTGGTGAGGTAGTCGCCGAGGAAGATCGAGTTGACCAGGTGCAGGGCGAGCGGCTGCATCGTGCGCAGGTGCACCTCGCGGCCGCCCGCGAGCCGGACCTCGACGTCGGGGCAGACGAAGCGGACCATCGCGAGGATGCGCAGGGCGCGCTGGGGGGTGAGGTTCCACTCCTTGGCGAGCGGGGTGCCCTCGAAGGGGATCAGGAAGTTGACCGGCACGGAGTCCGGGTCCAGCTCGCGCAGCGAGTAGACGACGTCGACCAGGTCCTCGTCGCTCTCGCCCATGCCGGCGATCAGGCCCGAGCAGGCCGACAGGCCGGCCGCGTGCGCCTTCCGGACGGTGTCGACGCGGTCCGCGTACGTGTGCGTCTTGGTGATCGCGCCGTACGTGGCCTCGGAGGTGTTGAGGTTGTGGTTGTAGGCATCGGCACCCGCGTCGCGCAGCCGCTCGGCCTGGCCGTCGGAGAGCAGGCCGAGACACGCGCAGACCTCGACGCCCTCGTTCTGCTCCTTGATGGCCGCGATCGTCTTGCCGACCCGGTCCACGTCCCGGTCCGTCGGACCGCGTCCGCTGGCCACGAGGCAGACCCGCTTCGCGCCGCCCGCGACGCCCGCCGCGGCGGCCTGGGAGGCCTCCTCCGGCTTCAGCCACGTGTACTTGAGGATCTCGGCCTTCGACCCCAGGCGCTGGGAGCAGTACGAGCAGTCCTCGGGGCAGAGCCCCGACTTCAGGTTGACCAGGTAGTTCAGCTTGACGCGGCGCCCGAACCACTGGCGGCGCACCTTGCCGGCCGCGGCCACCACGTCGAGCAGTTCGTCGTCGGAGGTCGCCAGTACGGCGAGCGCCTCTTCGCGGGTCGGCAGCTCGCGCCGCAGTCCCTTTTCCACCAGGGTGTTCAGCAGGTCCATGAGCCCGATCCTGGACCACACGAGCACTCCCGGCCAAGGAGAGATCGGACAACATGGCCTGAAGGGAGTGTGTGGATCGCCACACCGGTCCCTCCGGCCCCGGCGGCTAGGGTCGAGCAGATCTGTCGACTGCCGACAAAACACGAGGACCGCCGATGAGCCAGCACACCCCCGGACCCGAGGACGTCTTCGCCTGGATCGACGGCGCGGAGCGGGACCGCGAGCGGGCGGGGCTGGTACGGACCCTGCGCCCGAGGTCCGCCTCCTCGCCCTTGCTGGACCTGGCCAGCAACGACTACCTGGGCCTGTCCCGGCATCCGGAGACCGTGCGCGGGGCGTGCGAGGCGGCCGGCCGCTGGGGAGCGGGCGCCACCGGCTCCCGGCTGGTCACGGGGACGACAGAGCTGCACGCCGAACTCGAAAGGGAGCTGGCCGATTTCACCGGTTTCGAGGCGGCCCTGGTGCTTTCCTCCGGGTATGCGGCCAACCTCGCCGCCGTGACGGCGCTGAGCGGGCGGGGTGCGCTGGTCGTCTCCGACGCCGGGAACCACGCCTCGATCGTCGACGGCTGCCGGCTCTCGCGGGCCGAGGTCGCGGTCACCCCGCACGGCGACGCGGAAGCCGTCGCCAAGACCCTGGCCGCCCACGACGGCCGGGCTCTGCTCGTCACCGACTCGGTCTTCTCGGTGGACGGGGACGCCGCCCCGCTGGCGCGGCACGCGGCGGCCTGCCGGGACGCGGGCGCGGCCCTGGTGGTCGACGACGCGCACGGCCTGGGGGTGCTCGGCGCGGGCGGCCGCGGAGCCCTGCACGCCGCCGGTCTCGCCGGCGCGCCCGGGGTGGTCGCGACGATGACCCTCTCGAAGTCGCTGGGCAGTCAGGGCGGGGCGGTGCTGGGGCCGGCCAAGGTGATCCGGCACCTGGTCAACACCGCGCGCGCCTTCATCTTCGACACCGGGCTCGCCCCGGCCGCCGCGGGCGCCGCGCTGGCGAGTCTGCGCCTGCTGCGGCGGGAACCGCAGCGCGCGGACCGGGTGCGGGAGGTGGCCGCCGAGCTGTACGGGCGGCTCACCGCGTCCGGCCTGACCGCGGTCAGGCCGGACGCGGCCGTGGTGTCGGTACGGGCCCCGTCGGCGGCGGCGGCACTGCGCTGGGCCGCCGACTGCCGCGGGGCGGGTCTGTCCGTGGGGTGCTTCCGTCCGCCGTCGGTGCCGGACGGTGTCTCCCGGCTGCGGCTGACCGCTCGGGCCGATCTCACGGGGGAGGAGATCGGGCGGGCCGTCGCGACGGTCCTGGGGACCGCTCCGGCCGGGGCCACGGACCGGTAGGCGCACCGCCCGCCCTAGAGCGGGCCGGGCACGTCCGCCCGTACGCAGGCGAGGAAGCCGTCCCAGGCCGGCCCGGTGAAGAGCACGGCCGGTCCGTCCGTCCGTTTGGAGTCGCGGACGGCCAGCAGACCGCCGGTCAGGGCGGCCGCTTCCACGCAGTTGTTCATTCCGGTGCTGCGGCTGCTGCGCCGCCACCGCGCGCTGTGCAGAAGTCCGCGGGCGGATAAGGGGGTTGCGGACACGGGGGGTGCCTCCTTACGCGTCGTCAGCGAGTGAGCTGATGAGATCCGACGAGTCATGGGGCGGGAGGGCATGCGCCTGGATGGTGCGGAACGCGGCGCCGTAGGCCTCCAGGTCTTCCTTCCGCTCCAGATAGAGGCTACTCGTCAAATGGTCGAGTACCACCACATCCAGATCGGCGATGTTCGGAAATGAGAAGATGACGAACGGTCCTGTCAGGCCGAGATGACCCCCCACGGTGAACGGCAGTACCTGCAGCCGCACTTGGGGCAGCCGCGCCACCTCCACCAGGTGCCTCAGCTGCTCGCGCATCACCCCCGGCCCCCCGATCTGCCGCCGCAGCACCGCCTCGTCCAGTACGGCGCTCAGCTCCAGCGGCGGATCCGACCGCAGCACCGCCTGCCGTGCCAGCCGTACGTCGACCAGCGCGTCCACCTTCGGCTCCGGGAGCCCGCCCAGCGCGGCCCGGGTCACGGCCCGCGCGTACTGCGGGGTCTGCAGCAGACCCGGCACCACCGACAGCTCCACCGTCCGGGCCGCCCGGGCCCCGGCCTCCAGGCTGATGAAGTCCCGGTACTCCTGCGGGAGCAGGCCCCGGTAGTCGTGCCACCACTGCCGTCCGCCCGCGGCGGCCCCGCTCGGCGCGGGGCCCGCGGCCGAGGCCCCGAGCGCCTCCAGCAGGGCGCGCTGCTGGACGCTGACCACCTCTCCGTAGGCGTCGAGCAGCAGCCGGATGTCCTCCGACTTCACGCCACTGCGACCCGTCTCGATACGGCTTATTTTCGACTGGTGCCATCCGACGATCCGGGCGACCTCACCACTGGTGAGCCCGGCGCGGTCGCGGAGGGCGCGCAGTTCCTCGCCGAGCTTGCGCCGACGCACCGCGGGACCGTGCTGCATACCCGCTCTCCTTCCACCGGCACAGCTCGCACCAGTCTGCCGTCCAAATACGCTCTTCCGTAGCAGAGTTCACCGCATTGAGGGACAGATATATGCATATCTTGGGGGAACGGAGGAAACGACGGCACCATGGGTGACACTCTGGCGCTCAGCGTAAGGTCCGGGGCGGCTGCGCCCCGGTGGGAAAGGGACGTCGCCATGGCAGATCAGCAGGAAGCCTCCGTCACTCTGCCGAGCGACCCGGTCTCGGTCGCCGCCGCCCGCCGGTACGTCTCGCAGGTGCTGGGGGAGTGGGGTCTGTCCCGGGACGCCGAGACCGCCGACGCCGTCCGGCTGATCGTCTCGGAGCTGGCCACCAACGCGGTGCAGCACACCTTCGGCCAGTCGCCCACCTTTACCGTCGAGATCCGCCTCGAACGCGAGGAATGGCTGCGGGTCGGCGTGACCGACAGTCACCCGCGCTGGCCCCGCCGGCTCCCCGCCGCCGTGCAGCAGGACAACGGCCGTGGGATGGTGATCATCCGCTGGCTCGCGGCGGAGGCCGGCGGCCGGCTCTCGGTCAGCCCGACCCCGGACGGCGGCAAGACCGTGTGGATCGCGCTGCCCTGGCCGGCCGGAGCGCCCGCGGCTGCTGACGCCTGAAACATGGGTTAACTCGGCGGAAAACTGCGGGCCGTAGCGTGTGCGGTCCGGCTTTCCGTCAAGATTCAGCCATGGGCCGGTAAAGGACCGGCGATCGGGACGGAAAGCCTCTGCCCGTGTTGGGCAAGACATGCTTGGCATGGATATGCACAGGTCAACAGAGTGTTGAAGACGGGTACGGTCTTCCTGGCGCGATGTTGATCATGTCCCGGAAGCTTGGTGATATCAGGTGCAGTTGACACCGCACGAACAAGAGAGACTCATGATCCACGTGGCCGCCGACGTGGCCGAAAAGCGCAGGGCGCGTGGGGTCCTCCTGAACCACCCCGAGGCCGTGGCGCTGATCACCTCGCACATCCTCGAAGGCGCCCGCGACGGGCGGACCGTGGCCGAGCTGATGGCCTCCGGCCGTACCGTGCTCACCCGCGCCCAGGTCATGGAGGGGATCCCCGAGATGATCCACGACGTCCAGGTCGAGGCGACCTTCCCGGACGGCACCAAGCTCGTCACCGTCCACGACCCCATCGTCTGAACGGGAGCAGCCCGATGATCCCCGGCGAAATCGCCTTCGGGGACGGTCCGGTGCGCCTGAACGAGGGCCGTCCCGTCACCCGTCTCACCGTGCTCAACGCCGCCGACCGGCCCGTCCAGGTCGGCTCCCACTACCACTTCGCCGAAGCCAACCCCGGCCTCGACTTCGACCGCCGGGCCGCGCACGGCCTGCGCCTGAACATCGCCGCCGGCACCGCCGTCCGCTTCGAGCCGGGCATCCCGGTCGCCGTGGAACTCGTCCCGCTCGGCGGGCTGCGCACCGTACCGGGGTTGCGCGGGGAGACCGGAGGGCCGCTCGATGGCTGAGATCTCACGCCAGGTGTACGCCGACCTGTTCGGACCGACGAAGGGCGACCGGATCCGGCTCGCCGACACCGACCTCTTCGTCGAGATCGAGGAGGACCTCAGCGGCGGACCCGGGAACTCCGGTGACGAGGCCGTCTTCGGCGGTGGCAAGGTCATCCGCGAGTCCATGGGACAGGCCCGCACCACCCGCGCCGAGGGCGCCCCCGACACCGTGATCACCGGCATCGTGATCCTCGACCACTGGGGCATCGTCAAGGCCGACATAGGCATCCGCGACGGCCGGATCTGCGGGATCGGCAAGGCCGGCAACCCCGACACCATGGACGGGGTCGACCCGGCCCTCGTCATCGGCCCCGAGACCGAGATCATCGCCGGCAACGGGAAGATCGTCACCGCGGGCGCCATCGACACCCACATCCACTTCATCTCGCCAACCGTGATCGACGAGGCCCTCGCCTCCGGCATCACCACCCTCGTCGGCGGCGGCACCGGCCCCGCCGAGGGCTCCAAGGCCACCACCGTGACCCCCGGCCCCTGGCACCTGGCCCGGATGTTCGCGGCCCTGGAGGCCTACCCCGTCAACATCGGGCTGCTCGGCAAGGGCAACACCATGTCCCGCGAGGGCATGCGCTCCCAGCTGCGCGGCGGCGCCCTCGGCTTCAAGATCCACGAGGACTGGGGGGCCACCCCCGCCGTCATCGACGCCTGCCTGAGCGTCGCCGACGAGACCGGCGCGCAGGTCGCCATCCACACCGACACCCTCAACGAGGCCGGTTTCGTGGGCGACACCCTCGCGGCCATCGCCGGCCGGACGATCCACTCGTACCACACCGAGGGCGCGGGCGGCGGGCACGCTCCCGACATCATCACCGTGGTCTCCGAGCCCTACATCCTGCCCAGCTCGACCAATCCGACCCGGCCGCACACCGTCAACACGGTCGAGGAACACCTCGACATGCTGATGGTCTGCCACCACCTCAACCCGGCCGTCCCCGAGGACCTCGCCTTCGCCGAATCCCGGATCCGGCCCTCCACCATCGCCGCCGAGGACGTCCTGCACGACATGGGGGCCATCTCCATCATCTCCTCCGACTCCCAGGCCATGGGCCGGGTCGGGGAGGTCGTGATGCGCACCTGGCAGACCGCCCACGTGATGAAGAAGCGGCGCGGCTTCCTGGCCGGAGACGGTCCCGCCGATAACCACCGGGCCCGCCGCTACGTCGCCAAGTACACGATCAACCCCGCCGTCGCCCAGGGCCTCGCCCGCGAGGTCGGCTCGGTCGAGGTGGGCAAGCTCGCCGACCTGGTGCTGTGGAACCCGGCCTTCTTCGGCGTCAAGCCCGAGGTGGTCGTCAAGGGCGGCCAGATCGCCTACGCGCAGATGGGCGACGCCAACGCCTCCATTCCCACCCCGCAGCCGGTCCTGCCCCGCCCCATGTTCGGCAGCATCGGCCGCGCGCCCGCGCTGAACTCGCTCAACTTCACCGCGCAGGCCGCGCTCGACGACGACCTGCCGGAACGGCTGGGTCTGGGCAAGCCGTTCGTGGCCATCGAGAACACCCGCAAGGTGGGCAAGACGGACATGCGCAACAACGACGCGATGCCCCGGGTCCACGTCGACGCCGACACCTTCACCGTCAGCATCGACGGCGAGGTCGTGGAGCCGGCGCCCGCGGCGGAACTGCCCATGGCGCAGAGATACTTCCTGTTCTGATGGGCCGCACCCTTCCGATGCGCCGGACCCTTCCGGCGCCCCGCGGCGTGCGGGGACACGGTCGCGGGGAGCCCCTCCGATGAGCCTCGCCGCGCTGCTCGTCCTCGCGGACGGCCGCTTCCCCGCCGGAGGCCACGCGCACTCCGGCGGGGCGGAGGCCGCCTGCAAGGCGGGCCGCATCCACGACGCGGCGAGCCTCGCCGACTTCTGCCGCGGCCGCCTGCACACCGCCGGGCTGACCGCCGCCGCGCTCGCGGCGGCGGCCGCCCTCGGCCTCGACCCGGTGGAACTCGACGCCGCCGCCGACGCCCGCACCCCCTCGCCCGCGCTGCGCGCCGCCGCGCGACGGCTCGGCCGCCAGCTCCTGCGGGCCGCCCGCGCCACCTGGCCCGACCCCGCGCTCGACGCGCTGGCCGCGGCCTTCCCGCGCGGGGCGCACCAGCCCGTGGTGCTCGGGGTCACCGCCCGGGCGGCCGGGCTCGGCGCCCTGGACGCCGCGCACGTGTCCGCGTACGAGAGCGTCAGCGGGCCGGCCACCGCCACGGTGCGGCTGCTGGGCCTGGACCCCTTCGAGGCGACCGGGGTGCTGGCCCGGCTGGCACCCGAGCTCGACGCCGTCGCCGCCCGGGCCGCCGAGGCCGCCCTGCTCGCCCGCACCGAGGGCGCGGACGCCCTGCCCGCCCCCTCCTCGCCCCTGCTGGAGATCGCCGCGCAGGCCCATGCCGACTGGCCGGTACGCCTCTTCGCGTCCTGAGCGCGCGGCGCGCCGACCGGCCACCCCCACGACTTCAAGGAGAACCCGTGCACCTCGACCACGACGTGACGTACCCGCACCGCCACACCCACAGCGCGGACCCGCGCCGCGCCGACGGCACCCGCCGCGCCCTGCGCATCGGACTCGGCGGACCCGTCGGCTCCGGCAAGACCGCCACCGTCGCCGCGCTCTGCCGGGCGCTGCGCGCCGAACTGTCCATGGCCGTCGTCACGAACGACATCTACACCCGCGAGGACGCCGAGTTCCTGCTCCGCGAGGCCGTCCTGCCGCCCGAGCGGATCAGCGCCGTCGAGACCGGCGCCTGCCCGCACACCGCCATCCGCGACGACATCTCCGCGAACCTGGAGGCGGTGGAGGAGCTGGAGGAGAACGTCGGGCCCCTCGACCTCATCCTCGTCGAGTCCGGCGGCGACAACCTGACCGCCACCTTCTCCCGAGGCCTGGTCGACGCCCAGATCTTCGTCATCGACGTGGCGGGCGGCGACGACATCCCGCGCAAGGGCGGCCCCGGCGTCACCACCGCCGACCTGCTGGTCGTCAACAAGACCGACCTCGCCCCGTACGTCGGCTCCGACCTGGACCGGATGGCCCGCGACGCCGCCGAGCAGCGCGGCGAACTGCCCGTCGCCTTCCAGTCCCTGCGCTCCGCCGAGGGCGTGGCCCCGGTGGCCGGCTGGGTGCGCGAGCGGATCGCCGCCTGGATCGTACGGTGACCAGCGCACCCCCCGCCGCCGCACTCCCCCTCCCCGCGCTCCCCGCCACCGGACTGCGCGCCACCGCCCGCATCGGCGCCGTCCGCGACGGGCGCGGCGGCACCGCCCTGCCCCTGCTGGCCGGGGAGGGGCCGCTCGCCCTGCGCCGCACCCGAGGCGAGGGCGCCGAGGCCGGGGTGATGCTGGTCGGCGCGATGAGCGCCCCCCTCGGCGGCGACCACCTCACGGTGGAGGCCGAGGCGGGGCCGGGCGCCCGGCTGCTGCTGCGCTCGGCGGCGGCCACCCTGGCCCTGCCGGGCCGGGGCGGCGAGCCCGCCCGGTACGACGTACGGCTCGCCCTCGCCGAGGACGCGGAGGTGCGCTGGCTGCCCGAGCCGCTGGTCTCCGTACGCGGCAGCGACCTGCGCGTGCGCACCCGGGCCGAACTGGCCCCCACCGCCCGGCTGATGCTGCGCGAGGAACAGGTGCTGGGCCGCACCGCGGAGGCCCCGGGCCTGCTGCGCGCGCGGCTCACGGTCCGCCGGGGCGGCCGGCCCCTGCTGGACCAGGAGTTGTGCTGCGGCCCGGGCGCCCCCGGCGGCTGGGACGGCCCGGCGGGGATCGCCGGCCACCGGGCGCTCGGCCAGCTCCTCGTGGTGGACCCGCGCTTCGAGGCGGATCCGCCCCCGGCGCGGGTGCTGGGGGAGTTCGCGGCGCTCACCCCGCTCGCGGGCCCGGCCGTGTTGGTGACGGCGCTGGCCCCGGACGCGCTGCGGCTGCGCGAACTGCTGGACGCGGCGGCCGGGACGTACGGCTGGTGACGCGCAAGGGGACCGACACGTACGGGTGGTGACGCGGGGTCGTACTCGGGGCGAATGGGACACCGCTCAGCGGTACACCCGTCTCCGGTTATCGGGTTGGCAAAGAAGTCGACCGTGCTCTGTTGTCGGGTATCGGTCAGGCGCAAGGATCCCCCTGCACGCCGACGACCGAAACCCGACCGAACCCGGCCGCCCACGGCGGCACATACGCAGGGGGAACAACCACGTGATACGCACCGCGGCGCTGGGGAGCGCCGCCACTCTCATCACCGGTGCACTGGCAGCCGGCCTGCTGCTGGCGCCGTCCGCCTCGGCGGCCTCCGCAGGCCGTGACAACGGCGCCGCCGAGGCGGTCGGCGCCCAGATCGCCGCCGCCCGCGCCGCGCGCGCCGGGATCGACTGGAAGGACTGTCCCGCCGACTGGGGTTACGCCAAGCCCGTCCAGTGCGGCTGGGTCAAGGTCCCGCTCGACTACACCAAGCCGTTCGGCAAGACCATCGACCTCGCGGTCGACCGCGCCGTCAGCACGGGCACCAAGGCGGAGCGCCAGGGCGCCCTCGTCTACAACCCGGGCGGCCCCGGCGGTTCCGGCATGCGCTTCCCGCTGCGGATCACCAACAAGAGCCCGCTGTGGGTGAACACCTCCAAGGCGTACGACTTCGTGGGCTTCGACCCCCGCGGCGTCGGCCACTCCGCGCCGATCTCCTGCATCGACCCGCAGGAGTTCGTCAAGGCCCCCAAGGCCGACCCGGTCCCCTCCGACGAGGCCGACAAGCGCGCCCAGCGCAAGCTCGCCGCCGAGTACGCGGACGGCTGCAAGGAGCGCAGCGGCGAGATGCTGCCGCACATGACCACGCCCAACACCGCGCGCGACCTGGACGTCATCCGGGCCGCCCTCGGCGAGCAGAAGCTCAACTACCTCGGCGTCTCCTACGGCACCTACCTGGGCGGGGTCTACGCGACCCTCTTCCCGACCCACGTGCGCCGCATGATCGTCGACAGTGTGGTCAACCCGGCCCAGGACAACATCTGGTACCAGGCCAACCTGGAGCAGGACGTCGCGTTCCAGATGCGCTGGAACGACTGGGAGGACTGGGTCGCCAAGAACGACTCCGTCTTCCACATCGGCGACACCCGCGCCAAGGTCGAGGCCAAGTGGCTGGAGCTGCGGGCCAAGGCCAAGGCCAACCCGCTGGGCGGCGTCGCCGGTCCGGCCGAGCTCATCGGCTTCTTCCAGGGCGCCCCGTACTACGACTCCTCGTGGGTCCCGGTCGCGAAGGCGTTCGCCGCCTACGTCGCCGGTGACGAGAAGCCGCTGATCGACGCGGTCGCCCCGGACATGTCCGACACCGCCGGCAACGCCGCGTCGGAGAACAGCAACGCCGTCTACACCGCGGTCGAGTGCGCCGACGCCAAGTGGCCGACCAGCTGGGCCAAGTGGGACCGCGACAACACCGCGCTGCACCAGAAGTACCCGTTCCTGACCTGGTCGAACGCGTGGATGAACCTGCCCTGCGCGACCTGGAAGTCCAAGCAGAGCACCCCGATCGAGGTCGGCGCCAAGCACGGTCTGCCGCCGGTCCTGATCGTCCAGTCCGAGCGTGACGCGGCCACCCCGTACCAGGGTGGTGTCGAGCTGCACCGCCGGCTGGCCGGTTCGCGCCTGATCACCGAGCAGAACGCCGGCTCGCACGGTGTGACCAGCCTGGTGAACCCCTGCATCAACACGCGGGTCGACACCTACCTGCTGACCGGCAAGGTCGACGCCAAGGACGTGAAGTGCGGCCCGCACGCCACGCCCGTCGCGCCCGCCCCGGCCGCCGCGAAGGCGCTGACGCAGTCCGCCGACGCCGCCCTGCCGGCGCCCGAGGAGCTCCCGGCAGTCCGCTAGGCCGCACCGGGAACACCGAGCACGACAGAGCACGACAGAGCGGGAGGAGGCTCAGCGCGTACCGCGCCGGGCCTTCTTCCGCTTCTCCTCTTCCTCGGCCTTGACCTCGCCGGCGTACCGGTCGACGTACTCCTGGCCGGAGAGGCCGAGGATCGCGTACATGATCTCGTCGGTGACGGCGCGCAGCACGGCCCGCTCGCCCTCCATCCCCGCGTACCGGGAGAACTCCATCGGAGCGCCGAAACGGATGGTCACCCGCCGGATCCTCGGGATCTTCCGGCCGGGCGGCTGGATCTCGAAGGTGCCGACCATCGCGCAGGGCACCACCGGCACCCCGGCGCCCAGGGCCATCGCGGCCACCCCGACCTTGCCCTTGTAGAGCCGCCCGTCGTGCGAGCGGGTGCCCTCCGGGTAGATCCCGAGCAGCTCGCCCTTGGCCAGCACCCCCAGGCCCTCGCGCAGGGCCGCCTTCCCGGCGTCCTTGCCGGAGCGGTCCACCGGGATCTGGCCGGCGCTGCGGAAGAAGGCGGCGGTCAGCCGGCCCTTGAGGCCCGGACCGGTGAAGTACTCGGCCTTCGCGAGGAAGGTGATCCGGCGCCGCAGGATCGCGGGCATGAGGAAGTGGTCGGAGAAGGACAGATGGTTGCCCGCGACGATGGCCGCCCCGTCCGGCGGGACGTGCTCCAGCCCCTCGATCCGCGGCCGGAACAGCAGCCGCAGCAGCGGACCGAGCAGCACGTGCTTGAGCAAGTGGTAGAACACCCGGCGCTTCCCTTCACCTGACGATCCGATCAGTGTGACGGAACCGGTGCCGGATGGACATGCCGCGGCCGCGCCCGGCCGGGAGACGGGCGCGGTACGGTCAGCCGCCGCCGGTGGCGGCCGCGCCGAGGGTCAGCAGGCCCAGCACCACCCAGCCGAACCACAGCCAGCCGTTGCTGCCGAGCGCCACGGAATAGGCGGAGACGGCCACCAGGGCGGCGAAGGTCGTCACGGCCATCGCCTTAACGGATCCGGTCATGCCCCATGGTGGCGCCCCGGACCGCTCCAGCGCTACTGGCCGCGCCCTCGGAGCGAGGCGAGATACGAGTTGTACGCCGCCAGCTCCTGGTCACCGTTGCGGTCCTCGGCCCGGTCCGAGCGGCGCGCGGCCCGCTGCTCCGAGTGGTACCACTGGTAGACCAGCGCGATCAGCACCAGCACCGAGGGGATCTCGCTGAAGGCCCAGGCGATGCCGCCGCCCCACTGCTGGTCGAGCAGCGGCTCGACGCCGAGGGAGGCCGGCGGGTTCGCGTACGTCGAGATCATCGGCTCGCTCGCCATCATCAGCGCGATGCCGAAGAAGGCGTGGAAGGGCATGCCCGCGAACAGCTCCAGCATCCGCATCACGTAGCCGGGGCGGTGCGGGCCCGGGTCCACGCCCATGATCGGCCAGAAGAAGATCAGACCGACCGCGAGGAAGTGCACCATCATCGCGATGTGGCCCGTCCGCGACTCCATCAGGAAGTCGAACAGCGGGGTGAAGTACAGCCCGTACAGGCTCGCGATGAACATCGGGATGGTGAAGGCCGGGTGCGTGACGATCCGCATGTACCGGCTGTGCAGCAGCATCAGGAGCAGCTCGCGCGGCCCCTTGGTGCCGCGGGCCGCGGGCGGCAGCGCGCGCAGCGCCAGCGTCACCGGCGCGCCGAGCAGCAGCAGGATCGGGCTGACCATGCTGATCACCATGTGCTGGACCATGTGGACGCTGAACATGACCATGCCGTAGTCGTTCAGCTTGGTGCACATCATCAGCGCCACGCTCAGCACGCCGATCACGAAGGCGGCCGTACGGCCCGCCGGCCAGGCGTCCCCGCGCCGGCGCAGCCGCAGCGCGCCCCACCCGTAGAGGGCGAGCCCGATGAGGGAGCCGAACAGGAAGAAGGCGTCGAAGGAGAACTCCAGCCCGCGCCCGAGGGTGAACGGCGGCAGGTCCATGTTCATGTCCATCTTCATGTCCATGTCCATGTCCATGCCGTGCCCGCTGTGATCCATCTGTTCACTCCCTTGACTGTGGCGCCCCACCACAGTAGTGCCGCCCCCGCACGCGATCGCGTCCGGGGGCGGCACTCAGCAGGGGGGAAACATCACAGAACGGTCTGCGCCTCGTCGTAGCGCGCGTCCGGGACGGTCTTGAGGGTGGACGTGGCCTCGGCCAGCGGCACCATCACGATGTCCGTGCCGCGCAGCGCCGTCAGCATGCCGAACTCGCCCCGGTGCGCCGCCTCCACCGCGTGCCAGCCGAAGCGGGTCGCGAGCACCCGGTCGTACGCGGTGGGCGTGCCGCCGCGCTGGACGTGGCCCAGGATCACCGGACGGGCCTCCTTGCCGAGCCGCGCCTCCAGCTCGACGGCCAGCCGGTTGCCGATGCCGGCGAACCGTTCGTGGCCGTACATGTCCGTACCGCCCTGTTCGAAGGCCATCGAGCCCTCGGCCGGCTTGGCGCCCTCCGCGACCACGACGATCGCGAACCGCTTGCCCGCCGAGAACCGCTCGCCGACGATCGCCGTCAGCTCCTTGATGTCGAAGGGGCGCTCCGGCACGACGATCGCGTGCGCGCCGGCGGCCATGCCCGAGTGCAGCGCGATCCAGCCGGTGTGCCGGCCCATGACCTCGACGACCATCACCCGCTGGTGCGATTCGGCCGTGGTCTTCAGCCGGTCCAGGGCCTCGGTGGCCACGCCGACGGCCGTGTCGAAACCGAAGGTGACATCGGTCGAGGCGATGTCGTTGTCGATGGTCTTCGGCACGCCGACGATCGGCAGCCCGGCCTGCGCGAGCAGGTGGGCGGCCTTCAGGGTGCCCTCACCGCCGATCGGGATGATCGCGTCCAGACCCAGGTCGGCGACGTGCCCCCGGGCCCGCTCCACGCCGTCGCGCAGGTGCGCGGGCTGGACCCGGGACGAGCCGAGGATGGTGCCGCCGAGGGCCAGGATGCCGCTCACGGCGTCGAGATCGAGCTTGCGGTAGTCGCACTCCAGCAGACCCCGCCAGCCGTCGCGGAAACCGATCACCTCGTCGCCGTGGTCGACGACGGCACGGTGCACGACGGAACGGATGACGGCATTGAGGCCGGGGCAGTCGCCGCCGGAAGTGAGCACACCAATGCGCATGGCAGGAAGAACCTTTGCAACGTGGGCCGACGACCGGACCACGTCGTCCGGTTGGAACTGGAAGCCAGCCTACAAGCGGATCCCGGATGGACTGAACCATCCTCCACATGCTGGTCGCATCCGTCGTACGAACGGACGTCGGCCCGGACCCCCCAGGGGGATCCGGGCCGACGCGCCGTGCGGACGGGCCTTACGCGGGCTGCGTGGCCGCCGCGATGCGCTCGTTGCGCAGCGCCTCGTACCAGCGGTCGTCTATGGCCGGCAGCGCGTTCACGTCGAGGGCCAGCTTCAGCAGCAGGTCCGCGATCAGCGGGTTGCGGGCCATGACCGGGCCGTGCATGTACGTGCCGAAGACGGTGTCGTTGTACGCGCCCTCGGTGCCGTCCCCGGTGCCGTTGCCGCGGCCCAGCCGGGTGCGGGCGAAGGGCCGGGCCGTCGGGCCCAGGTGCGTGATGCCCTGGTGGTTCTCGAAGCCCGTCAGCGGCGGCAGGTTCAGCCGCGGGTCGATGTCGGCCAGCACGTCGCCGACGCACCGCTCGCCCTCGCCGCGCGTGGTCACGACGTCCAGCAGGCCCAGCCCCTCCTGGCGCTGGCCCATGTCGTTGACGAACTCCGTGCCGAGGATCTGGTACCCGGCGCAGACGGAGAAGACGATCGCCCCGTTCGAGACGGCGCGCTCCAGGCCGCCGTCGCGCAGCAGCCGGTCCGCGGCCAGCCGCTGCGGCCGGTCCTCACCGCCGCCGATCAGGTAGATGTCGCCCGACGTGGGGATGGGCTGGTCGCTGCGCACGTCCACGCGCTGGACGTCCAGGCCGCGCTGGCGCGCCCGGCGCTCCACCACGAGGGCGTTGCCCTGGTCTCCGTACGTGCTGAGCAGGTCCGGGTAGACCCACACCAGACGCAGGCTGTTGTCGCTCATGCTCTTGTCCTCTGCGGTTCTGACGGGGCGCTAGTTGCCGACGCGGCGGCGCACGTCCTGGAAGGCGGTGTAGTTGGCGATCAGCTCGATCTGCCCGGGCGGCGCGAGCTGCACGGCCTCGTCGAGGGTCTCGCAGACCCGGAAATCCAGACCGGCCACTTCCAGGCGGACCGCGAGGTCCAGCTTGCGGTCGCCGATCACGAAGATCGGGTGGCCGACGAGGCGCGGGTAGTCCACGTCCCACAGCCAGGAGGTGTCCGTGCCGTCGGCGCCGCGCGCGTTCACCGAGAGGATCACCGGCGTCGGCGGCGGGTCGATCAGCGAAAACGTTTCGAGCCAGCCCGCCGGGTTCTTCGCGAGCAGCAGCCGCAGCTCGCGGCCCATGAAGTTCACGACGTCGTACCGTCCGGCGACGGCCTGCACCTGGTACATGCGCTCCAGCGCGACCTGCGGGGGCACGCCGAACACGGCGGCCACGGCGGCCGAGGTGGCGGCGTTCGCCTTGTTGGCGCGGCCCGGCAGCTGGAGGTGGATCGGCCAGGCGCTGCCGTGCGGGTCGAGCACGTGGTCGCCGGAGAGCACCCAGCTGGGGGTCGGGCGGCGGAAGCCGCACTCGCCGCAGAACCAGTCGTCGCCCGGGCGCTGCATGACGCCACCGCAGGAGGGGCACGACCAGGCGTCGTCCTTCCACTCCTGCCCGGCGGCCACCCACACGACGTTCTGCGAGGAGGACGCCGACCACACGATCAGGGGGTCGTCGCAGTTCGCGACGATGACCGCCTTGGAGCCCTGGAGCCCCTCACGCCACTTCTCGGCGAGCATGCGGGTCTCCGCGGCGCGGTCCAGCTGGTCGCGGGAGAGGTTCAGCAGGGCGATCACCTTGGGGGTGACGTCCCGGGCCACCCCGGCCAGGTACTTCTCGTCGACCTCGATGACGCCGTACTTGGAGTCCGAGCCGCCGGCCAGGGCCGAGGTGATGCCCGCCGGCATGTTGGCGCCGAGGGCGTTCGAGACGACCGGCCCGCTGGCCCGCAGGGCCTCCGCGATCAGCCGGGTCGTCGTGGTCTTGCCGTTCGTCGCGGAGACGAGGACGACATCGAGATGCTGCGCCAGCGCGCCGAGAAGATCGGGGTCCAGCCTGAGTGCGACCTTGCCACCGATCACCGATCCGCTTCCGCGTCCCGCGGCCCGCGACACCGCCGCCGCGGCCTTGCCCGCCGTCACGGCCAGCTTGGCCCGCGGCGAAAGCGGCTCCGTGTTGCCTGCCATCGTCCCTTGTCCTCCTTGCGTCGGTCGGCCCCAGCCTATCCAGTACCGGCCGGGGCCTTGACCGCGGCGCCCCCGGGCGGCCGCGGATCTCCTCATATCTTCGCCCGTCGTACCCTTACGGCCATGCGACAGCGCCCCATCCCCGGTACCACCGGCCTCGTCCGCCCCATGAGCCTGCTGGGTGATCCGGTGCTCCACTCCGCCTGTGCGGAGGTGACCGCCTTCGGGCCCGAACTCGACCGCCTCATCGAGGACATGTTCGCCACCATGTACGCCGCCCAGGGCGTCGGCCTCGCCGCGAACCAGGTCGGGACCGGGCAGCGCGTCTTCGTCTACGACTGCCCCGACGACGAGGACGTCCGCCACGTGGGCCACGTCGTCAACCCCCGTCTGGTCCTCGCCGACGGCGACGAGTTCCGCGGCCCCGAGGGCTGTCTGTCGCTGCCCGGACTGGAGGCGGGCACCGTCCGCTTCGACCGGGCGGTCGTCGAAGGGGTGACCTCCGACGGGTCCCCCGTACGGATCGAGGGCACGGGCTTCTTCGCCCGCTGCCTCCAGCACGAGTGCGACCACCTCGACGGCACCGTGTACGCGGACCGGGTGACCGGGCTGCGCGCCCGTCGGCTGCGCCGGGCGATCCGCCGGGCCCCGTGGTCGTCGGCCGCGCGCTCGCGCTGAGCCGTTGGGGCCGGGTGCCGGGGCCGGATGCCCGGCCGGGTGCGGGCCGGGCGGCACCGGCTAGAAGCCCGGGCCGTCCGCGCGGTTGCCCGCGGTGGCCAGCCGGCCCCACAGCAGGTCGGTGAGCCCGGCCACCAGTTCGGCCCGGCCGCAGGGGCGTTCGCCGAGCCACCAGTCCCCGGCGGCGTGCATCATGCCGACGATGCCGTGCCCCCAGATGCGGGCGAGCCGTTCGCCGCCCGGGCCGAGGTCGACGCGTTCGCCGATGACCTCGGCGAGTTCCTCGCCGAGCCGGCGCAGCAGCGGGGCCGAGTGCAGGCCCACGTCGAAGCCGCGTTCGGGGCTCTGCGGGTCCTCGGCGGGGTGCATCAGGAACCGGTACACCTGAGGCCGGGCCTCGATGGCGGCGAGATAGGTGTCGAGGGTGGCCTCCACCCGGCGGCGCCGTTCGGCGGGCGCGTCGAGCGCGGCCCGCAGCGAGCCGAGCAGGGCGTCGGTGTGCCGGACGGCGAGGGCCTGGTAGAGCCCGGCCTTGTCGCCGAAGTGCCGGTAGAGGATCGGCTTCGTGATGCCCGCCTCGGCCGCGATGGCGTTCATGGAGGCCTTGGGGCCGTCCCTGAGCACGACGCGGTCCGCCGCCTCCAGCAGCTCCCGCCGACGGCGTTCGGCCGCTCCCGGCTCACCGGCCTGCTGTGTGGTGTGCATGACGTGTTTCTCTCCCCGCCCTGGCGATGTGCGTGACGCCCACGCAACGTAACACCCCGCACACCCTCGTGTTCGATCCGGCGGCGCTTGACAGTGCTTACCGACCGGTAACAGACTGGCGCCACTGTTGGGGTTACCGACAGTAACGCGCTGAGCGGGACCGCCGGCGACCGTGTGAGACAGCTGGAGGGGACATGGCGGAATTCACCATGGAGCTGAACGACGACCAGAAGCAGGTGCGTGACTGGATCCACGGCTTCGCCGCCGACGTGATCAGGCCCGCGGCCGCGGAATGGGACGAGCGGGAAGAGACTCCGTGGCCCGTCATCCAGGAGGCCGCCAAAGTCGGCATCTACTCCCTGGACTTCTACGCCCAGCAGTTCTTCGACCCGACCGGCCTCGGCATCCCGATGGCCATGGAGGAGCTCTTCTGGGGCGACGCGGGCATCGCCCTCTCGATCGTCGGCACCGGGCTCGCCGCCATCGGCGTCGTCGCCAACGGCACCGAGGAGCAGATCGGCACCTGGATCCCGCAGATGTACGGGACCCCGGACGACGTGAAGGTCGCCGCGTTCTGCTCCTCCGAGCCGGACGCCGGCTCCGACGTCGGCGCGATGCGCACCCGGGCGGTGTACGACCAGGCCAAGGACGAGTGGGTGCTGAACGGCACCAAGACCTGGGCGACCAACGGCGGCATCGCCAACGTCCACATCGTCGTCGCCGTGGTCGACCCCGAGCTCGGCACCAAGGGGCACGCCTCCTTCATCGTGCCGCCGCACACCCCCGGCCTGTCCCAGGGCCAGAAGTTCAAGAAGCACGGCATCCGCGCCTCGCACACCGCCGAAGTGGTCCTGGAGGACGTACGGGTACCCGGGTCCTGCCTGCTCGGCGGCAAGGAGAAGTTCGACGAGCGGCTCGCCCGGGCCCGCGAGCGGGCGGCGGCCGGCGGCGGCGAGCGCGTGAAGAACGCCGCGATGGCCACCTTCGAGGCCTCGCGGCCCGCGGTCGGCGCGATGGCCGTGGGCACCGCGCGGGCCGCGTACGAGGTCGCTCTCGACTACGCCAAGACCCGCACCCAGTTCGGCCGCCCGATCATCGACAACCAGGGCGTCGCCTTCCAGCTCGCCGACATGCGCACGCGAATCGACGCCGCCCGGCTGCTGGTGTGGCGGGCGTCCTGGATGGCGGTGGCGGGCAAGCCGTTCACCTCGGCGGAGGGCTCGATGTCCAAGCTCTTCGCGAGCGAGACGGCGAAGAAGGTGACCGCCCAGGCGGTGCAGATCCTCGGCGGCAACGGTTACACCCGGGAGTACCCGGTGGAGCGGATGCACCGGGACAGCGCGATCTACACGATCTTCGAAGGCACCAGCGAGATCCAGCGCCTCGTCATCGCCCGGACCCTCTCGGGCATGCCGATCCGCTAGCCGCGGAGAGGGGGAGGGGGCGGGGCCGGTGGCCCCGTCCCCTCTTTCCTCTGGCCGCGGGTCAGCGCAGGGGTGCGAGGCAGTTGGTCCGGGTGCCGCCCGGCCCGTACCGGAGGTCCGCGTAGTACTCCCCGTCCGCGCAGGTCGTGCCGGGCTCCAGCAGCCGCGCGACGCGGAACTCGGCCGACAGCGAGCCGCAGGGGACCACCCGCAGGTCCTGCTCGTGCCAGTCGCCCGCGTTGCGCACGCACTGACCGACGCCCAGCGTGGGCGGCTCGTCGTCGCCGACCGCCACGCCGATCACGAGGAGGGCCGTGACGGCGAGGACGAGGAGCGCCACCGGCACCAGGAAGAGCAGCGCCGCCGGACGCCGCCACAACGGCGGCCCAGGATCCAGCGGGGGCCGGAAGCCGCCCACCGGAGGGCCGAGGCGCCGGAAGGCCGCCCGCGGGCCCAGGTTGACCAGCAGCGTCACCGGGGTGATGAACAGCGACAGAGGACCCCACCAGCCCTGCCACAGGGTGTCCCCGGACATCCGCCGGTAGGTGGCGGTGCCGCAGTCGCGGCAGAACGGCCCCGGCGCGCTGAGGAAACGCATCAGCACGAGCAGGCCCTGGTGGCCCCGCACCGTGCCGGGGGCGGCGGGCACCGCCCCGCACACCCGGCAGCCCGTGACGCCCGGCGGGTACGGGTGGACGTAGGCGGCCCCCGGCTGCGGCCCGTACGGCCCGGCGTACGGGGGCGGCGCCTGCGTCGGGGCGGCGTACGGGCCCTGGGGGCCCGGCGTCGGGGCGTACGGGCCGTAGGGGCCCGGGCCGGGCGGTGGCGGGGGTGTGGCCACGGTGGTCTCCTGGTGCGCGGTGATCATCGTGCGGTGATCACGGCACCCTAGCCGGGCCGTTCAGGGCCGCAGGAGGTGGGTCAGGGCGTGGCCGAACAGCAGGCGGCCCGCACCGGCCGTCAGCGGGTCCAGGAAGCGCGGCAGGGCGGGCAGCCGGAGCTCCTCGCGCCACCGGACCTCCGCGCCACCGCCGGGGGCGGAGCGGACCTCGATCTCCGCCCAGCCCGTCACGACCCGGCCGCGCTTCTCCAGCCGGACCAGCCGCGGCGGGTCCCAGCGCACGATCTCCATGGGGTCGTCGAACGTGATCCCGCCCACGCCCGTGCGCGCCGTGAAGCGCGTGCCGAGGCCCGTCGGCGGCGGCGTGTCGATGATCGTCCGGGTCAGCGGGACCGGTGCGCCGTGCCGTTCCCAGTCCGTCACCCGCCGCCAGGCCTCGGCGGGCGGCAGGGGAGTGCGGCGAATGATCCGGATGAGCGGCATGAGCGCATGGTAAGCGGGCATACACACCCTGAACTGGACCTCGATTATGGGTTCCGTCGGGGGGTGGCGATCAGTAATACTCACCGCCACCGTGGATCGCGGATTCGACCGGGTGACCACCGGCCCTCCCGCCCCACATCGCGAGGAGGTGCGCCATGTGCTCCCACCAGCCCCCCTGCCCGCCTGCCGACAGCGCCGATCACGACGCTGCCCGCACCGTGGCCTCCCACCCCGAACAGGGATGGAGCCTGCTCTGCAACGGCGTGGTGGTGTTCGACGACACCGGTGAACTGCTCCCCGAAGGCCGGACGGTGGAACCCCGTCGGCCGGCCCTGGTCTGAGCCGAGGAGGCAGCATGCGCCAGCAGCTGATCCGCAAGCCCGTCCCCAAGCCCGCCCCCCGAGACCTGGACCTCCGTACACCGTCGGGCAGACCCCTCCCGTACTGACGGGAGCCCCGGAATTACGGCGTCCGCCGGCCGCGCCTCAGCCGGTGGGCGCCGCAGCACCGCTCAGGAACGCCCTTTCGTACGCCGCGTCGCCGATCGCCGCCCGTGCCTGCCGCTCGCCCTGGTCGCGCAGGGCCGTCAGCGAGGGCGACCCGCCCATCTGCGGCCGCCCGACGGTGCGCCACCACGCGTGCCCGGTGCCGAGCAGCCGCGCGGCCAGTTCCCCGTCGCCCAGGCCCGCCACCGCCGCCGCGAGCACGTCCAGGCCGAGTGCGATGCCGAAGCGGTCGCCCAGCAACCGCTTCCCGGAGAGCATGGCCCGTACGTGCCGGGCCGCCTCCCCGTGCTGCCCGAGCCCCAGCGCCGCGACGGCGAGGACGTAGTCCGCGTACGCCCGCAGCCAGCGCTCGCCCAGTTCCACGCAGGACGCCCGCAGCTCCCGGGCCTCCTCGGCGGCCTCCTCGAAGCGCCCCAGGTCGCACAGGGCGTATCCGGTGGCCAGCCGGCACATCAGCCAGCCCGCCCCGGTGGCCCGCCCGCCGTGGCCCGCCCGCGCCCGGGGCCCCGCCAGCGCGAGCGCCGTCCGGGGGTCGCCCGGCATCAGGACCGACACCGCCCGCAGGTAGGCGGCGCGCAGCTCCGGCTCCGGGTCGGCGAGCACGGCCGCCACCCGGGTGCACCGGGCGCCGGTCTCCCGAGCCCGTTCCATGTCCCCCTGGAGCAGCATCGTCAGCCCGACGGCCCACAGCGCCTGGGCCTGCGCGGCGCCCCCGGGCGGGGCCTGCTCCAGGGCCCGTTCGAGGAAACCCCGGCCCTCGTGGACGTGGCCGCAGGCGAACCAGAAGAACCACAGGGCGCCGGCCATCTCCAGGGCCGCGGCGGGCTCGGCGGCGAGCAGGTGCTCCAGCGCGGTGCGCACCTGGGCGTGCTCGGCGGTCATCCTGCGGTACCAGTCCACCTGGCCGGGCCCCATCCACCCCTGTTCGGCGGCCCGGCACAGCGCCGCGTACCAGTGCGCGTGCCGGTCGGCGACGGTGCGCACCTCGGCGAGCTCCGCGAGCCAGTCGTGGCCGAACTCGCGGATGGTGTCGAGCATCACGTAGCGGGCGCCCGCTCCCCGCTCCTCGGAACGCCGTACGACGGACTTGCCGACCAGGCCTTCCAGCACGCGTTCCACCCGGGCCGGGGCCAGCGGCCCGCCGGAGCACACCGCCCGGGCGGCGGCCACGTCGAAGTCGCCGGTGAACACCGACAGCCGGGCCCACAGCAGGCGTTCCACCGGTTCGCACAGCTCGTGGCTCCAGCCGATCGCGGTCCGCATCGTCCGGTGCCGGGGCGGCCGGGCGGCCCGGCCGTGGGCGAGGACCTCGAAGCGGGTGCCGAGCCGCTGCGCCAGCTGCTCCAGCGTCCACAACCGCAGCCGGGCGCCCGCCAGTTCGAGGGCGAGCGGGATGCCGTCCAGGCGGCGGCACACCTCGGTGGCGAGGTGGACCCGCCCCGGGTCGGTGAAGACCGCGACGGCCTCGGGGGCGGCGGCCAGGGCGCGGGCCCGGAAGAGGGCCAGGGCGTCGCTGTCGGGGCCCTCCGAGGGCAGCGGGAGCACCTCCAGCACGCATTCGCCGGGGGATCCGAGCCGCTCCCGGGAGGTGGTGAGCACGGTCAGCCCGGGCGCCGACTGGAGGAGTTCCGCCGCGAGGTGGCGGACCGCGGAGACGAGGTGCTCGCAGGTGTCGAGGACGAGGAGGAGCTGCTTGTCGGCCATCCAGGCGCACAGCTCCTCGTCGAGGGCGTGCGCGGAGTGGTCGGCGAGACCGATGGCGTGGGCCACGGTCGCGGTGAGCAGCCGGGGGTCGCGCAGCGGCGAGAGGTGGACCCACCAGACGCCGTCGGCCCGGGCCGCCGCGCGGGCGACGGCGCGGCGGGCGAGGCGGGACTTGCCCACACCGCCCACCCCGGTCAGGGTGATCAGTCTTCGGTCGTCCAACAGGGCGTCCAGCCGGTCGAGTTCCCGCTCCCGGCCGACGAAGCTCGCCGCTTCCGGCGGCAGGTTTCCCGGCACGGCGCCAGAGTCTGGCGCAGGGCCGCGGCCTGCGGAGGATGCCTGATTGTCGTTGACCGAGTACTCACCGAACACGGTTGTATTCTGCGCGATCTTCTTTCGCGGCAGTGCCGGAAGCGTCGGATCGGCACCCGATCGCGGTCCGGTCCCGCCCGCCCCGGCCCGCCCGGGGCGGATTCCTTCAGCCGGCGAGCGTGATCCGGCGCTCCTCGCAGAAGGCCCCCCAGTTGCCGTCGGGCAGCCGGGCGCGGAGTTTCAGGGTCCACACGGTCCCGGCCGGCTCGGCCGTGGCGAGCCGGTAGGAGGCCCGGCCGGCGGGGACGGCTCCGGCCCCGAACTGGATGACGGTGACGGGCCGGTCGTTGACGTAGAGCTGGTATTCGCCGACCGGGTGCCCGGTGTCCGGCGGGGTCCAGGCGAGGTCGACCGTGCCGGGGGAGGCCGTCGCGGTGAACGCGCCGGGCGCCGTGCCGGGGCCCTGGGCGGCGTCCGCCGGGGTGGTCACGGCGACGGCCGGCCCGTCGGGCGAGGAGTTGTCGGCGCCGTCGCGGGCCCGGACGGTGAAGGAGTAGGCGGTGCCCGGCTGGAGGCCGGTCAGGGCGGTGCCGTGCTCGCCGGGGCCGGTGGTGTGGATGCGGACGCCGCCCTGGTAGACGTCGTACGCCGTCACCCCCGCGTCGTCCGTCGCGGCCTCCCACTCCAGCCGGACGGTACGGGGGCCCTCCGCGCGGCCGGTGGTGGCGGGCGGCGCCGTCGGGGCCTGGTGGTCCTCGGCCCTGGCCGCCGGGGTGGCGACCCGGACGGGCGCGCTCGGCGCGGAGCGGTTCCCGGCGGCGTCCCGGGCGCGGACCGTGAAGTCGTAGGCGGTCAGCGCGCTGAGCCCGGTGACGTCCACCATCGTCTTGTCGGCCGGGAGTTCGCGGACCAGCCGCCCGGCCTGGAACACCTGGTAACCGGTGACCCCGTCGGCGGGATCGGCGGAGTGCCACATGACGTGGGCCGAAGTGGCGCTGGCCGCTTGGGCGGTGAGACCGCCGGGCGGGTGCGGGGGCCGGGTGTCGCCCTCGTCGCAGCCCGCGGTCAGCGCGCCGAGGGCCAGGCACAGGGCGAGGGCCGCGGTGAGGGGGCGCGGGGGAGCGGTGCGTCGCACGGGGTGCCTTCCTGCGCTTCCTGGCCGGGAACTGCCGTTAAAGGTCTAGACATATATGGCACGTTCAGCGCCGACCGGGCAAGGCCCCTGCGGACGTTGGTCCCCGGCTTGTTGCGCGTTCGTGAAGCACGCGGCCCGTCCATGGACTCCTCGGGCGGCGCGGCCTAGCGTCTGGCAGCGGCGTGCGCGATGCCGGACACGTGGTCGACAGGCCCGAAGGACAACAGGACAGGAGGACGCCCGGATGTTCCGGAGAACGCTGGACTGCGCCGTGGCCCCCGCCCTCGCCGCACTGACGGTGCTGTACGGGCTGGCCCCGGCGGCCCACGCCGAGGCGATCCCCCAGGCCCCCGGCCACCGCCTGGTCAGCCACTACGACGGCGCTCCGGCCGTCGCCGCCCCGCTGCCCGGCGTGGCTCCGCCGCAGCACCCCCACCTCGCGCCCAACGGCCGCAGCGGCATGCACTCCGACGCGGCCGGCAGCGCCACCTCGCCGTGGTCCGGCCCGCTCGGCCGAAGCCCCCGGGTCACCAGCGAGAAGATCGCCGCCCTCGGCGGGGAGTGCGCCACCGCCACCTTCGACGCGGGCGGGCGGCTGGTCACCGTCTGCGGCACCTTCTCCGGCTTCAAGGTCAAGCTCCTGGAGCCCCGTACGCTCGCCGCGCTCGCGGAGTACCCGCTCCCGCAGCGTTCCTCGACGGTCGAGGCGATCACCTCGCTCGACTTCACGAAGATCTTCAAGGACACCTCGGGCGGCGCGTACTTCTACCTCGACGACCAGGACCGCGCCGTGCTGGCCGACTCCCGCCAGCACGTCCTGCGCCTCGCCCACGCCCAGCGCCCCGACGGCAGCTGGACGTTCACCGTCGAGGACGACTGGGACCTCACCGGCCAGGTCCCGCACGACTGCGTCGGCTGGACCAACCTCCGGCCCAGCGGCACCTGCGACCCCGTCACCTCCGTCATGCCCGACTGGGACGGCCGCATCTGGTGGGTCACCCGCCAGGGCCGCGTCGGCACCGTCGATCCCGGCACGGGGACGGTCCGCTCGGTTCGCCTCGCCGGCGAGGAGATCCAGAACTCCTTCTCGGTCGCCGAGGACGGGGTCTCCATCGTCACCGACCACGCGCTCTACAGCTTCCGCGCCACCGCCGACGGCACCCCCGAGACCCAGTGGCGCCAGACGTACGACCGCGGGACCGGCACCAAGCCCGGCTCCGTGAACCAGGGCTCGGGCACCACCCCGGACCTCTTCGGCCACGGCTACGTCGCCATCACCGACAACGCCGACGACCGGATGCACGTCCTGGTCTACAAGCGGGGCACCGACGTCCCCGACGGCCGGCGGCTGGTCTGCGCGGTGCCCGTCTTCGGCTCCGGCGCCTCGACCACCGACAACTCCCTGATCACCTGGGGCGACAGCATCGTCGTCGAGAACAACTTCGGCTACGAGAACCCCACCTCGCTGCTGCTCGGCACGTCCGTCCCCGGCGGCGTCAGCCGCATCGACGTGCGCCCCGACGGCAGTGGCTGCGACACGGTCTGGCAGAGCGCCGTCCGCTCGCCCTCCGTCGTCCCCAAGCTCTCCACCGGCAACGGGCTGCTCTACTTCTACGAGAAGGAACCCAACGCCTGGGGCATCGACGCCTGGTACCTCACCGCGGTGGACTTCCGCACCGGTGAGCGCCGCTGGCGGCAGCTGACCGGCACCGGCCCGCTGTACGACAACAACTGGGCGCCGATCACCCTCGGCCCCGACGGCACCGCCTACGTCGGCGTGTTCAACGGCATCGTCGCCGTCCGCGACGGCGGCTGACCGGGCCCGGCCCGGGGCTCAGTCCCCGGGCCGCCACAGCGGGTGCTCCCGCTCGGCCCACCACCGGCCCACGAAGCCGGTGCGCATGCCCCGCCGGGCCTCCGGATCGCCCAGGGCCTTGCCGATGTGCCCGGCGAGTACGAGGGCCAGTGCCAGGGCCAGCCAGTCGTGCACGAAGGTGGCCCCGGTCCGCCACACCAGCGGCGCGAGCCCCGTGAACCACATCAGCAGCCCGGTGCCCAGCATCACCAGTACCGCACCGGCCAGCCACGCCGCGTAGACCTTCTGGCCCGCGTTGAACTTCCCGGCCGGCCGCGGCCCCCGGCGGCGCAGCACCGCGCGCAGCCAGACCCGGTCGTGCGGCCCGAACCGGTTCAGCACCCGCAGGTCGGCGCGGAAGGCGCGGGAGAGCAGCCCCAGCAGAAACGGCACCAGGAGCAGCAGGCCCGACCAGGTGTGGACGGTGACCACCAGGTGCCGGCGCCCGACGAGCTCGGCGAGCGGCGGCAGGTACAGAGTGGCGGCCGAGCCGGCGCACACCCCGGCGAGGACCGCGGTCGTACGGTGCACCCAGCGCTCGGCGGCACTGAAGCGGCGCACGCGGGGCGGGAGATCAGACCGTGGGGGCATCGTCACGTCCGTTCGAGCGGCCGACCCAGGCGTCGACGTCGTAGCCGAGCCGCTCCCAGTAGCCCGGCTCCACCCCGTCGGTGACGGTGATGCCGGACAGCCACTTGGCCGACTTGTAGAAGTACATCGGCGCGACGTACAGCCGGGCCGGCCCGCCGTGGTCGTGCCCCAGCGGGGCGTCCCGCATGCGCAGCGCCACCAGCACGTCGTCGCGGCGGACCTGGGGCAGCGTCAGGCTCTCGGTGTAGGTGCCGTCGAAGCAGCTGAAGCGGATCGCCCGGGCTTCAGGACGCACCCCGGCCGCGTCCAGCAGCCGGGCCACCGGCACCCCCTCGAAGGGCGTGCCGGGCACCCGCCAGCCGGTGACGCACTGCACGTCGCGCACCACCCGGGTCTGCGGGAGCCGCCGCAGGGCGTCGAGGTCGTACGTCGCCGGCCGGTCCACCAGGCCGTCGACGGTGAGCCGGTAGTCGGCCGGACCGCGCCGGGGGACGGAGGCGGCGACCGAGTAGTAGCGGAACCCGCCGCCGTTCGGCAGCAGCCCCGTCAGCCCGGTCGGATCCTTGCCGGCGGCCGCGCCGAGGCCGCTCTCCACGGCCCGGCGCAGCACGGGCGCGGCCACCAGCGCGGCCGCGCCGAGCCCGACCGTACCCAGGACCAGCCGCCGGCCGACCGGGGCGCCGTGCCCGTCGGGGTCCTCCGTACGCGTGTCTGTGCTCACCCGCCGATTCGACCACCCGCCGCCACCCCGGCGCCAGGGCGGACGGCCGTCCGTCAGACTTCCGTCACATCCCCCGGGGTGCGGTCCGCCCGGCGTTTTCGAGCTGCCGCTCCGCCGTACCGGCGGCGCCGGAGGGGACGTGGGCGAGGCTCGCCTCCAGGTCGGCCAGGGCGAGCCGGGCGGCGACGATCCGCTCCCGGACCTCGTCGGCCGGGTCGGTGCCCCGCCCGGCGCGCTCCCGGGCCCGCGCCTGCGCCTCCTCCATCTCCCGCGCCTCGTCCAGGGAGTTGAGCACCACCCCGATCAGGACGTTGACCAGCACGAAGGAGGCGAGCAGCGCGTACGAGGCGTAGTAGACGATGCTGAACCGGGAGATCTGCAGCCCCGCCCGGACGGCATCGGTCAGGCCGTCCAGGGTGGTGAGCAGGAACAGGGTGAGCGCCGCCCGGCCGATCGACCCGTAGTGCTGCGGGTCGGAGTGCGCGAAGCAGACCCAGCCGACCATCGCGTACACGTACACCACCAGCGCGCCCACGAACAGGAAGCTGGCGGTGCCCGGCAGGCTGCGCCCCACCGCGATCAGCAGGATCCGCAGGTGCGGCAGGAAACGGGCGGTGCGCAGGACGCGCGCGAGGCGCAGCAGCCGCAGCACGGTGGTGTTCTCGCGCAGGAACGGCACGAAGGCCGAGGCGACGATCAACAGGTCGAAGACGTTCCACGGATCCCTGAAGAATGCTTTCGGCCGGTCGGCGTGCGCTCCGAGACGCAGCAGCATCTCCAGCGTGAACAGGGTCAGGCAGCCCTGCTCGGCCAGTTGCAGGACCTGCCGGTGCGCGGCGGCCAGCCCGCTGTACGTCTCCGCGCCCATCAGCCCCGCGTTGAGGAGGATCACGACGAAGACCGCCATCCCGAACGAGGGGTCCTCGCTGATGTGCCGGCAGTGGGCGGCCAGTCTCCGGCGGCCCGGTCCTGCTGGTGTGGGGTCGGTCATCTCGCTCCTCGTCCTCGTGCGTGGCGCTCGTTCCGCCCTTCTAACGCCCCACGGCCGAACGGGTTTCAGCACGGCCCCGCCCGGTACGCCGACATCCGCCCCGGGGTGTACGCCCGGCGGCCGACGCCCACGGGCCGGGGTGCGTTCTAGGGTCGGGGCATGAACACGACAGCGCTGCCCGCACCCCTCGCCACCAGCCGAAAAGGGGCCTCGGCCTTCCTCGACTGGGGCGGAGGCGTCCTCTACGTCTTCGTCGCCCTGCTGCTGGTGGGCGGGATCTCCCGCGCCACCGGGTCGCTGCTCGCGGCCGTCCTGACGCTCGGGCTCGGCCTGCTCACGGGGCTGCTGCGGCGCCGGCCCGCCGCGGCGCTGGCCCTCACCCTGACGGTCGTCACGGTGCTGGCCTTCTCGGTCAAGGGGAGCTCACTGGTGCCGGACCGCTACCTGGCCTTCGTACCGGTCGCCATCGTCTTCGGGGTCGTCGTCGCCACCCGCCCGCGCCGCCACGCGGTGATCGCCGCCGTCGCCGTGGGCCTGGTGGAGGTGCCGGTGGTCGCCGCGATGGCGAACGGACCCGACGCCATGACGAGCAGCCTGCTCGTCACGGTCCTCGGGACCGCCGCCGCCGGCCTGGCCGGACTGCTGCTGAGCCAGCGCCGCGAGCACGCCGCCGAGCTGCGCGAGTCGGAGGTGGCCGAAGCCCTGACCGCGGAACGCCTGCGCATCGCGCGGGAGCTGCACGACATGGTCGCCCACAGCATCGGCGTGATCGCCATCCAGGCGGGCGCCGGCAGCCGGGTGATCGGGACCCGGCCCGACGACGCGCGGAAGGCGCTGGCGGCCATCGAGACCACCAGCCGGGAGACCCTGGCGGGCCTGCGCCGCACGCTGACCGGCCTGCGGCGGGCCCAGCCGGACGGGGAGGGCGGCCACGTCCCGACGGGTCCCGCGCCCGGCCTGGCCGCACTCGACGCCCTGGCGGCCTCGCTGGCGGACGCCGGGGTACGGGTCGACGTACACAGGACGGGGGCGGAGCGGCGCCTTCCGCCGGACATCGACCTGTCGGTGTACCGCATCGTGCAGGAGGCCCTCACGAACGTGGTCCGGCACGCGGGCCCCGCCGCCCACGCCCGGGTGGGCCTCGACTTCTCGGCGGACGGGCTGCGGGTGGAGGTCGTCGACGACGGCCGGGGGGCGTCCGCCCCGGCCGGCCGGGGCGGCTTCGGGATCACCGGCATGTACGAGCGGGTCGCCCTCCTCCACGGCAGCCTCAGCGCCGGACCCCGGCCCGAGGGCGGATTCCGGGTGGCGGCGGAACTGCCGCTGCCGGCCGCCGGTGACGGAGCGGGGGCCGGCCGGTGAGCCGGATACGCGTCCTGCTCGTGGACGACCAGCCGCTCGTACGCTCCGGCCTGGGCATGCTCATGGCCGACACGGATGACCTGGAGGTGGTGGCCGAGGCGGGCAACGGCGCGGACGCCGTCCGGCTCGCCGCCGAGCACCGCCCCGACGTGGTGGTGATGGACGTACGCATGCCCGGCATGGACGGCATCGAGGCCACCCGCCGGATCGCGGCGGAGCCGGACGCGCCCAGGGTCCTGGTCCTGACCACCTTCGACGAGGACGAGCACGTCTACGGGGCGCTGCGCGCGGGCGCGAGCGGGTTCGCGGTGAAGGACATGGCCCTGGACGACATCCTCGCGGCGGTCCGGGTGGTGGCCGCCGGGGACGCGCTGATCGCCCCCGGTGTCACGCGTCGCCTGATCGCCGACTTCACGCGCGGCCCCGGCGCGAGGGCGCCGCGCAGGGGCGAACAGCCGCTCGCCGGGGTCACGGACCGGGAACGGGAGGTGTTCACCCTGGTCGGGCGGGGCCGGTCGAACAGCGAGATCGCCGCGGAGCTGTTCATCTCGGAGGCCACCGCCAAGACGCACGTGGCCCGGCTGTTCACCAAGCTGGGCGCCCGGGACCGGGTGCACCTCGTGATCATGGCCTACGAGGCGGGGCTGGTCACCCTGCCCGGCTGACGGCCCGCGCCGGGGCGGCGGCCGCCGCCGGAGCGGCCGGCCTCCGCGCGTCCCCTCGGGTGACGCGCCGCGGACCGGCGGGCCGGCGGGGGACTAGCGGGGGTCGCCGGACTGCTTCTCGGACTTCTGCGCGTTCTTCTCCTTGATGCGCACGGCCTCCTTGCGGACGTCGGCCTGGGTGGCGCGCTCCTTCTGCAGCCACTCCGGGTTGTCCTGCTTGATGGCCTCGATCTGGTCCGTGGTGAGGGCCTCGGTGACCCCGCCGCGGGCGAGACCGGCGATGGACACGCCGAGCTTGGCCGCGACGACGGGCCGCGGGTGCGGGCCGTTGCGGCGCAGCTCCACGAGCCAGGCGGGCGGCTCGGTCTGGAGTGCGTTCAGCTCGGAGCGCGAAACCACACCCTCCTGGAACTCTGCGGGGGTGGCTTCGAGGTACACACCCAGCTTCTTCGCCGCGGTGGCGGGCTTCATCGTCTGGGTGCTCTGGTGCGACGTCATGGGGTCAAGGGTATCGAGCGTGTGCGCTACCTCCGACCACGACCGGTAACCTGGCGGAGTGACAGGCTCGGATGTACCCCCTTCGTTCCGGCTCGCCTATGTCCCGGGAGTGACGCCCACGAAGTGGGTGCGGATCTGGAACGAGCGGCTGCCCGACGTCCCGCTGACCCTCGTGGGCGTGAGCGCCGCCGAGGCGTACGGGACGCTGCGCGCCCGTGACGCGGACGCCGGGTTCGTCCGGCTGCCCGTGGACCGTACGGACCTCAGCGCGATCCCGCTGTACACCGAGACCACCGTGGTGGTCATCCCGAAGGACCACCTCGTGGCCGCCGTGGAAGAGGTGTCCACCGAGGACCTGGCCGACGAGATCGTGCTGCACCCCCTCGACGACGTGCTCGGCTGGGACACCCCGCCGGGCCGCCCCGCCTTCGAGCGTCCCGCGACCACGGCGGACGCGATCGAGCTGGTGGCGGCGGGCATCGGCGTCCTCCTCGTCCCGCAGTCGCTGGCCCGGCTGCACCACCGCAAGGACCTCACGTACCGGACGGTGACGGACGCCCCCGCCTCGCGCATCGCGCTGTGCTGGCCCGAGGAGCGGACCACCGACCTGGTGGAGGAGTTCATCGGCATCGTCCGGGGCCGGACGGTGAACAGCACCCGAGGCCGTCCCCCGACGCCGCCCCAGCCCAAGCAGCGCAAGGCCGCCACGGGCAAGCCGGGCGCCGCGAAGACCGGGGCCGGGAAGTCGGGTGCCAAGAGCGGCGGCAAGACGACGGGCAAGCCCGCCCGCGGCGGCTCGGCCGCCCCGAAGCCCGCCAAACGCGGCAAGCCCCGCCGCGGCCGGTAGCCGCCGGGCGCGTGGCCGCCGCGGCCTGTCCCGACCGGCCGCGGGTGCGCGACGGGTGCCCGTACGAGGGCCGGCGGCCCGTTCCACGTCTTGCGCGGCGGCGGGGGCGGGGGCAGGGTCGGTGGGGCGGACACCTCGCAGGAAGGCCGGACCATGCCCATCGCCACCGTGAACCCCACGACAGGCCAGACGCTGCGCACCTTCGACGAGCTCGGCGCCGACGGCATCGAGCGCGCCCTCGCGGAGGCGGCGCGGACCGCGGCCACCTACCGGCGCACCACCTTCGCCGAACGCTCCGCACTCCTCACCCGCGCGGCCGCCGTCCTGGAGGCCGACGCGGAGGAGATCGCCCGCACGATGACCACCGAGATGGGCAAGCCCCTGGCGGCGGCCCGCGCCGAGGCCGCGAAATGCGTGAAGGCGATGCGCTGGTACGCCGCCCACGCCGAGTCCCTCCTCGCCGACGAGCGCCCGGCCGAGGACGACGTACGCGACTCGGGCGCCTCCCGCGTCCGGGTCCACTACCGCCCGCTCGGGGTCGTGCTCGCCGTGATGCCGTGGAACTTCCCGCTCTGGCAGGTCATCCGCTTCGCCGCGCCCGCCCTCATGGCCGGCAACGTGGGCCTGCTCAAGCACGCCTCGAACGTCCCCGGGACCGCCCTCTACCTCGGGGACCTCTTCCACCGCGCCGGGTTCCCGCGCGGCTGCTTCCAGACCCTGCTGATCGGCTCGCGCGCCGTCGAGGCCGTCCTGCGCGACCCGAGGGTGGCGGCGGCCACCCTGACCGGCAGCGAGCCCGCCGGGCGCGCGGTCGCCTCCGTCGCCGGAGACGAGGTCAAGAAGACGGTCCTGGAGCTGGGCGGCAGCGACCCGTACGTGGTGATGCCGTCGGCGGACATCGCCCGCGCGGCCCGCACCGCCGTGACCGCCCGGGTGCAGAACAACGGCCAGTCCTGCATCGCCGCCAAACGGTTCATCGTCCACACCGACGTCTACGACGAGTTCGCCCGGCTCTTCACGGCCGGGATGGACGCCCTCACCGTCGGCGACCCGATGCTCGAAGCCACCGAGGTCGGCCCGCTGGCCACCGAGTCGGGCCGCGACGACGTGGAGGGACTCGTCCAGGACGCGGTGGGCAAGGGCGCCACCGTGCTGTGCGGGGGCGGGCGCCCGGCGGACCACCCGGGCGGCTGGTTCTACGCGCCCACGGTCCTGGCCGACATCACCCCGGACATGCGCATCGACCAGGAGGAGACCTTCGGCCCCGTCGCCACCCTCTACCGGGCCGCGGACCTGGCCGAAGCCGTCGAACGGGCCAACCACACCCCCTTCGGCCTCAGCTCCAACGTCTGGACCCGCGACGACGCCGAGGTCGAACACTTCGTGCGCGACCTGGAGGCCGGCGGGATCTTCTTCAACGGCATGACCGCCTCCCACCCCGCGCTGCCCTTCGGCGGGGTCAAGCGCTCGGGGTACGGGCGGGAGCTGTCCGGGCACGGCATCCGGGAGTTCTGCAACGTCACCACGGTGTGGCAGGCAGCCGATCCGGGCTGAGCGGCCGCGGGCCGGCCCCGGCCGCCGGCTCCACCAGGGCGACGACGTGCTCGGTGACCAGGTCCAGGACGCCGGCCGCGGCCCCGGCGTCGCCGAGGACGAGGGCGTTCAGGGTCAGCCCGTCGGTCATGGCCGCCAGGTAGCGGGCCAGCACCGCAACCGGCACCCGCGGGTCGAGGTCCCTCTCCCGCAGCAGCTGGGCCAGCAGCTCCGCGTGCGTCTCGCAGTACAGCTCGTACTGGCGGCGGGCCAGGTGCTCGAAGCCGGGCTGACGCAGGGCGTACTGGGTGAGCTCGTACGTCAGCATGTGCTCGCCGGGCCGCGCGCGGACGTGGTCCCAGTACGCCTGGAAGCCCGCCCGGACGCTCTCGCGCACGGTGGCCCGCGGCCGGATGGCCTCCTTGACCACGGCGACGTAGTGGGCGGTGATCGCGTCGATGACCGAGGCCAGCAGCGCCTGCTTGGACTCGAAGCAGTAGTGGAACACGCTCAGGGACACGCCCGCCTCGGCGGCGATCGAGCGGGTCGTGGTCCGGGCGACGCCGTCGCGGGTCATCGCGCGGATCGCCGCCTCGGTCAGCTGCCGGCGCCGCTCGGCCGAGGGCATCCTGGCCATGGTGGGTCCTTCCGGTACGTACGGGGCCGGCCGGACCGGCCGGACCAGGGGGTCTGGTCCGGCCGGCCCCGGTCGGTGCGGCGTCAGCCGCCGTAGACGCCCACTTCGCGCAGGGAGTAGCCCCACTGCGTGCCGCGGCCGACGCCGTGGACGCGTACGTAGCGCGCCGTGGTCCCGGCGAACAGCGCGGTGTCCAGGCCGCCGTCACCGGTCGTCGTCGACCAGGCGGTCCGCCAGTCCGAGCCGTCCGTGGAGAGCTCGACGCGGTACGCCTTCCCGTACGCGCGCTCCCAGTCGAGCGTCACCCGCCCCACCAGGCTCGCGCTTCCCAGGTCGACGGTGAGGGACTGGTCGTCGCTCCAGTCGCTGGCCCAGCGGGTGTCCCGGTCACCGTCCACGGCCCGGCCCGGCGCGTAGCTGGTGAACGGGTTCCACTCGGCGGAGCTCGCCGAGGCGGCGGCGCCCGCCGCGAGGTTCACCCCCGCCCGGTGCCGCTCGGTGGCGCCCCAGGTCGTGAGGTAGGACTCGGCGCCCCGGAACAGGTCGTCCACCACGTCCTGGCCGCCGACGAGCCGGATGTCCTCGATCCAGTCGGGGACCAGTCCGTAGTGCGCCGCGCCGTCGGTGTTGAGGTCCCACGTCCGCTGCCCGGCACTCACCCGGTCGAGGACGGAACCGCCGTCGGTGCTGCGGAAGGGGTACGTCACCGCGTTCGGGGCGCCGGCGCCGCGCGGGCCGGGCCAGCCGCCGACGCCGTTCATGTCGGTGCCGTAGCCGTAGCCCACGTGGTACTTCTCGCGCAGCGCGTCGGTGCGCTTGGCCTCGGCGCTGAAGGCCTCGGAGCCGTTCATGTACTGGGCGGCGAAACCGCCGAGCTTGTAGAGGCGCTCGGTCCAGCCGAGGTCCATCCAGCTGTGGGAGGAGAGCACGCCCGGGTAGGACGCGGACTCCATGATGTCGAAGGCCCGGCCCGCGGCCTTCACGCTCATGTGGTCGACCTCCAGCATCATCTTGCGCTGCATCATCCCGCGTACGGCGTACTCGCCGAGGTCGGTCAGGCCGCGGGTGTTGCACTGCGCGTCGGCCGCGTACGACGGGACGGACACGCCGGCCGGGAGCTCCTTCTGGGCCTGCGGGGCCGGGGCGAGGCCGATCGGGTTGTCCTTCTGCGGTCCCGTGCACTTCTCCGTCTGCCAGAAGGTGCCGGTCGACAGGAACTGGCCCACGTTGATCGCGGTGCCCAGGGTGCCCTCGTCGAAGCGGACCCCGCACAGGGCGTTGTCGAACTTGTGGCACAGGAACATGCTGCGCACGCCCAGCCGGTGCAGCTCGTCCAGGCCCCGGTCGATGTCGGCCTTGCTGCACTGGGAGACGTCCAGGACCTGCTTGCAGCCGAAGGGCTCGGAGGTCTCCACACCGAGGACGACGGCCAGCTTGCCCTGCTTGACCACGTCGCGGGCCTGCGCGGAGTCGGTGACGATGCGGAACCAGCCCTTGCCCGGGCCGCCGTACATCGTGTCGATGTAGGCCTGCATGTCGTAGGTCTTCTGCGCCTCCAGGCGGATCGCGGTCATCTCGTCGCAGCCGCGGTCCTTGAAGAAGTAGACCGAGCAGATGACCCCGTTGGTGACCAGGTCGTTGACCAGCACCCGCTGGCCGCCGCGCCAGGCACGCTCGATCCAGGCGTAGTAGTTCTGCTGGTGGGTCAGCGAGTCGTGGGCGGGCCAGTCCTTGAAGGTGGGCCAGCCCACGGGGTCGTGCTTGCCGTCACCGCCCTTGGTGATCATGTCGAAGACGGCGAGGGTGCCGTCGGGGTAGTGCTCGGGGCAGTCCTTGAGCGCGTCGGCGACCCCGAGCTCGGAGAAGGGCTTGCCGCAGATGAGCCGGCCGCCGAAGCCCTCGTTGGACATGATGTGGTCGTGCGCGTCGACGAAGCCGCGGACCCGCCCCTGGGCGTCGGTGCCCTTGAAGGGCTCGCCGGTGACGTTAACCTGCGCGTCGGGCTGGGGGCGGGCGGTGGGGGTCCACCAGTCGGTGTCGGCCGAGGAGCTGGGTACGGGTCCCAGCAGTACGGCCAGGACGGCGGCGACGAACAGCGACAGGAGTGCCAAGGGCCGGCGGCGCCCGCGGCGGGGGCGTCGCGGGCGGGGGTGAGGGGTCAAGGTCATCACTCGCGTCTTCGGTCGGCGGAGGGGCGCGGACGAATCCGGGCATGAATTGTCATGCCCCGCACAAACAGTGCGTCGAGAATCCCGAGTGCCGCGAGCGGAGTCAAGGGTCCGGGACGGATGACCTGATGGACCGTCGGAAAATCGAGCGGACTCCTAGGAGTCGGCCTGAGCCGGTGCGGCGGCCGGGGCCATGTCGTACGTGACCCACATGGTGCGGGTGGCCACCTGGTCGTACTTGGCGCGGGCCCGGTGGTTGTCGTCGGCGGTGATCCAGCGGACCACGCTCCAGCCGCGCTCCCGCGCCAGCTCGCTCAGCGCGCCGAGCAGCAGGTCGGCGGCGCCCGAACCGCGGTGCTCCGGAGCCACGAACAGGTCGTCCAGGAAGCAGCCGACCGTCGCGGACAGCGGCCGGGCGAACGGGCGGTAGTGCGCCAGCCCCAGGAGGCGGCCCGCGCCGTCCTCGGCGACGAGCGCGCCGACCTCGTGAGCGGGATCGTTGATCCACCCCCACACGGTGGCGGCGGCCGACTCCGTCTGCTCCACCCGGTAGAAGTCGGCGTAACCGCGGTAGAGGACGCGCCAGTGCGCGAAGTCGGCGGGGCGGGCGGCGCGGACGGTGATGTCGGACATGGGGGCGGCTCCTGGATCGGGGGCGGAGCAACCGATCATGCGGGGAACCGGGCGCCCGCGGGGCCTGCCGCCATGTCGAAACACGGACCGCGAGCCCGCCGCCGTGGACAGGTCGGCGGGCTCGCGGGACGGCCTCAGCAGATCCGCGGAAGCTGCTCGCCGAGCGGCAGGTCGACCACCCGGGTCCCGCCCAGGCCGGTCCGGGCCACGACCATGCCCGGGTGTGCGGCGACGGCCTCGCCGATCACCGCCGCGCGGCGGCCCAGCGGATGGGCGCGCATCGCGTCGAGGACGGCGTCGGCATGCTCGCGGGGCACGAACGCGACGAGCTTGCCCTCGTTGGCCACGTACAGCGGGTCGAGCCCGAGGATGGCGCAGGCGTTCGCGACGGCCTCGGGGACCGGGACGCTGCCCTCGTGCAGGACGACCCCGGTGCCGGAGGCGGCCGCGATCTCGTTCAGGGAGGCCGCGAGTCCGCCCCGGGTGGGGTCGCGCAGGACGTGCAGGTCCGGGGTGACCGCGAGCATGGCCTGTACGAGCCCGCCGAGGGCCGCGCAGTCGCTCTCGATGTCGACCCCGAACTCCAGGCCCTCGCGCACGCTCATGATGGCCACCCCGTGGAGGCCGATCTCGCCGCTGACGATCACCACGTCCCCGGGGACCACCCGCTGCGGGCGCAGGTCCACCCCGTCCGGGATCAGCCCGATCCCCGCCGTGTTGAGGTAGATCCCGTCCCCGTGACCGGCCTCGACGACCTTGGTGTCCCCGGTGACGACCTCCACGCCGGCGGCCCGCGCGGCGGCGCCCAGCGCCTCGGCGGCCCGGGCCACCACGGACATCTCGACGCCCTCCTCCAGGATGAACCCGCAGGAGAGGTAAGCAGCCCGGGCCCCGCTCATGGCCAGGTCGTTGACGGTGCCGTTGACCGCCAGGTCCCCGATGCTCCCGCCGGGGAAGAACAGCGGGCGCACCACGTAGGAGTCGGTGGAGAAGGCCAGCCGTGCGCCGCCCAGGGTGAGGGCGGCCGAGTCCCCGAGCCGGGCCAGAGCCTCGCCGCCGTAGGCCGGGGCGAAGAGGTGCTGGACCAGTTCGGCCGAGAGCGCGCCGCCCCCGCCGTGGCCCATCACGACCCGGGGGTGGTCGCGCAGCGGGGCGGGGCAGGTCCAGCCGGTGACGTCGAGGACGGCCTCGGACGGTGCGGTCTCAGGCAACGGGGCTCGCCTCCAGCGCGGCGTTCGCGGCGTTCGCGGCGTTCGGTACGGGGGCCGGTGCGGGATCCGGCGTGGCATCCGGTACGGGATCCGGTACGGGATCCGGCGCGGAGCCCGCGGTGGCGGGCGCCGGCAGGTCCAGGCGCCGGTAGAGGTAGTACGCCGCGCACGCGCCCTCACTGGACACCATCGTGGCGCCGAGCGGATTGCGGGGGGTGCACAGACCGCCGAAGGCCTCGCACTCGTGCGGCTTCAGCAGCCCCTGGAGCACCTCCCCGCTGCGGCACGCGGCCGGCTCCCGGGTGGTGATCCCGGTGACGGAGAAGCGGTGCTCGGCGTCGAACTCCCGGTAGCGCGGCGACAGCCGCCAGCCGCTGTCCGGGATGACGCCGATGCCGCGCCAGGCCCGGTCGGTGACCTCGAAGACGTCCTCCAGCATCGCGAGCGCGGCCGGGTTGCCCTCCGGGCGGACGGCTCGCGCGTACGCGTTGTCGACGGTGTGCTCCCCGCGCTCCAGCTGCCGCACCGCCCGCCGCACCCCTTCGAGGATGTCCAGCGGCTCGAAGCCCGTCACCACGATCGGCACCCGGTGGCGCTCCGCCAGCTCCGGGTACTCGGAGATCCCCATCACGCTGCACACGTGCCCGGCGGCCAGGAAGCCCTGCACCCGACAGCTCGGCGACCGCATGATCGCCTCGATCGCGGGGGGCACCCGGACGTGCGAGACCAGCAGGCTGAAGTTGCGGATGCCGAGCTTCCTGGCCTGGTACACCGTCATGGCGTTGGGCGGCGCGGTGGTCTCGAAGCCGATGCCGAAGAAGACCACCTCCCGCTCCGGGTTCTCCCGCGCGATCCGCAGCGCGTCGAGCGGGGAGTACACCACCCGTACGTCGCCGCCCTCGCTCCGCACCCGGAACAGGTCGCGGCCCGTCCCGGGGACGCGGAGCATGTCCCCGAACGAACAGAAGATCACCCCGGGCCGGGAGGCGATCTCCAGCGCCTTGTCGATGACCTCCAGCGGCGTCACGCACACCGGACAGCCCGGCCCGTGGATCAGCTCGACCTGCTCCGGGAGCAGTTGGTCGATGCCGTGCCGGATGATGGTGTGCGTCTGCCCGCCGCACACCTCCATCAGGGCCCAGGGCCGGGTCACGGTCGCGTGGATGTCGTCCAGCAGCCGCCGGGCCAGCGCGGGGTCCTGGAACTCGTCGATGTACTTCACCGGGGTACTTCCTCCTGCCGGACGTCGGCCGTGTGCGGTGCGGCGGGCGCCGCCGGTTCGTCGGCGAACGGCCAGTCGCCGCCGGCGGCCTCGGCCGCCTGCTCCCAGGGATCGCCGAACTCCTCCTGGAGCAGGCCGAGTTCCGCGAAGAGTTCGAGGGTCTGCCGGGCCGACTCCTCGTCCAGGCGCTGGAGCGCGAACCCCACGTGGACGATGGCGTACTCGCCGACCCGCAGGTCCGGCAGGTACTCCAGGCACACTTCCTTCTGGACGCCGCCGAAGTCGACGGTGGCCATCCGGGTGCCGTCCTTCTCCCCGATCTCAATCACTCTGCCGGGTACCGCCAGGCACATGGGCTTCTCCTCGCTGTGGGTGTTCCGTGACGGGCGCGGCCGCCGCCACCATGAGCTGGCCGAGCGCCAGCCCGCCGTCGCCCGGCGGGACCGCGCCGTGCCGCAGGACGGTGAACCCCCGCGCGCGCAGCAGCCGTGCGCAGGCGGAGGAGAGCAGGGTGTTGGCGAAGACCCCGCCGGTCAGCGCCACCGTGTCCAGGCCGTGCCGGTCCCGGGCGAGCCCGCACAGCGTGGCGACGAGGTCCGCGACGGCGCCGTGGAAGCGCGCGGCGATCAACGGCCGCCCCGCCCCGGCCCGTACGTCGGCCACCACCGCGGCCAGCACCGGCGCCGGGTCGGCCGTGACCGGGCCCGCGGCCCCGGCGGGGGGCGTACGGAGGGCGAACGCGTAACCGCTGGCGGCGTCGGGCGGGGCGTCGGGCACCCCGACCGCGGCGCCCTCCAGCTCGATGGCGGCCTGCGCCTCGTACCCGGCGTGCTGGCAGACGCCCGCCAGCGCCGACACGGCGTCGAAGAGCCGGCCCATGCTGGAGGTGGGCACACAGTTCAGCCCCCGCTCCAACTGCGTCCGCAGGACCCGCAGTTCCCCGGGCGGGCAGGCGCGCACGCAGGGCAGGTCCGGCGCCCAGTCCAGGCCCGCGGCCCACAGGTGCGCCAGGGCCATGCGGTAGGGCCGCCGTACGGCCGCGTCGCCGCCGGGGAGCGGTACGTAGGCCAGGTGGGCGAAGCGCGCGTAGCCGGCGTAGTCGGCGAGCAGCACCTCCCCGCCCCACACGGCGCCGTCGTCCCCGTACCCGGTGCCGTCGAAGGCGACCCCGATGACCTCGCGGGTCCCGTCGAGGCCGTGCTCGGCCAGCGCGGAGGCGACGTGCGCGTGGTGGTGCTGTACGAGGACCAGCGGGCGCCCGCCGGCCTGCTCGCGGGCCCAGCGGCCGGAGCGGTAGCCGGGATGCCGGTCGGCGGCGAGCCGGGCGGGGGAGACGCCGGTGACGGACTCCAGCTGCCGCTCGGCGCGGGCGAAGGCGTACCCGGTGGCGAGGTCGTCCATGTCGCCGATGTGGGCCGACAGCCAGGCGCGGCGGCCCTCGCCGAGGCAGAACGCGTTCTTGAGGTCACCGCCCACGGCGAGCGTGGCCGGGACCGGCAGCGGCAGGGTGAGCGGCAGCGGCGCGTACCCGCGCGAGCGGCGCAGCACCACCGTCTCCCCGTCGCAGACCCGTACGACGGAGTCGTCGCAGGGCACGTGGATCGGCCGGTCGTGCGTCAGCCAGGCGTCGGCGAGCGGGGCGAGGCGCTCCAGGGCCTCGGCGTCGTCGGTGACGATGGGCTCGCCCGACAGGTTCCCGCTGGTCATCACCAGCAGCCGCGGGCCCTCCGGGTCGCCGTCCAGGCCGAGCAGCAGGTGGTGGAGGGGGGTGTACGGGAGCATCACGCCGAGGTCGGGGCTGCCGGGGGCGACGCCGGGCAGCGGGGCGCCGTCCGGGCGGCGGCGCAGCAGCACGATGGGCCGTACCGCCCCGGTGAGCAGCTCCCGCTCCTCGGGGCCCAGCCGGACGAGGCCCTCGACGTCGGCGGGCTCCCGGGCCATCAGCGCGAACGGCTTGGCCCCGCGGTCCTTGCGGCGGCGCAGCGCGGCGACGGCCCCGGGGTGGGTGGCGTCGCAGGCCAGGTGGTACCCGCCGAGCCCCTTCACGGCGAGCACCGCGCCGTCGGCCAGCAGCGCACGGGCCCCGGCGACCGGGTCGGCGTGGGTCACCTCGCGCGGCGGCCGCCCGGCGAGCAGTCGCAGCCGGGGCCCGCAGGCCGGGCAGGCGACCGGCTGGGCGTGGAAGCGGCGGTCGGCGGGGTCGGCGTACTCCCGGGCGCAGTCGGGGCACATCGGGAAGCGGGCCATCGTGGTGTGGGCCCGGTCGTAGGGGAGCCCGGTGACGATGGTGAAGCGGGGGCCGCAGTGGGTGCAGGTGATGAAGGGGTGGCGGTGGCGGCGGTCGGCCGGGTCCGCGAGCTCGGCGAGGCAGTCGGCGCAGGTGGCGACGTCCGGGGAGACCAGCGTCCGGCCGGGGCCGCCGGTGCGCGAGGCGATGATGGTGAACCCGGCGTCCCCGACGGGCGCCACCCGGCGGTGGTGGACGGCGTCCACCACGGCCAGCGGGGGCGCGTCGGCGGCGAGCCGCTCGCAGAACTCCGACACGGCGGCGGGGGCGCCCTCCACCTCGGCGACCACCCCGTCCGGGGTGTTGGTGACGTGCCCGGCGAGACCGAGACCGGTGGCCCGGGTGTACACGTACGGCCGGAACCCGACGCCCTGGACCACCCCGCGCACGGTGACCCGGCGGCGCTCCGGTGCCTCCATCAGCGGGCCGGCGCGACGGCCGGACCGGCCGGACCGGCCGGGGCGTGGCGGTCGCCGTGGCCGTGGCGGTGGGTGTCGACGTGCGGATGCGGGTGCGTGTGCGTGTGCCCCGGGCCGTGCTCGTGGCCGTGGTCGCCGTCTTCGTGCTCGTGGTCGTGCTCGTCGTCGTGCTCGTGGTCGTGGTCGCAGTCGGGCGCGTGCCGCTCCTCGGCGAGGCGCTGGCGGGCCATCACGGGGACGTGCGCCGCCGCACCCGCGGCGACCGCCAGGGCCCGTTCCAGCAGCAGGCCCGTGCCCTCGTCCGCGCGGACCGAGGTGAGCAGCACCTCCACCCCCGGGTTGACCCGCTGGACGTTCGCGCGGAAGGCGGCCTCGTCGAACTCCACGGCCGCCGCGATGTCGGTCTTCGTGACCACCACCAGCTGGGCCAGCCCGAAGGCGGTCGGGTACTTGAGGGGCTTGTCCTCGCCCTCCGTCACCGACGCCAGCACCACGCGCAGCGACTCCCCGAGGTCGTACGAGGCCGGACAGACCAGGTTGCCGACGTTCTCCACGAAGAGCAGCCGGGTGTCCTCCGGCAGCCACCCCGCCAGGTGGCGCCCCAGCATCGGCGCCTCCAGGTGGCAGAGCCCGTCGGTGAGCACCTGCTTGACGGGGACGCCCGAACGGGCCAGCCGCAGGGCGTCGTTCTCGGTGGCCAGGTCCGCGGTGAGGGCGGCGACCGGCACGCCCCGTTCCCGCGCGAGCGTCAACTCCCGTTCCAGCAGGGCGGTCTTGCCGCTGCCGGGGCTGGACAGCAGGTTGACGACCGCCGTCCCGCGCGCGGCGAGCGCGGCGCGCAGCGAGCGCGCGGCGCCGTCGTTCTTGGCGAGCACCGCCTGGTGCAGGTCGACCACTCGGCACATGGTTCAGGCCTCCTCGGAGATCGGTTCGCGGCGGGGGGCCACGGGCGCGGCGTCCTCCCAGGTCACGCTGAGCACGCACAACTCGCGCCCCGAGAGCAGCTCCACCTGAGTGGCCCGGCCGCAGGCGGGGCAGCACAGGTCGGGCGGCATGCCCACGGGCCACTCGCCCGCGCAGGCGCCGCAGCGCGCGCGGGCCGTCACCGGCCGCGTCACGAGCTCGGCGCCTTCCAGCACCGTCCCGGCGCAGACCAGCTCGAAGCAGAAGGCCAGGGCGTCCGGAACCACCCCGGCCAGCTCACCGACCTGGAGCTCGACCCGGCTCACGGCGCTCGCCGCGCCCGTCCGGGCCGCCTCTTCCACCTGGCCAACGACCGCCATGGCGATCGACATCTCGTGCATGGGACTCCGTCCTGCCGGGGCTCATTACACCGGCCGGACGCGGGCGCGACGGGCGGGCACGCCGACGTGCGGGACGCCCCGTACGCCATTCGGGCGGGCGGGGCGTCCCGGGTGCTCACATGGAGCGGATGCGCAGGTAGCGCCTGAGGTCGGGGAGGGCCTGCGCCAGTACGGCGACCAGGACCACGCCGGTGACGGCGATGACGGCCTTCTTCATGGGGTTCTCCTCGGTTCGCGCGGGGTCGGTTCGGCGGCGCCCACGGGGACGGCGTCCCCGTCTTCCCCCTCGGCCCCGTACGGGTCCTGGCGCCGGAGCAGGTCCAGCAGCATCCGTACGGCCTCCGGCACCGCGGCGGCCACCGGGGCGCTCAGCCCGATGCCCTCCTCGACGCGGGCGGGTTCGCAGCCGACGACGAGCGTGCGCCGGGGCGGGGTGGCGCCGGTGCCCGCGCACAGGGTGCCCAACAGGGCCAGGACGGTGTCGGGGGACATCTGGTGGCCGTCCAGGGCCGGCGCGCCGACGGCGCCCCCCGGCTCCCCGGCCTCGATCAGGTACAGCGTCCCGGGGGCGCCGCCGCGCGCGGTGGCGTCGACGAGGACGAGGGTGTCGTAGCCGTCGAGGAGCTGGTAGGCGAGGTGGACCCCGCGCACCCCGAAGTCCACCACCTCGACCCCCTCGGGCAGGGGATGGGCGCTCAGGGCGCGGACCGTCTCCACGCCGAATCCGTCGTCGCCGAGGAAGACGTTGCCGATCCCGGCGACCAGCACCGGGCCGCCGCCCCCGCCGCCGCTCACGCGTCCTCCAGGGGGGTGACCTCGTCCGGCTGGAAGTACAGGAACCGGCCCTGCTCCCGGCGGATGTCGGCGCCGGGGTCGCCCTCCACGGTGACGGCGAGGTGCACCCCGCCGTCGACGTCGTGCAGGACGGTCTCGACCAGCGCGGTACGCCCCTTGAGGAACAGGTCCTGGGCGTCGGTCCGGCGCAGTCCCGGCCGCAGCACGACCCGGCTGCCCGCGCCCACCTCGACCCCGTCGACCGTGACCCGGTCCGGGACGGGCCCCGCCGGGTCCGCGCCGGCCGGGTCCCACCAGGGGGTGTCGGGCCGGAACACCGCCTCCTCGGCGGGGAGTTCCGTCAGGGCGGGCGGTCCGTCGAAGGCGTCCGGGCCGGTGATCTCGCGCAGTCCGCGCACCGCCCCGTGCAGCCGCTCCAGCACCTCCGGCGGCATCGACTCGGCGAGCTCGATCACGGCGGCCGCCCGGGCGTCCGTGCCGCGCGCCTCCCGCTTCTCCTCGTCGGTGAGCGTGGCGGTGCGCAGCGCGAGGATCTCGTCGATCTCCAGGGCGTCGTACATCGCCCCGGCGCTCTCGGGCGCGATGGCCGGGTGGTCCTCCAGGATGATCGGGGAGGACAGGACCACGTCGGAGCGGCCGGGGCCGCCCGCCAGCACCGGCCAGGTGTGCCGGTTCTCGCAGGCGGCGACGGCGCCCCTGGCCCACTCGGGCGGGTCGGTCATCGACAGGAACGAGCCGGCGCTGAGCCCCAGCAGCAGGTGCGCGCCGACCAGCGAGCGGGGCAGGGCCGCCTCCCGGGTGGCGTCCGCGCCGTCCGGGGTCCACGGGCTGGTGTTCTCCACGACCGCGGTGAGCCGCAGCACCCGGTAGGGGCCGTCGAGTGCGGTCGCCGAGACCCGTACGAGGCCCTCGGCCTCGGCGGTGCGCCGCACGAGCCGGCCGAGGACGCGCCCCTCGGCGTCCCGTACGGGTTCGCTCTCCTCCCGGGCCGGCCGGGTGAAGGGGAGGACGACCTTCTCCCCGGCCAGCGAGGCGACGGGGACGGCCAGTTCCACCCGTTCCTCCGTGCCCTCGTCCCAGGGGACCAGGATCCGGTCGGGCAGGCGCAGTTCGGCGGTCTCCTCGAAGCCGCCGTCGGCGCGCAGGCGCTCCACCGTGCGCCGTTGGCCGTGCAGGAAGCGCAGTTCCAGGTGGAGCACGGCTTCGCCCCGGGGTTCCATCAGGACCTCGGTGCGCTGGAAGGAGTGCTCGCCGTGCGCGGGGGCCCAGGCGGGCGGGACGAGGACGCCGAACTGCCAGCGGAGCCGGTTCTTGGCCGCCGACGCCCGGTACGGGTAGAGCACGTACCCCTCGAAGAGGACGGCGTCCGCGACGTGCCGGGCGGTGTCGAAGCGGGAGTCCCGCTCGGTGGCGGCGGTCACGGGGCCGCCCTCTCGGTGACGGTGACCCGCGGCCGCACGGTCCCCAGCCGCAGCGGGGGCGGCGCCGTCCCGCCCCCGGGCTCGCCGCCGCCCTCGGCGCCGTCGAGGAGCCGGCGTACCGTCGACTCCCAGGAGGCGAGCGCGTGCCGGGAGCGGAAGGCGAGCAGCTCCGCCATCAGGTCGCCCGGCAGCCGCAGCCAGCCGCAGCCCGGGAAGTGCTGCTCGACCATCTCCCGCCACACCGCCGCCGGCATCCGGTACGAGGCTTCGCGGTCCCAGGGCACCGGCTCGACCCGGAAGCCGCCGTCGCCGGTGAAGGCCGTCCCCGAGAACAGCATCAGCAGCGGCGCCTCGCCCTCCTCCAGGGCGCTGAAGTAGCGGGTCGCCGCGATGTCCATGTCGTAGGTGCAGGGCACGACCAGATCGGTCTCGGTCTCCCCGGTGAAGCTTGGCACCATCAGCGCCACCTGCGCGAACTGCACCGGCAGCAGCGTGCTGCCCCAGCGGGACCGCTCCCCGAACAGGTCGCCCAGCGCCGCCACCTCGCCGTCCGCGTAGCTCCGCCGGGCCGGCTCGATCCGCAGCTGGCAGCGGAGCGCGAGCGCGTGCACCCGCACCCCCGCCCCGGCGCTGATCCGCAGCCGGAAGACCAGCGTCGGGCCGGCGGCGTACGGGTCGGCCCGTACGCCGACGCAGGAGAAGGCGAGGTCGGTGGCGCCGCTCATGACGGCGCTCCCTCGGCCAGCACCCGGGAGCGCCGCTCGACCCGCTCGAAGAACGCGTCCAGCGCGGCCCGGGCCTCGGCCCCGCCGTCGAAGCCCTGCCACAGCAGCCGCATCCGCCCCACCAGCTCGTAGCAGATGTCGATCGGTACGAGGTGGCAGCTGGTGCGGCCCTCCGAGCGGCGCAGCAGCAGCGCCTCCACGTCGGGTTCGAGCAGATCCGAGAGCCGGCCCGCGCCGAGGACGCGCTGCCAGACCTCCGGGTCGAGTTCGCTCTCGGTGGCCCCGGCGGGGCTCGGGTAGAGGGCGACGAGCCGGTCGAGCGCGGCGTTGCGGAAGAAGAACGCCACGCCGACCGGGATCTGCAGCAGCTCCCAGGCTCCGTCGTCGAGCCGGTGCCCGGGGTCGGCCAGGTACCGGTCGGGGACCGCGCGGAAGCGGCCCGTCACGATGCCCGGCCGGTCGAACAGCAGGGCGCAGCCGATGCAGGCACAGACCAGCGTCCGCTTCTCGGTCTCCACCAGGTGGCGGTGGCCGTCCTCGGCCACCACCGTCCCGCACAGCTCGCAGCTCTCGGGGCGGGGCGGGCGCGGGCCCGCGAACCGGCGCAGGCCGCGCGGGCCGCCCGTCAGGACGCCGGGCGCCGTCACGGCACCCGCACCGGGGCGTTCGGGCGGGTCCCGATCTGGAGCAGGGGCGGCGCCGGGGCCGGAGCGGGCTCCGCCTCCACCGCCGTCACCTCGGGCGCGAAGCAGGCCAGCGCCTCCTCCAGCCCCCGCGCGGCCTCCTCCGCCGAACCGCTCCCGCAGCCGCAGCCGGAGGCCGCCGCGGCCCGGGGGCGCACCCGCAGCACGCCGGTGGCCTCCTCGAAGCCGACGAGCTCCATCGCGTCCCCGGCGGCGCCGAGCGCGCGCCCGATCCGCGTCCGGACGTCCTCGGGGTGCAGGTCGTGCAGCGAGAGCAGGCTCGCCACCAGCTCGTCGTCCAGCACCGGGGCCAGGGCCCGGGCGCCGACCCGCTCCACGATCCGGGCCAGCCCGGCCCCGTAGAAGTCCATCAGCACGCGCACCAGTTCCTCGGCCGCCGCGCACGCCGCGCGGTCCCCGCCGGCGGCGAGCCCGTCGAGGACCTCCTCCACGCGCGCGCCCGCCTGCCGGGCGTCCGTGGCGGCGCTCATCCGCCCAGTCCGCTCAGGCCGGTGGGGACGTGCATCGTCTTGACCGTCTTGCCGCCGCCCACGTACATGTGGACCCCGCAGGGCAGGCACGGGTCGAAGCTGCGCACCGCGCGCATGATGTCGATGCCCTTGAAGTTCTCCGGGGAGTTCTCCTCGAAGATCGGGGTGTTCTGCACGGCGTCCTCGTAGGGGCCCGGGGTGCCGAAGGTGTCGCGCGTACTGGCGTTCCACGGGGTCGGCGGGTACGGGTGGTAGTTGGCGATCTTGCCGTCGCGGATCACCATGTGGTGCGACAGCACGCCGCGCACCGCCTCGGTGAAGCCGACGCCCAGGCCCTCGTCCGGCACCTCGAACTTCTCCCAGGTCTGGGTGCGTCCGGCGCGGACCTCGGCCAGCCCCTTCTCGGCGCAGTGCAGCGCGATCGCGGCGGCGTAGGCCTGGAAGTACGTGCGGGCGCGGTTGCGCTCCAGCGCGTTGCTCCACTGCGGGATCTTCCACTCGAAGCGGGTCTCGGGCTTCGTCATCGTCTTCGGCAGGGTGATGACCACGCTGTGGCCGGTGGCCTGCACGTAGTCGGTCTGCACCAGTCCGGACAGCGCCGTGGACCACAGGCGGGCGATGGGGCCGCCGCCGGTGTCCAGCGCGAGGTGGTCCTTGCCGTCGAACCAGCGCGGCGACATCACCCAGCTGTACTTGTCGTCGAAGTTCCGCTTCTGCGGGGCCGGGATGGTGTGCTGGTTCCACGGGTGGCGCGGGTCGACCGGGTTGCCGAGCGGGTCGTGCGTGACGAACTGCTCCCGGCCCTCCCAGTCGTCGTAGTACGAGCTGCCCAGCAGGATGCGGATGCCGAGGTTGATCTCGGTGAGGTCGTTGGTGACCAGCTTGCCGTCCACGATCACGCCCGGGGTGACGAACATCTTCCGTCCCCAGTCGGTCATGTTGGCGTACGTGAAGTCGCAGTGCTCCGGGTCGTTGAGCGCGCCCCAGCAGCCCAGCAGCACGCGCCGCCGGCCGACCTCCTCGTACCCGGGCAGGGCCTCGTAGAAGAAGTCGAAGAGGTCGTCGTGGAGCGGGACGACGCGCTTCATGAACTCGCAGTACCGCATCAGGCGGCTCAGGTAGTCCGTGAAGAGCTGCACGGAGGCGATGGTGCCGACGCCGCCCGGGTAGAGGGTGGAGGGGTGCACGTGGCGCCCCTCCATCAGACAGAACATCTCGCGGGTGTACCGGCTGACCTGGAGGGCCTCGCGGTAGAACTCGCCCTCGATGGGGTTGAGGGAGCGCATGATGTCGGCGATGGTCTTGTAGCCGTGCTCGCCGGCGTGCGGGGCCGGGGTGCGCTCCGCCTTCTCCAGGACGCCCGGGTTGGTCTCGCGGACCATCTTCTCGCAGTAGTCGACCCCGACCAGGTTCTCCTGGAAGATGTTGTGGTCGAACATGTACTCCGCCGACTCGCCGAGGTTGATGATCCACTCGGCGAGGTGGGGCGGCTTCACCCCGTAGGCCATGTTCTGCGCGTACACCGAACACGTGGCGTGGTTGTCACCGCAGATCCCGCAGATCCGGCTGGTGATGAAGTGCGCGTCGCGGGGGTCCTTGCCGCGCATGAAGACGCTGTAGCCGCGGAAGACCGACGAGGTGCTGTAGCACTCCGCGACCCGCTTCTGCTTGAAGTCGATCTTCGTGTGGATGCCGAGGCTGCCCACGATCCGGGTGATCGGATCCCAGGCCATCTCGACCAGGCCGCTGCCGTCGCCGGCCGCCTTCGTCTTCGGTGTCATCGTGTCTGCCGTGACCCTTCTTCGGTGCGGGGGTGGGTGCGTGCGGTGCGGGGGAGGAGGCCGCCGGCGCTCACCAGGGCGGGCGGTAGCCCGTGGTCAGCGTGCGGCCGCTCTGGCGCCACTTCGGTTCCTGGTCCACGGTGTGCGCCGTGATCGAGCGCAGCTTGCGGACCACCGCGCCGTACGCGCCGCTCGCCTTGCTGGAGACCTTCGCGCCGGGGGGCTCGTCCATGAACGGCATGAACTTGTCGGGGAAGCCGGGCATCGTGCAGGCGATGCAGATGCCGCCGACGTTCGGGCAGCCGCCGATCCCGTTCATCCAGCCCCGCTTGGGCACGTTGCACTTGACGACGGGCCCCCAGCAGCCCAGCTTGACCAGGCACTTGGGGGAGTCGTAGGCGTGCGCGAACTGGCCCTGCTCGTAGTAGCCGGCCCGGTCGCAGCCCTCGTGGACGGTGGCGCCGAACAGCCACGTGGGACGCAGCTTGTCGTCCAGCGGGATCATCGGCGCCGAGCCCGCCGCCTGGTACAGGAGGTAGGTGAGGGTCTCGGAGAAGTTGTCGGGCTGGATCGGGCAGCCGGGCACGCACACGATCGGGATCCCGGCCTTGGACGTCCAGTCCCAGCCGAGGTAGTCCGGCACGCCCATGGCGCCCGTCGGATTGCCCTCCATCGCGTGGATGCCGCCGTACGTGGCGCACGTGCCGATGGCCACCACGGCCAGCGCCTTGGGGGCCAGCCGGTCGATCCACTCGCTGGTGGTGATGGGCTGACCGGTCTGCGGGTCGTCGCCGAACCCGCACCAGTAACCCTCGGGCTTGATCTTCTCGTTGGGGATCGATCCCTCGACCACCAGCACGAACGGGTCGATCTCCCCCCGCTCGCCCTTGAAGAACCACTCGATGAACGTGTCCGCGCCCCCGACGGGGCCGCACTCGAAGTCGATCAGGGGCCAGTGCACGGCGATCTTGGGGAGACCGGGCAGGACCCCCATGACGATCTCCTCGATGCTGGGCTGCATCGCTGCCGTGAGCGAGACGGAATCGCCGTCGCAGCTCAGCCCCGCGTTGATCCAGAGGATGTGGATCGGGGGGTCCTCTGCCGGGGCGGACGGTGCTGCATCCATACGGATGCCTCCTTCGGGACGGGCGGGGAGGGGTACGGGGCGGGATGCGCGGCGGGCCGGTCGGCCCCACCCTTCTTGCTAACAGCCCCCCGGCCCGGACGCCCCGTCATGTACGGCCGGTGGGGTGACGGCCGCGGCGGGCCGCGCGGGACGGGCCCGGACGAGGTGCGGTGGCGTCCCCGCCGGAGCCTCCTTGCGTACGAAGGCCCGGCGCAGGGCGTGGTAGGGCGCCCCGGGGTCGAAGAAGGTGCGGTGCATCGCCGCCAGCTCCGCCTCCCGGTACGAGGCCAGCGGCCGGGCCGCCTCGTCGCGCTCCCGCAGCGCCTTCTTGGCGGCCGTCCGGGAGTGGGCGGCGGGCAGCGCCGCCAGGTGCGCCGCCAGCCGCGCGACCTCCCCGGCGAAGGCCTGCGGCGCGCAGTCGACGATCCGGTCCACCAGCCCGGCCCGCTGCGCGGCGGCGGCGCTCACCGGGAGCGCCTCCGAGGTCAGCCGGTCCGCGGCGGCCGCCCCGACGCGGCGCGGCAGCGTGTACGTCCAGTACTCGGAGCCGGACAGCCCCATCAGGCGGTAGTGCGGGTTCAGCACCACGCCCGCACGGCACCAGACCTCGTCGGCGGCGAGCGCCAGCATCGCCCCGCCCGCGGCGGCGTTCCCGCCGAGCGCGGCGACGACCAGCCGGTCGGTGGTCGTCAGGACCGCCTCGACCAGGTCGTCCATGGCGTTGATGTTCTCCCAGGACTCCCGCGCCGGGTCGGCGGCCGCCTCGATGACGCCCAGGTGGATCCCGTTGGAGAAGAAGTCGCGGCCCCCGCCGAGGACGAGCACCGAGGTGGGCCGGGCGCAGGCGGCCCGGTAGGCGTCCAGCAGCCGGCGGCACCGCTCGGTGCTCATGGCGCCGCCGGGGAAGGCGAACGACAGGAACCCGACCGGCCCCTCCTCCCGGTAGCGGATGTCGGCCCAGGTACGGCCCCGGGCGTCGGCGTGCGGCGGCGGCGCGGGGTGCTCCCGCAGCGGGGGCAGCCGGTCGCCGAGCGCGAGGGTGGCGGGGAGCTTCACCGGCGCCGGCTCTCCCGGGATCCGGCGGGCCCGCAGCTCCGGGATCCACACGGCGCCGTCGGCGGTGGCCCGGCAGACCGCGCCGGCCCGCGTCGCCAGCAGCTCACCGGCCCGGCCGCGCAGCCGGGGCTCCGGGTGGCCGCCGTGCAGGTACCACTCCCCGCCCAGCAGCTCGTCCAGTACGCCCGGCTGGGAGTCGGCGGCGCGCAGCGTGCGCAGGACCCGGTCGGTGGAGTCGCTCTGCCAGTCGATGCGGCGGGCGTCCTGGCGCAGGTACGGGAGGGTGCGGGCGGCGGCCGGGTCCTGGGGGAGGGGGACGTGGGTGCCGGACGCGACGCGCTCGACGGCGAGCAGCACGGCCCGCAGCGCCGCGTCGGCGATCTCCCCCCGGTACAGGTCGCTCTTGGCGACCGGCGGCACCGGGCACTCGACGCAGGCCCACACGTCGCCCGCGTCCATCTCCGCCCCGGCCTGGAGCACGGTCACGCCCCAGCGGGTCACCTGCTCCTGCACGGCCCGGTCGAGGGAGGAGGGGCCCCGGTCGCCGACCGGCCCCGGGTGGACGATCAGGCAGGTGCGGGCCGCCCAGACCTCTTCGGGGAGCGCCGTCTTCAGCATCGGGGCGAGGACCAGGTCGGGATCGTGGCGCCGCACGGCGTCGGCCAGGCGGACGCCGGGCAGGGCCAGTTCCACCGCCACCCGGTGGCCGTGGTCGCGCAGCTCGGCGTGGACGCGCTGCGTAAGGCTGTTGAAGGCGCTCGCGACGAGCAGGACGTACACGGGTTCTCCCAGCGGCGGCCCGGCCTCCGACGTGCGGTGCCCGGCCTGATCGGCAACTCGTGACCGGAACATGACCGGCCGCCTGAGATGGTCGAGTACCCGGCCGCCGCCGCGCCCGAGCCCGGGCGGCGGTGTCACTCGAAAGCGCATGCCGCGAGGGCCGCTCGGACGCATCGGGGGCCGGCGCGGGCCCGGCGCGGGCCCGGTGCGGACCCGGTGTGGACCCGTGGGGCCGAACCCGACCGCGCCCGCCGCGCCCGGCGGCCACGCGCCGCCGGGCTCCGGGGGCCGGCTCGGATGCGGACCCGGATTCGGCTGTGCATTCTGTTGCGCATTCGGCCGCGCGGACGGTTTTGGGGTGCCGTAATTCTGACGCGGTGCTGACGCGTCGCTGACTTAATTCGCCCGAGCGGCTGTCAGTGTTTTCGGAAAGGTGTCTGGAGTTCGCTATCCAGTGGCTGTGACCTGGTGAAACCCCTGTTTTTTGGTGGTGGAGGAAAGGTTTTCGGGGGCTGCTGGCATATTTCTCCGATGCTTGCCGCCGCCCTCCGCGTCTTGCCATACTTCCGGTGAAAGGCAGTCGCGGAATCAGGTGGAAAAGAACCGCCGCGGCTGCCGATTTCATTCCGCGCACATTCGGCTATCACTTCCACCCCCGGGAGACACCCATGTCCGACACCGCACCCGCCGCCGCCTTCGACCTCCAGGACCTGGAGCTCGACCTCGGCGACCTCACCGTCACCTCGATGCGCGACACCGCGGCGCTGCCCGAAGGGGGAGCGTCCTGGGGTTCGTGCTCCTGCCAGGGCTCCTCCTCCTGCGCGCAGCCCGCCACCGACACCCCCACCCTCTGACCCCGCTCCCCGTACGGGGCCTCCCGCCGCACTCCGTGTGCGGCGGGAGGCCCGCCCCCACCGAACACCGCACCGTCACCGACCACTCATCACCGACCGACCGGAACGGGGGAGTCCCATGCCGCAGCCCACACCGCTGTCCTCGCGGGAGCCATGGGGCGGTACGGGCGCCGACGCCCCCGGCTACCGGGTGCGGTCCGCCCCGTACGCGCTGGTCCGCGCCACCGTGCTCGCCCATCCCGCCCAGCGCCCCGACGCCGAGAGGTACCGTGCCCTGCTGGGCCGCCTGCACCGGGTCGAAACGGAACTGCGGCGCACCACCGGCCCCCTCTGCGACGACCTGCACGACAGCCGGGGCGGCCATCCGGCCGGCTTCCACCGTGACGTCGTCCTCCCCCTGCGCCGCGCCCTGCACAACGGCCGCGAACCCCGCCCCGCGCTGCTGGCCCGGCTCGGCGACCTGCCCGCCCGGGTCCCCCGGCTCGCCACCTGGACCGGGCTGCGCGCGGACCGCGCCGGTCTCCTCGCCGCCCTCGACGCCGCCACCGCACCGGCCCTGGCCGCCGAACGCGCGGCCCTGGCCGGGCTGTGCCGCGAGCCCGCGCTCGCCAAGGCCGTCGCCCTCACCAGCGCCGACCTGCTGCGGGCCGTGCTCCGGGCGGGCACCGGCGCGGCCGACCGGCGGGCCCGCAAGGAGGAGGCCGGAGTCCTGCGGCACGCCCTGCGGGCCAGCACCAAGACCAGCCCGCTGTCCTGGTTCACCGCCGTCGGCTGGGGCCCCCTGCCCGCGGAGCCGGCCCGACCGGTGGCCTCCTGGGGCGGGGCGGACCTGTTCGGCGGCTCCCTGCACGCGGTCGTCCGGGCCAACCGCACCCTGACCACCGCCCTCACCCTCGCCCTGCTGGACGCCCCGCACCGCCGGGCCGCCCTCCCGCACCGGATCACCAGCACCGCGCGGACCACCGCCGACGGGCGGGCGGCCTATGCGCGGGACCGGACCGCCTTCGCCGGAGGCCGCTACCTCGTGGCCCGGGAGGACGAGGCGGAGCTGCCCGGCAGCGGCCCGCTGAGCCTGGTCACCGAACTGGCCGCGAGCCCGCTGGCGATGGCGGAGCTGACCGACCGGCTCGCCGCCGCCTTACGGGGGGACGCGGACGGTGGCCCGGACCGGCGGGCCGCCGCCGCGGCCTTCCTCGAACGCCTCCGCGAGGCGGGTCTGCTGGTTCCCGCCGATCCGGTGCCGGCACAGGACCCCGACCCGCTGGAGCGCATCGCCGCCTGGCTGCGCTCGGCCGGGGCGGCCGGGGTGGCCGACGCGGCGGGGGACGGGGCGCGGGCCGACCGCATCGCCGGGCTCGGCCGGGCCACCGCCTTCTTCGCCGCCGCCCCCGCCGAGGACCGCCCCGCCCTGCTGGCCGGCCTCGCCGAGCGCTGGGCGGCCGAACTCGCCGACGCTGGCCGTCCCGTCCCGCCCGGTTCGGCCCCGCTGTCGGTGCTCTCCGAGGACGTCGTCGCCCCGCTCCCGCCGTCGCTCGACGGCTTCCTCGGCGCCGCCGATCACGAGGCGCTCGCCGAAGTCACCCCGCTGGCGGAGCTGTTCGACCTCGGCCACCTGCTGCGGCGCCTCGTCCGCGACCGGTTCGTCGCGCGCTACGGCCGCGGCGGCACCTGCCCCCGCCCGTGGGAGTTCGGAGCCGAGGTCGCGGAGGCCTGGGAGTCCTTGGGGCGGTTCGGCGACCTGGACGCCGCCGGCCCGAGTGGCCTTCCGACCGGGGCGGAGGAACTCGCGCAGATGCGCGCCGCGTTCCTGGCCGACGTACGGGAAACACGTGCGGGGGCGCCCGCCGACGCCCACGAGGTCGTCCTCCCGCCCGGTCCCGTCCGGTCCCTCGGCGGGCGGCTGCCGCGCTGGGCCGTCGAACGCCCCCTCAGCTACGCCTACTTCCTCCAGCGCGACCCCGGCCGCGGACTGCTCGCCGTCAACCACGTGTACGGCGGCTGGGGCCGCTTCGGCAGCCGGTTCCTCGACGCCCTCGACCCGCGCGCCACCGCCGCGACCTCCCGTGAGATCCGGCGCGGCCTGGACCCCGGCGCCCGGGCCGCGCAGATCCGGCCCGTCGGCGGGTTCAACGCCAACCTCCACCCCCTGCTGGTTCCGGACGAGATCGGCCCCGACCGCGGCCGGGCCTCGATCGGCGAAGGCGACCTGGACCTCGTGCACGACGAACCCACCGACCAGGTGCGCTTCCGGCTGCGCGCCACCGGCGAACTCCTCGACGTCCTCTACCCCGGGTTCCTCGCCCCCGTCCTGCTGCCCCGCCGCATCGGCGCCCACCTCTGCGACCACCCCCACGGCGTCGTCGACTTCCGGGCCCTGGCCCCCTCGCGCGCCCTGCCCGCGCCCGGCGGCCGGGTCGCGCACAGCCCCCGGCTGCGCCACCGGCACGTCGTCCTGCGCCGCCGCCGCTGGCAACTGCCGCCCGGCGTGGTGCGGGAGCTGCGCGCCGACCTCGCCGCCGCGCCCGTCCCGGCCGAGGCCGCCGCCCGCTGGCGCGCGCTGCTGGACCTGCCCGAACAGCTCTTCCTGCACCCGGCCGGGACCGCGCCCACCGGCCGGGCGGCCGAGGACTTCCTGACCCGGCTGAACCGGCCCAAACCGCACTTCGTGGACCTCGGCAACGCCCTGCACCTGCGCTGCCTGCCCAAATGGCTCTCCCGGCACCCGGACGGCGCGGTCCTCGAAGAGGCGCTGCCCGCACCCGGCGGCCTGGCCGCCCCGGCCCGCGCGGTCGAACTGGTCCTGGAGGTCTACCGGGCCGGGGCCGGAGCGAGCCGATGAACGGCGCCGCGCTCGACGTCATCGCCTTCCACCACCACCCGGTCAAGGCGCCGCTGCTGCGCGAGGTGATGCTGCCGCTGGCGGCCTCCTGCGCCGCCGACGGGCTCACCGCCCACATCGAACGGCACTGGCTGCACGGCCCCCACCTGCGCCTGCGCCTCCAGGGACCGCCCGCACGGGTCGGCCCCGCCGCGCAGGCCGCCGCCGCGCGGCTGCGCGACTGGCTCCGCGCCCACCCCTCGCGGGCCGGCCTGACGGAGGCCGAGCTGCTGGAACGGGCGGCCGAGGCCGGGCGCGCCGAACTGGTCCCGCCGCCGTACGGGCCCGTCGAGCCGGACAACACCGTCCGCGTCGAGCCCGCCGACCGCACCGCGCCGGGCGCGCTGCTCGGCGAGGAAGGGACGGCCCTGCGCGAGGAGTTGCTGCGCGACGGGCTCGACGCACTGCGGGCCGGCGCCGGCTTCCTCGGCGGGCACGGGGACGGCGCGCCGGCCCGGCTCCAGCTGGCGGTCACCGCGCTCGCCGCGCACGCCGCCGCCCACCCCGGGGGCCTGGCCGGCGCCCACTACTCGTACGTCTCCCACCTGGAGGACTTCCTCGTCCACGACGACCCGGACGGGCGGGTGCGAGCCCGCTTCGAGCAACACGCCGAACGGGCCGGCGACGCCGTGACCACCCTCGTCGGACGCGTCGCCGGCGGTGGCGCGCGGGGCTGGGAGCGCGGCTGGGCGGAGTTCTCGGCCGGCGCCTGGGAGCGGGTGCGCGCCCGCCACGACGCCGGGACGGACCTGCGCGGCGACCCGCTCGCCTACCGGGCCCGGGCGGCCGCCACCGGGGACGCGGCGGCGGAGGAGCGCTGGAACCACGAAGCCCGCACCCGGTACAGCGAGTTCCACCGGCTGCTGGCCCGCTCGGACCCCCGGGGCGCCATGTTCAGCCGCCCCGACTACCTGATCCACCGGGCCTGCACCAACGCCCTGTACCGGCTCCTCGCCCTGTGCGACGTCCGCCCGCTGGAGCGCTACCTGGCGGCCCACCTCGTCGTACGCGCGGTACCCGCCCTCACCGGCTGCGACTGGCGCGCCGAGATCGGCGCCGCCATCGGCGCCGTGGAGCGCGGCGCGTGAGCGCGGCCGTGCGCCGGCTGCGCCCCGGCACCGCCGTGACCCCGCTGCGCGGCGGCCTCCACCTGCGGGGCCGGCGCGGCAGCGTCACCATCGAGGGCGGCGCCGGGCTGCCCGCGCTGTGGCGCTCGCTGGAACCGCGGCTGCGGGCCGACGGGGTCGAGGCCCTCCTGGCCGGGCTGGCGGCGGGCTCCGCCGTACGGGCGGCCGTGGAAGCCCTGGTCGCGCAACTGGAGGCCCACGACCTGCTGGTCACCGCGCCCCCCGGCCCGGTACGCGGCTCCGTGGACCGCTGGCTCGCGGTGAGCGCGGCGGATCCGGCCGGGGCGGCGCGGGCGCTGGGGGCGGCGCGGGCGGAGGTGGTGGCGTCTGCCGTCGGGGCCCCGCTGGCCCTGGCCGCCGGGCGGGCCCTGGAACGGTCCGGGCTGCCCGTCACGTTCACCGCCGATCCGGCCCTGCCGGAGGACCGGGTCCATCTCCTCGCCCACGGCCCGGACGGCGCTTCGGCCGTGGCGGCGGGCCGGGGCGGAGCCGGCGGCTACGTCACCCCGGTCACCGCCCCCGGCCCGCTCGACGCCACCGCGACCGCGCTGGAGGCCCGCCTCGCCCGGAACGCGGGTCCTGCCGCGGGGGCGGTCGCGGGGGCGGCGGTCGCGCTGCTCGCGGGGGCGGCCGCGCAGCGGTTGCTCCATGCGGTGGCGGGGCTGGCGGATCCGGCGGAGGAAGGTGAGGACGGGGGGCTGCCGGCCGGCTTGCCCACGGTGCTGCTCGCGCGGGACCGCCCGGCGCGTGCCGGGTACCGGACCTGGCTCGGGCCCGGCCACACCGGCCGGGCCCTCGACCCCGCCGACACCCTGCGCGAGGCACTGCGCCGGGTGGCCGCCCTCGGCGACGACCGGGTCGGGGTGCTGCCCGACCCGGGGCCGGGGGAGCTGCCGCAGCTGCCGGTGCCGCTGGCCGCCTGCGCGCTGCCGGGGACGACCCTGACCGGGGGCGCCCCGAGGCTGGACCTGGCGCGCCTGGAGGTGTTCTGCCGGGCGGCCGAACTGGGTCTGGACGGAGCCGGCCTCACCGTGGGCGCGAACCCCGCCCACGCCCGGGGTCGGGCCCTGCGCGCGAGCGCCGCGCGGGGCGCCGGGTCGTCGCCGGTGGCCCCGGAGCGCTGGTCCGGGCATGCGCAGGCCCGCCACTGGTGGGCCGCCCTCACGGAGCGCCTCGCCGTCCCCGCCCGGCTGTACGTGGTCCGCGCCGCTCCGGGTGCGGAGGTGTACCGGGCCGTCGTGGAGGGGGACCGGGTGCTCGGAGAGGCCGTCGAGGCGACCCCGGGGGACGCGGCCGCGTTCGCGGGGCTGGCCGCCGTGGCCACCGTCACCGGGGGTTCCGCCGCCGTCCGGCCCTCGGGGGGCGCAGCGGCCGCGCTGGCCGCCGCCGGGGCGCGGACGGCCGCCTGGGAGGACCCCGGCTGGACCGGACACTGGCTCGCCGGGGTCGCCACCCGCGAGGAGGCCTTCCAACACGCCCTGACCCGACTGACGGGCCCCCTCCACACCGAGCCCCCGCCGTCCGGCCCGGCGGGTGGACTCGCCGACTGGCTCTGGTCGTTCGGCTTCACCGTCCTGCGCACCCCGGAGGCCGCTTCGTGACCCCCATGACTCCGCTCGGCGGTGCCCCCGGGCCCGCACCGGCGGGAGCCGTTCACACCGTGCCCCCGTCGCCCGGGCCGACCGGTCGACTCGCCGACCGGCTGCCGTCGTTCGGGTTCGCCGCCCTGCGCACTCCGGAGGCCGCTTCGTGACCGCGATGACCCGACTCGGCGGAGCCCCCGGGCACGCGCCGGCCCGGTGGGTGGGATCCGCCGACCAGTTGGGGGCGTTCGGGTGCGCCGACGCCCCGGAGGCGGGCCCGCTCGGTGAGCTGGGGGTGCCGCTTCTCGACGCCGCGTCGGCGGGGGCGGTCACCGCCGGGCCGGGCGTGGTCCTGCTGACGCGGTGGACGCTGGGCCTGGCCGAGGAGCTGAGCCGGCACGCGCTGCGCCACCCCGTCGAGCTGGTGCCGGTCCGGTGCGACGGGGCGCTGCTGGTGGTCGGCCCGGTGCTGCGGCCCGGTGCGGCGGCCTGCCTGTGCTGCGCCGAGTACCAGCGGCTGGCCACGGCCGGGGGCCGGGTGCCCTGGCAGAGCGCGGAACTCGCGCTGGCCGGCGTACCGTCCCCGGCGCTCGCGGAGGCGGCGGGCGCGCTGGCCCTGGAGCTGCTGGCCGAGGCGACCGGCCCGCAGGCCACCGCCGGCCTCGACACCGCCCTCGTGTACGTCGTCCACCAGGAGCGGGCCACCTGGTCGGCGCACCGGATCCGCCCCGTCGGCGGCTGCGCCGTCTGCCGCCCGCTGCCCGCCGACTCCGCCGCCGACCCCGCGCCGCTGCCCGCCGGGCCCCGCGCGCTCCCGGATCCGTACGTCCTGCGCGCCCCCAATCCCCGTACGACGCCCGAGCGGTTGCGCGCGGCGCTCTACGACGAGCGGTTCGGGCCGGTCCGCCGGCTGCTGCGCGCCGAGGACTCGCCCTTCTCGCTCACCGCCGCCTTCGTCACCGACGGCCGGCTCGTCGAGGACGGCGGCTACGGCCGGGCCCGGGACTTCCCCGCCAGCGAGCGGATCGCGCTGTTCGAGGGCGTCGAGCGGTACGCGGGGATGCGCCCCACCGCCCGCCGCACCGACCTGCGGGCCTCGTTCGCCGCCCTCGGCCCCGACCGCGCGGTGGACCCCGAGCGGTTCGGCCTGCCCGACCCCGCCCACCACGGGCATCCGGCCTCCCGGTCCGTCCCCTATACCCCCGACCTCGAACTGGACTGGGTGCGCGCCTGGTCGCTCACCCGCCGGCGGGCCACGGCCGTACCCGAACACGTCGCCTACTGGGACGTACCGGACGGCCCGCGCGTGGTCTACGAGTCCTCCAACGGCTGCGGCCTCGGCAACAGCCCCGAAGAGGCCGCCCTCTACGGCCTGTTCGAGGTCGCCGAGCGCGACGCCTTCCTGATGGCCTGGTACGCGGCCACCCCGCTGCGCCGCGTCGAACTCCCGCCGGACGACCTCGACACCGCCCTGCTGGCGGACCGCGCGGCCCTCGCGGGCTACCGCCTCTCCCTCCTCGACGCGACGAACGACTTCGGCGTCCCGGCGGTCATCGCCGTCTGCCGCCACCGGGGCGACCACCCCGACGCCCCCCGGATGTTCCTCGCGGCCGGCGCGCACCACGATCCGCGGGCGGCGATCCGCTCGGCGGTGGCCGAGGTGGTCACCAACGTCCTGGAGGCCCCCGCGCGTTCCCTCGCGGCGGGCGCCCCGCGCGATCCGGCGCGGCTGCGGCCCATGCTGCGCGAGCCCGCACGGGTGGTGACCCTGGACGACCACGTCGGCCTGAACGCCCTGCCCGAAGCGGGCCCGCGCCTGGAGTTCCTCTTCGCCGACACCCCGCGCGTCTGCGTCGCGGAAGCCTGGCCGGGGGCGCCCGAGCCGGTCGGCGACCTGTCCGAGCTGCTCCGTACGACGGTGGAGCGGCTGTCGCGGGCCGGCCTGGAGGTGATCGCCGTCGACCAGAGCGAGCCGGGCCTGCGCGCCGGGCTCGGCCTGCACTGCGTGAAGGTGCTCGTCCCCGGCGCGCTGCCGATGACCTTCGGCCACGTCAACCGCCGCACCCGCGGCCTGCCCCGGCTGCTGGAGGTGCCGTACCGGCTGGGCCGCACCGCCCGGCCCCTGCGCCCCGAGGACCTGGCGCCGCATCCGCACCCCTTCCCCTGACCCCCTGATCCCTGACCCCCGACACCCCGAGGACGGCCCGCGCGTGACCGCCACCGACCCGACCGCCACTGACCCGACCGGCCCGACCGCCACCGGCCCGTCCGGCCCGTCCCACGCCTGGCACGGCCTCCACCTCTTCCTGCACTCCGCGACCGCCGACACCGACGCCTTCCTGGTGCGCTCCGTCGCCCCGCTCCTCGACGGCCTGGTCGCCTCGGGGGACGCCGCCGGGTGGTTCTTCATCCGGTACGGGGAGGACGGCCCCCACCTGCGGATCCGCGTGCGCGGGCTGTCCGGTCAGGCCGCCGGCCGGCTGCCGGGGGAGCTGGCCCGGGCGGCGCGGGAGGTGCCCGCCGTGCCCGGCCCCTGGCCCTCCCGGCACGGGGAGGTCCGCGCCGTCCCGTACGAGCCCGAGACGGAGCGCTACGGCGGCCCGCGCGCGCTGCCGGTCGCCGAGGAGGTCTTCGCCGGCTCCACCCGCGTGGTGCTGGACGCCCTGCGGGACGCCTCCGGCCCGGCGGCGGACGCGGCCCGGCTGGCCCGTGCGGCCGACCTTGCCCACGCGACCGCGTACGCCCTCGGCATGGACCGCCTGGCCGCCGCCCGCTGGCTGCGCCGGCACGCGGCCGGCTGGCGCTGGGTCACCGACCTGCCCCTGCTGCCCGGCGCGGCGGTCCACACCCGGGTAAACACCGTGTACGCCGCCCAGCGCGCCGGGCTGGTCCGTCGCGCGGCGGCCCTGCGGGAGGGGCTCGCCGGGGCGGGCGCGGCCCGGCCCTGGCTCACGTACTGGGCCGACCGGGTCCGCGAGGCCGACACCCGGCTGCGCGCCGCCGCCGGGGGCGGGCTCTCGCCGGCCGTCTCGGAGTGGGTGTGGGGCTCGCAGCTGCACATGCTGTTCAACCGGCTCGGCGTCGGCCCCGACGAGGAGCGGGCGGTGTGCCGGCTGGCGGCCCGGACCCTGCTGGAGACGGACGAGCCGGCCGCGTTCTTCCCGCCCGGGCACACCGCCCCCGACCTGCAGTACCTGGAGCGCAGCAAATTCCAGATCGGCCGCGGCGAGGACACCGCCCTGCGGCCGCTGAGGGACCCCGGCCCCCGTCCGTCGGCCGCGGCCGCGCTCCCCGAGATCCCCCTCCCGGCGGCGCCCCTGCCCGAGGTGCCACTGGGCGCCGTCCTGGCCGCCCGGGCCTCCGCGCGCGGCCCGCTGACCGGGCCGCTGGACGCCGCCGCGCTGGGCTCCCTGCTGTGGCACGCCCTCGCCGAGAGCGGGCGGACGGCGACCCGCCTCGCGGACGGCTCGGAGCGCACCCTGACCCACCGCCCCTACCCGAGCGCGGGCGCCCTGTACACGGCCCGGGTACGCCTGCTGGTGCTGGACGTGGCCGGCGTCGAGCCCGGTACGTACGACTGCGTGCCCGAGCGCAGGACCCTGCGCCGGATCGGCCCCGCAGCGCCGGTCGAGGACGTCAAGGCGCTCTCGACGTACTTGTCCCGCCCGGCGACGGACCCGGACTGGATCGGCGTCGACGAGGCCCCCGTGGTCCTCGGCCTGTACGTGGACCTCGGCCTGCTGCGCCGCCGCTACGGCCTGCGCGCGCTGCGCCTGGCCCTGCTGGAGACCGGCCACCTGGCGCAGACCCTGCTGCTGACGGCGTCGGCCCTGGGCCTGGGCGGCACCCCGCTGGGCGGCTTCCACGACGACCTGGCACACGAGCTCCTGGGCCTGGACGACCTGGAGCAGCCGCTCCAGTACCTCCTGCCCCTCGGCCGCCGGGCCGCGAAATCGCCGTAGCAGGGACCACCGGAAGGACAAAATTTCGAAGGGGTTAGCATATGAGCGCTGCCTAGCTCGAAAGATGGATCTGTGACTGTCAACGAGGACTCGTTCACCAACTGGAAGAACCGCGAAGAGATCGCGGAGTCGATGATCCCGATCATCGGGAAGCTGCACCGCGAGCGGGACGTGACGATCCTGCTGCACAGCCGCTCCCTGGTGAACAAGTCGGTGGTCAGCATCCTCAAGACCCACCGCTTCGCCCGCCAGATCGCGGGCGAGGAGCTCTCGGTCACCGAGACGTTCCCCTTCCTCCAGGCGCTCACCACCCTGGACCTCGGCCCGTCCCAGATCGACCTGGGCATGCTCGCCGCGACGTACAAGGAAGACGACCGCGGTCTGTCGGTCGAGCGGTTCACCGCCGAGTCCGTCGCCGGCGCCACCGGTGCGAACAAGATCGAGCGCGGCGAGGGCCGCGACGTCGTCCTGTACGGCTTCGGCCGCATCGGCCGTCTCGTCGCCCGCCTGCTCATCGAGAAGGCCGGCTCCGGCAACGGCCTGCGCCTTCGCGCCATCGTCGTGCGCGGCGGCGGCGAGGCGGACCTGGTCAAGCGCGCTTCGCTGCTGCGCCGCGACTCCATCCACGGCCAGTTCCAGGGCACCATCACCGTGGACGAGGCGACCAGCACGATCATCGCCAACGGCAACGCGATCCGGGTGATCTACGCCAACGACCCGTCCGAGGTCGACTACACGGCGTACGGCGTCAAGGACGCCATCCTCATCGACAACACGGGCAAGTGGCGCGACCGCGAGGGCCTCTCCAAGCACCTGCGCCCCGGCATCGACAAGGTCGTCCTGACCGCCCCGGGCAAGGGCGACGTCCCGAACATCGTGCACGGCGTCAACCACGACACGATCAAGCCGGACGAGCGGATCCTGTCCTGCGCCTCCTGCACCACCAACGCGATCGTCCCGCCGCTGAAGGCGATGGACGACGAGTACGGCGTGCTGCGCGGCCACGTGGAGACCGTCCACTCGTTCACCAACGACCAGAACCTGCTGGACAACTACCACAAGGCCGACCGCCGCGGCCGGTCCGCGCCGCTCAACATGGTCATCACCGAGACCGGTGCCGCCTCCGCCGTCGCCAAGGCGCTGCCGGACCTGAAGGCGCCGATCACCGGCAGCTCGATCCGCGTCCCCGTCCCGGACGTCTCGATCGCCATCCTGAGCCTGCGCCTGGGCCGCGAGACCACCCGCGAGGAGGTCCTCGACCACCTCCGGGACGTGTCGCTGCACTCGCCGCTGAAGCGCCAGATCGACTTCACCACCGCGCCCGACGCCGTCTCCATGGACTTCGTCGGCTCGCGCCACGCCTCGATCATCGACGCGGGCGCCACCAAGGTCGACGGCGACAACGCGATCCTCTACCTCTGGTACGACAACGAGTTCGGCTACTCCTGCCAGGTCGTGCGCGTCGTCCAGCACGTCTCGGGCGTCGAGTACCCCACGTACCCGGTCCCGCAGGCCTGATCCACCGGCCGCACCCGCACGCCAGGCGCCCGTCCGAGCTCACGCTCGGGCGGGCGCCTTCGCGTGTCCCCGCACGTTCCGGACCGGAGTGAGAACGATTACACCTCACTCGCAAATCAAGCCAAATTACCCCTTTCGGGTCAATCATGAAGGTTCGCATTGGCCGTCTGACGGGAGTGACATGGGACGCGCGGGCAACTGGACGGGCAACTGGCGCATCGCCGTGCCGCTGGTCGGCGGCGCCGCCGTCCTCGGACTGGGCGGCCTCTACGTCACCGGTCTCATGACCGGCGGCGACATCGACCAGGGCACCCGGGTCCGGGGCGTGGACCTCGGCGGGATGAGCCGCGCGGAAGCCCGGCGGACGCTGGCCCGCGAGCTCGGCCCCCTCGCCGCGGCCCCCGTCGCCATGAAGATCGGCGACCACGTGGAGAAGGCCGACCCGGCCTCCCTCGGCCTGTCCCTCGACACCGCCGCGACCGTCGACCGGGCCGCCCGCGCGGGCCACGACCCGGTCACGGTCATCGGCCGGCTCCTCAGCTCCGGCGGCCGGGACGTGGAGCCCGTGGTCCGCTTCGACGAGCCGACCGCCCGCGCCGCCCTGGACCGCATCGACGCGGACACCCGCCAGGAGGTCCGCGAGGGGTCGATCGCGTTCGAGAAGGGTGCCGTCAAGGCCGTAGAACCGCGGCCCGGCATCGACCTCGTCGCGGACCGCGCCCTCGACACCGTCCGCGCGGCCTACCTAGCCGGCGCCGCCGCCCCCGTCGTGCTGCCGGTCGATCGCCAGGAGCCGCGCGTCGGCGCCGAGGAGACCGGGCGGGCCATGAACCAGTTCGCGCGGCCCGCGATGTCGGGGCCGGTGACGGTCGCCGTCGCGGGCCGACGGATACCCATAGGCCCCGCCGTCCTCGGCGCGCACCTCAAGATGGAGCCGGACGCCCAGGGCCGCCTCGTCCCGGCCCTCGACTCCAAGGGCCTGCTGGCCGACCCCGCCGTGGCCCGCCCCGTGGAGCGGGCCGTGCAGGCCCCGCGGGACGCCGTCCTCGGCGTCGACGCGGCCGGCCGCGCGGTCGTGGACGCCGACAGCCGCACCGGGCAGCAGGTCACCCAGGCCGCGCTCGGCCAGGCCGTGCTGCCCCTGCTGACCCGTACCGGCGCCGCCCGCAGCGGCGAGGTCGCCACCCAGCCGGTCGAACCGGACCTCAGCAGTGCCGAGGCCGAGCGCCTCGGGATCAAGGAGAAGGTCTCCTCCTTCACGGTCAACTTTCCCGCCGCGCCCTACCGCACGACCAACATCGGCCGCGCCGTGCAGCTGATCAACGGCTCCGTCGTCCGGCCCGGCGAGGAGTGGAGCTTCAACCGGACCGTCGGCGAGCGCACCAAGGAGAACGGCTTCGTCGACGGCATCATGATCAACGACGGCCAGTACGTGAAGTCGCCCGGCGGCGGCGTCTCGGCCGTCGCGACCACCATGTACAACGCCGCGTTCTTCGCGGGCGTCCGGCTCGTCGAGCACGGCGCCCACTCGTTCTACATCGAGCGCTACCCGGAAGGCCGCGAGGCCACCGTGGCCTGGGGCTCGCTGGACCTGCGCTGGGTCAACGACTCCGGCCACGCCCTCTACGTCCAGGCCCGGTCCACCGACACCTCGCTGACCATCACCCTCCTCGGCACGAAGAAGTACGACGAGGTACGCGCCACCAAGGGGCCGCGCAGCCACATCACGCCCCCCGGCAAGCGCACGGGCAGCGGGCCCGACTGCGAGGTCCAGACCCCGCTGGAAGGCTTCGACGTCTCCGTGGGCCGGGTCTTCGTCCAGGGGGGCAAGGAGGTCGGGCGCCAGGACCTCACCACCCACTACACCCCGCGCGACGAGGTCACCTGCACCCCGCCGGCCACGCCCACCCCGCCGGCCGCGCCGACACCGCAGGTCACGCCCGCCCCGACGCCGTCCCAGGCGGCCGCCGCCGCCATCGGCGCGCCCGCCGCGCCCCTGGCGTAACGGCCGCCGGACCGGCCGCCGCGCGGGAAACGGCACAGGGCGGGCGGAACCCGTTTGCGCTTGCCGGGGGCCGGCGGCAAGCGAAAGTGCTACAACTGGGCGTGTGACCCTTCTTCGCCGCCAGCCGTGCCGGGCACGTCGGTGCGGTCACCCCTAGGCAAGCGCTTCAGGACCGTCGCCGGACAGGTATTCGTCCTCCAGGTGGCGATCGTGGTGTTGCTCGCGGCCGGAGCCCTGCTGGCCCTGCTGCTCCAGTCGAAGCACGACATCGACCGGGAGGCGCGCAACCGCTCGGTCGCCGTCGCCGAGACGTTCGCCCACTCGGTGGGCCTCCAGACGGCCCTGAAGAACCCGAACCCGTCCGCCCTCCTGCAGCCCGTCACCGAGGCGACCCGCAAGCAAGCCGGCGTGGACTTCATCGTGGTGATGGACACCAAGGGCATCCGCTACACCCACCCCAAGCCGGACCGCATCGGCAAACGCTTCGTCGGCACCATCGGGCCCTCCCTCGCCGGACACACCTACACCGAGAGCGTCGACGGGCCGCTCGGCCGGGAGATCCAGGCGGTGGTGCCGGTCACCTCGCCCGACGGCAAGGTGACCGCGCTGGTCTCGGCGGGCCTGACCGTGAAGAACGTGTCCGGTGTCGTCGACCGCCAGCTCCCCGTCATCCTCCTGGCCATCGCCACCGGCCTCGCCCTGGCCACCGCCGGAACCGCCCTGATCAGCCGGCGCCTGCGCCGCCAGACCCACGGGCTCGGCACGCAGGAGATGACCCGGATGTACGAGCACCACGACGCGGTGCTCCACGCCGTCCGCGAGGGCGTACTCATCACCGACGGTGACGGGCGGCTGCTGCTGGCCAACGACGAGGCCAAACGGCTGCTCGGCCTGCCCGACGACGCCGAGGGCCGCTCCGTCGGGGACGTGCCCGGACTCGACCGCAGGATGGCGGACCTGCTGCTCTCCGGCCGGGTGGCCACCGACGAGGTGCTGGAGACCGGCGAGCGGCTCCTCGTGGTCAACCAGCGCCCCACCCACCCCGGCGGCCGCCGCGACGGCAGCGCCGTCACCATCCGCGACTCCACCGAGATGCAGGTGCTGACCGCCCGCGCCGACACCGCCCGCAGGCGCCTCAAGCTGCTGTACGACGCCGGGGTCGACATCGGGACCAGCCTCGACGTGGTCCGTACGGCCGAGGAGCTGGCCCGGGTCGCCGTCCCCCGCTTCGCCGACTTCGTCACCGTCGACCTCGCCGACCAGGTCCTCGACGGCGACGAGCCCGCACCGGGCGCCGACATGCGCCGCACCGCCGTCAGCGGCATCCGCTCCGACCACCCCCTCTACCCACGCGGCAAGCTGATCGACTTCCTGCCGTCCACCCCCCAGGCCCGCGGCTTCGGCACCGGCGAGGCCGAACTGGTGCCCAGCCTGGGCGCCGCCCCGGGCTGGCAGGCCCAGGACCCGCCGCGCGCCCGGGCCATCGTCGACTACGGGATCCACTCGCTGATCGCCGCCCCGCTCACGGCCCGCGGCGTCGTACTCGGCGTGGTCAACTTCTGGCGCTCGGAGAAGCCGGAGCCCTTCGACGAGGACGACCTCTCGCTCGCCGAGGAACTCGTCGCCCGCGCGGCCGTCAGCATGGACAACGCCCGCCGCTACACCCGCGAGCACGCCCTCGCCGTGACCCTCCAGACGAGCCTGCTGCCGCGCGCCCTGCCCGCGCAGAGCGCCGTCGACGTGGCGCACTTCTACCTGCCCGCGCAGTCCGGGGTGGGCGGCGACTGGTTCGACGTGATCCCGCTGCCGGGCAGCCGCGTCGCGCTGGTCGTCGGCGACGTCGTCGGGCACGGCCTGCACGCCGCCGCCACCATGGGCCGGCTGCGCACCGCCGTGCACAACTTCTCCTCCCTCGACCTGCCGCCCGACGAGCTTCTCGCCCGCCTGGACGACCTCGTACAGCGCATCGACCACGAAGCCGAGGACACCGGCGGCGGCGTCCTCGGGGCGACCTGCCTCTACGCCGTCTACGACCCGGTCTCCCGGCTCTGCACGGCCGCCCGGGCCGGGCACCTGCCGCCCCTCGTGGTCGCCCCCGACGGCACGACCGAGATCCTGGAGCTGCCCGCCGGACCGCCCCTCGGCCTGGGCGGCATGCCCTTCGAAACCGCCGAGCTGCACCTCGCGGAGGGCAGCCAGATCGTCCTGTACACCGACGGGCTGGTCGAGGAGCGTGGCCGCGACATCGGCGAGGGGCTGGAACTGCTGCGCGCGGCGCTGAGCCACCCGGACCGGGATCCGCAGGAGAGCTGCCGGGCCGTCCTCGACCGGCTGCTGCCCACCCGGCCGTCCGACGACGTGGCCCTGCTCATCGCCCGTACGCGCGTCCTCGGCCCGGACCGGGTCGCGGAATGGGAGGTGCCGTTCGAGCCCAGCGAGGTGGCCACCGTACGCAACGCGGCGGCGCGCAAGCTCGACGCCTGGGGCCTCGCGGAACTCGGCTTCGCCACGGAGCTCATCCTCAGCGAACTGATCACCAACGCCCTGCGGCACGGCGGCACCCCGGTCCGGGTCCGGCTGCTGTACGACCACACCCTGACCTGCGAGGTGTGGGACGGCAGCAGCACCGCCCCGCACCTGCGCTACGCCGCCACCACCGACGAGGGCGGGCGCGGGCTGTTCCTGGTGGCGCAGCTCAGCGAGCACTGGGGCACCCGCTACACGCCGGACGGCAAGGTCATCTGGGCGGAGCAGCACCTGCCGGGCGAGCCCGGCGGCGCCGACTCCCCGGGCGCCGCCACGACCGAGGAGGCGGCCCTCGCGGCGTTCCTGGACGTCGAACCCCTCTGACCTCCTTGGGCTCGGCCGACGGTTCGATATTTCGGGGCCGGCACCCGGCTAAGGACGCGAGCGCAGGGTAGAACGTCAAGTGAGACACCCCCGGCGGATCCACCGCCGCGTTCCTGACGGGAAAGCGAGGGACACCATGCTCATCGTTGGTCTCATCCTCCTGATCATCGGCTTCGTGACCGGTATCTCCATCCTGTGGACGATCGGAATCGTTCTGCTCGTGATCGGGGCGGTGCTGTGGATCCTGGGTTCGGTCGGTCACGCCGTCGGCGGTCGGCGCCACTATTGGTGACCGGCACCCGCACCATCCGGTGTGTGGCCCCGCGCGTCCCGTGACGTGCGGGGCCACACGTGTGTGGGGGAGGCCGGGGTGAGCCGCGTCTCACCGGGGCGCCGGATCTTGTCTATGCAACGAGTTGCATAGAAAGATCGGGGCATGGCGCTCGACCACGCGATACTCGTCTCCCTGCTGGAGAAACCGGGCTCCGGTTACGAGCTGGCCCGGCGGTTCGACCGTTCCATCGGCCACTTCTGGACCGCCACCCACCAGCAGATCTACCGCGTGCTCGGGCGGATGGAACGCGACGGCCTGCTGGCCGTCCGCGAGGTGCCGCAGCAGGGCCGGCCGGACAAGAAGGAGTACTCCGTTGCCGCCCCGGGCAGCGCCGCCCTCGCCCGCTGGCTGCACGAACCGATCGACCCCGAAAGCCTGCGCCACGACCTCGCCGTGAAGATCCGCGGCGCCGCCTTCGACGACCCGGCCGCCCTGGTCGGCGAGGTCGAACGGCACCGCGCGGCGCACGGCGACCGGCTCGCCCACTACCTGGCCGGCGAGCTGCGCGACTTCACCGGCCCGGAGGCGCCCGCCCCGCTCGACGCCGGACAGGAGCTCCAGCACGTCGTGCTGCGCGGCGGCATCGCGTACGAGCGCATGACGATCGCCTGGCTCGACGACGTCCTCGCCACCCTCCACCGGCTCGCCGCCGGCCCCGCGCCCAGCTGACGCGCATACCCCCCGACCGACCCCTCCCCGACCGCACCCGGAAGGCGACCTCCATGGCCGACGACCTGCTGTTCAACCCGCGCACCTACGACCCGGCGCACTTCGACCCCGAGACCCGCAGGCTGCTGCGCGCGACCGTCGACTGGTTCGAGGCGCGCGGCAAGCGCCGGCTCATCGAGGACTACCGCACGCGCGCCTGGCTGGGCGACTTCCTCGCGTTCGCGGCCAAGGAGAACCTGTTCGCGACCTTCCTCACCCCGGCCTCCGCCGCCGGACGCGAGGACCAGCGCTGGGACACCGCCCGCATCGCCGCCCTGAACGAGGTCTTCGGGTTCTACGGACTCGACTACTGGTACGCCTGGCAGGTCACCATCCTCGGCCTCGGCCCCGTCTGGCAGAGCGACAACGCCGACGCCCGCGCCCGCGCCGCCGAGCTCCTGGAGCAGGGCGAGGTCTTCGCCTTCGGCCTGTCCGAGAAGACCCACGGCGCCGACATCTACTCCACGGACATGCTGCTGGAGCCGGACGGCGACGGCGGCTTCCGCGCGACCGGCTCCAAGTACTACATCGGCAACGGCAACGCCGCGGGCCTCGTCTCCGTCTTCGGCCGCCGCACCGACGTCGAGGGCCCCGACGGCTACGTCTTCTTCGCCGCCGACAGCCGCCACCCGGCGTACCACCTGGTCAAGAACGTCGTGGACTCCTCCAAGTTCGTCAGCGAGTTCCGCCTGGAGGACTACCCGGTGTCCGCCGCCGACGTCCTGCACACCGGCCGCGCCGCCTTCGACGCCGCCCTCAACACCGTCAACGTCGGCAAGTTCAACCTCTGCACCGCCTCCATCGGCATCTGCGAGCACGCGATGTACGAGGCCGTCACCCACGCGCACGGCCGCATCCTGTACGGCCGCCCGGTCACCGCGTTCCCGCACGTGCGCCGCGAGCTGGCCGACGCCTACGTACGCCTCGTCGGCATGAAGCTCTTCAGCGACCGCGCGGTCGACTACTTCCGCTCCGCCGGTCCCGAGGACCGCCGCTACCTCCTCTTCAACCCGATGACGAAGATGAAGGTGACCACGGAGGGCGAGAAGGTCATCGACCTCATGTGGGACGTCATCGCCGCCAAGGGCTTCGAGAAGGACAACTACTTCGCCCAGGCGGCCGTCGAGATCCGCGGCCTGCCCAAGCTGGAGGGCACGGTCCACGTCAACCTGGCGCTGATCCTCAAGTTCATGCGCAACCACCTGTTGGAGCCCGTCGCGTACGCCCCCGTACCGACCCGCCACGACGCCGCCGACGACGGCTTCCTCTTCCGGCAGGGACCGGCCCGCGGCCTGGGCTCCGTACGCTTCCACGACTGGCGCCCCGCCTACGACGTCTACGCCGCCGTCCCGAACGTCGCCCGCTTCCGCGAGCAGGCCGACGCCCTGTGCGCGTTCGTGACCACCGCCGCCCCCGACGAGGAGCAGAGCCGCGATCTCGACCTGCTGCTCGCCGTCGGCCAGCTCTTCGCGCTCGTCGTCCACGGCCAGCTGATCCTGGAGCAGGCCCGGCTGACCGGCCTCGACGAGGACGTGCTCGACGAACTGTTCGCCGTCCTCGTGCGCGACTTCTCCGCGCACGCCGTCGAGCTGCACGGCAAGGACAGCGCCACCGCGGCCCAGCAGGAGTGGGCGCTCGGCGCGGTCCGGCGCCCCGTCGTCGACGAGGCCCGCTCGGCCCGCGTCTGGGAGCGCGTCGAGGCGCTGGCCGGCGCGTACGAGATGGCGCCGTAGCCTTCGGCGGACGGTCCGGCCCCGCCCCGTACCGGGCGGGGCCGGACCCGTGGCGCCGGGTTGTCCACAGGTTCGGGCCGTGCGGTCGGGGGGGTCGGCGGGGGCCGCTAGGCTTCTCGAATGGCCCTTCCGGACGCTCCCCCCGACACCTCCGACGCGCTGCAAGTACTGCACCGCGTGTTCGGCTACAGCTCCTTCCGCGGTGCGCAGCAGGAGATCATCGATCAGGTCGTCGCGGGCGGCGACGCCCTCGTGCTGATGCCGACCGGCGGCGGCAAATCGCTCTGCTACCAGATCCCGGCGCTCGTCAGGGAGGGCACGGGCGTGGTGATCTCGCCGCTCATCGCCCTGATGCAGGACCAGGTGAACGCGCTCACCGCGCTCGGGGTGCGGGCGGGCTTCCTCAATTCGACGCAGGACCCGCAGGAGCGCCAGTCCGTCGAGCAGGCCTTCCTCGCCGACGAGCTGGACCTGCTCTACCTGGCGCCCGAGCGGCTGCGCGGCGAGGGCACGCGGCGGCTGCTCGACCGGGGCAAGGTGTCCCTGTTCGCGATCGACGAGGCGCACTGCGTCGCCCAGTGGGGCCACGACTTCCGGCCCGACTACCTCGCGCTGTCCATGCTGCACGAGCGCTGGCCGAAGGTGCCGCGGATCGCGCTGACCGCCACCGCCACCGAGGCCACGCACGCGGAGATCGTGGCGCGGCTCGGCCTGGAGGAGGCCCGGCAGTTCGTCGCGAGCTTCGACCGGCCGAACATCCAGTACCGCATCGCCCCAAAGAACAACCCGCTCAAGCAGCTCCTGGAGCTGATCCGCACCGAGCACGAGGGGGACGCGGGAGTCGTCTACTGCCTGTCCCGGTCCTCGGTGGAGAAGACCGCCGCGTTCCTGGTCGAGCAGGGCATCGACGCGGTGGCGTACCACGCCGGGATGGACGCCCGGACGCGCGCCGCCAACCAGGCCCGCTTCCTGCGGGAGGACGGGGTCGTGGTGGTCGCGACGATCGCCTTCGGCATGGGCATCGACAAGCCCGACGTCCGCTTCGTGGCCCACCTGGACCTGCCGAAGTCCGTCGAGGGCTACTACCAGGAGACCGGCCGCGCCGGCCGCGACGGCGAGCCCGCCACCGCGTGGCTCGCGTACGGGCTCCAGGACGTGGTCCAGCAGCGCAAGCTGATCGAGGGCTCCGAGGGGGACGAGGCGCACCGCCGGTCCCTGGGCATGCACCTGGACGCCATGCTCGCGCTGTGCGAGACGGTCGACTGCCGGCGCTCGCGGCTGCTGGAGTACTTCGGCCAGTCCGGCGAACCGTGCGGCAACTGCGATACGTGCCTGACCCCGGCGGAGTCCTGGGACGGGACGGTCGCCGCGCAGAAGCTGCTGTCCACGGTGTGGCGGCTGGCCAAGGAGCGGCGCCAGAAGTTCGGCGCCGGGCAGATCATCGACATCCTCCAGGGCAAGAAGACCGCCAAGGTCATCCAGTTCGACCACGACGGCCTGTCGGTCTTCGGCGTCGGCGCCGACCTGGGCACCGCGGAGTGGCGCGGCGTCGTCCGCCAGCTGCTGGCGCAGCGGCTGCTGGCGGTGGAGGGCGACTACGGCACGCTGGTCCTGACGGACGACAGCGGCGAGGTGCTGGGCGGTCGCCGCACCGTCATGCTCCGCAAGGAGAAGGCGCCCGTGGCCCCGCCGCGCAAGGAGTCCGGTTCGCGTTCCGGGAAGGGCGCGGCCCGCGTGCCGGTCGACCTGCCGGCGGCGGCCGAGCCGGTGTTCCTCGCGCTGCGCGCCTGGCGCGCCGCGACGGCCCGCGAGCAGGGCGTCCCCGCGTACGTCGTCTTCCACGACGCGACGCTGCGGGAGATCGCGACCCTGCTGCCGGGCTCGGTGGAGGAGCTGGCCACGGTGGGCGGGGTCGGCGAGGCCAAGCTCGCCAAGTACGGCGAGGGCGTCCTGGCCACCCTGGCGGAATGCGCCGCCACGCCCCCGGCCGGCGCCGAGCCCGCCCCGGCCGCTTCCACCGCCGCGCCGCCGGCCGGCCCCGTACCCGAGTCGCGGCCCGCCGCGGCGGAGGGCGACGAGCCGCCCTTCGACTTCGACGAGACGGAGCCGCCGTGGGACGACTGGGAGTAGACCGCTCTCGCGTTACCCGGGGGCAGCCGCCGGCGTGGGACCGGTAGCGTCGGCGGCGAGAAGGAGGCGCCCTGGTTTTCTCGCGGGAGATGCCGTCGCTCAGGAGCACAGCACGTCGACCAGCGCTTCGAGGGCGGTGTTGTCGAGCGCCGTGCGGTGGGCGAGTTTGTTGCGGGACATCCACAGGGTGCGCAGCCGGTCAGCCTCGCGCTGGGTGAGCCGGACGTGGCCTTGGAGGTGGGCGCGCCACATCGCGCCGAGTTCCATCTCGGCCTGCCGGCCGTAGAGGGCGGTGAGCTCGGCCGCGGAGAAGCGCGCCCGGGCCCCGATCACCTCGGCGAACCGCTCACGTGCGTCGTCGAGCAGGGGCAGCAGGGCGTGGTTCTGCGCCAGCCAGATACTGGTGCGCACCCCGTCTTCGTTTTCGAGCCCGCCGTCGGGGCGGCGGCGCACCCGGCCTTCCCACCTGTCCAGGGCGCCCAGGTTCCATTCGGGGCGCAGCGAGGCGTTCGGGTGGAGCGGGGGCGCGGCCGTCTCCGCACCGCGCGGACCGGGCATCGGCACCCGGTCGGAAGCCCGTCCGGCCGTGAGGCGTCGTAACCTCTCGGGAAGACCGTCGGGGAGTCCGTCCCACTCGACCGACAGGCGCGCCGCCAGATCGAGGAAGGGCCCGCACACTTCGACCACGGTCGCCTGCGCCACCGCTTCGAGGAGCTGGTGCCGGGCGGCCGGGCCGGACGGGCGGGGCCGGGCCATGGCCACCACGGTCGCGGTGTCCAGTCGGCCGAGGGCGCCCCACCACCAGTGCACGCCGACGTCCTCGCGCACGATCTGTTCCGGCAGCTCGACGGGCAGCCCCGTGGGCGTGGTCACCACCAGTAGCCGCGGCCGCAGGTCCGGGGGCAGGCCGGCCGCCTTGACGGTGGCGGACAGTCGGCGCAGCAGATCGGTTGCGGCGGCCGGAGCCGGCTCACGCCAGCCGCGTACCACGATCACCCGAGTCGCACCGGGGCCGCCCGGATCGGTAGTGAGGCGTTCGAGGAGCCCCTCGATCCCCGTGCCTTCCTGGCACCGGTCCGAGCCGTCGGAGGCCGCGTCGCCGAGTTCCTTGATGATCCGGTCGGCCAGGGAGTGGGAGTCGGGTTCCTCCTTGCGGGGGTCCGGCGCCGCCGACTCCGCGCGCGCACGCGGCACCGCCGCGTTACGTGTCCGAACGGCCGAGAAGGCGGACAGGCCGTCGTCGTAGTCCAGGATCGGTTCCATGCCGCCCCACGGTTCCGGGGACACGGCGGGCGGCGGGGCCGGGGCGGGGCCTCCGGGCGGCGCAGCGCCGTCCCCCGGCGCGGGGACGACGACGAAGTCCGTCAGCTCGTGCAGCAGCTCGTCCAGCAGGACTTCGGCGGCGGCCGGTGCGCCGGTCAACTGGGTCTCGGGCAACAGGCACAGGCAGCTTTTACCCGCCCCGAGGTCACCCAGCAGCCCGCGCATCCACAACCGCGTTCCGGGCAGCGTGGTCACCTGGGTCCCGGAGGGCGGTCGTGGCCCGGAAGTCACGACAGTTCCGACAGGACCTGGAGCGCCCGGAAGGTGATCCGGTCCAGCGAGCAGCCCTCCGGTCCGTCGTCCAGTACCCCGTGGTCCAGCAGCCGTTCCACGAGCGATCCGACCTCGTCGATCCGCAGCCCCGTGACGGAGGCGATGTCGGCGTAGTCACACCCCTCGCCCGGTTCCACATATTGGCTCCATTCGGTCAGCACCTGGGTCAGCTGGGCGTCGAGCCCGACGCGCTCCAGATGGACGCGGGCGAAGTCGCGCCGCCCGATGAAGTCCCGGGCGTCCTCCAGAGCCGCTTCGAGCGTGGAGCCCTCGCGGGTGATGCGGTGTACGGTCCGCTCCAACAGGTGTGGCCAGCCGCCGGTGACTTCGGTGACCCGTCGCCGTTTGTCGGGGGTGTCGAACGGACACTCGGGCCAGGCGCGCAGGCTGTCCGCGGTCCACCGTTCGGGACGCACCACACACGTGATGAGTTCGTCCTTCCGGCCCAGCTCGGCCGGGTCGATCAGCAGGACGGCCGTCCGGTGGGGCGTGCCGCCCTCCGGCGGGGAGGCGTGGGCGTGCAGGGCCTGTGTCCATTCGGTGACCTCGGCCGGCCCGCGGCCCCGGAGGTCCGCCAGGAGCAGGAAGGGCCGGGTGTCCGCGTCCGCGGTCCACGCCCGGGGCAGGTCCCCGGGCGCCGCCTCCCGGAAGTCCAGTGCGCGCGCCGTGGAGTACGACTTCACCGCGCGTTTCACGAGTACCGGGCCGTGTGCCTCGGTCAGGCACACCGCCGCCACCCCCGGCGTCGTGACCAGGTGGAGCTGGTGTTCTGTCAACGGGCTGTAGCGGGCGATGCCCTCGCCGTCAGGACCGACGAAACGCCGCGAGAAGCGCGGGTTGTAGTCGTAGGGGAGGTCGAACTCGGTCTGCTGCAATTCGAGTTCGAGATCCTCCCGGGTGCCCAGCATGCTGACGACGTTCGGGCTGCGGACGGCGTACAGGCGCGCGTCGGCAAGCTGGATCAGCAAGCCCAGCCCGACCATCTCGTCCAGGTAGATCCGTACGTCGCTGGCGGTGAGCGAACTGAACCCCTCCCGCCAGCGCTCCTTGGCCGCCCTCAGCAGCTCGTCGGCGTCGTAGCCGCACCGATAGCGGTCCTCCTGGCTGCGCAGCGCGATCACCAGAGCGAGGACCCGGTAGCGGTCCTCCAGGTTGATCGTGATCCGTAGCCGCTCCGCGATGTGCCGGTGGACCTGGGCGGATCCGGTCACGGACCGGACGTCCTCGTCGGTGACCGTGATCGGCCACTTCGCCGAGGCGAGCGACTTCCCGCGCAGGGCCGCGACGAGCCGCTCGCAGAAGATCTGGACCAGGCACGCCTGGTAGTTCGTCGCGGCGAGGACCCGCCAGACCAGCTCGGGCCGTTCGAAGCGGTACCCGAAGGCCGCCATCGGCTCGACGACCAGTCGCTGCGCCTCGGCCGGCTTCAGCGTGCTGATCAGTACGTCCGGACCGCCGTGCGTCAAAGGCACGTTGGAAAGGTGGCTGAAGCGCTGCACTTGGTGCAGACCCGCGAAGACGATCTTGAAGCGCCGGTCGGTGCGGTCCATCAGCCCCTTCAGCCGCAGGACGTTAGAGAAGGTCGCCTCGCCGCCCCGCCCGCGTACGGCCTTGGAGTCCGCGGTCAGGAAGGCGTCGGCCTCGTCCGCGAGCACCAGCACCCGCCGGTCGTGGCTCTCCTCCAGCCACCTCTCCACCCGGTCGAGCAGCACGTCAGGCGCGTGGACGGCATCCGCTGAATCGCCGAGCACGCCCACGCGCCGCAGCTCGTCCCCGAGCACCGCCCAGATGCGTTCGGCGGGCTCGGCCTCACCCACCCCGCGCGCCTTGAGGTCGACGTAGATGGCCTTGTGGCCGGGGGTGCCGGGGAAGGACGCCTGCACCTTGCGAAGGAGGGCGGACTTGCCCAGCTGGCGCCCGCCGTAGAGGAACAGCGCGCCGAGCGGGTCCGTGACGGCGGCGATCTCCTCCTGCCGCCCGTAGAAGACCTCCGGCGGTACGAGCCCGGCCACGAACGGCGTGTATGGGTTGTACGCCGTCCAGGGCAGGGTGACCCGTTGGGTGGCCCGGAAGGACCGCGGGGAGCGCGCCGCGACCCACCCGAACACGGCGGGGTCCACCACCAGCGCCTGCTGGGAGGAGGCAGTGCGCGCACGAGCCGCCATCTCCCGGCGCCCGTTCAGCCCGAGCGGGTACAGGTAAAGGATCAGGCAGGCCCCGGAGTCGCTGCTGTCCAGCAGTTCCAGCGGACTGCGGCCGCGCTGCTCGTCGGAGACGACGAGGATCGTGTACGAGGACGCGGCCGACCCCAGGGCCGCCACGTAGCCGGGAGCCGTCTCGCTCGCCCGGGCCCGCGCCATGAGCCGCAGGACCCCGCGCACCTCGTGCTGCTGGTCCCGGACCGGTGTCTGGGGACACTCCAGTCCCAGCACGCGCAGGACCGACGGGATGTGGCGCTGCCACTCCGAGCCGCGGGTGGCGGGGCGGCATAGGGCGTCCCACGAGTCCAGCCCGCTCCGTGCGCCCTCGGTGAGGGGCTCCCCGTCCAGGTAGAAGTCGGCCCACGGTCGGGCGGAGTAACCCTGGGCTCCGGTGGCTTTGCGCACCCCGGACAGCTCGATCCCGGCGGTGAAGCGCTCCAGCTCCGCCCCCGAGTCCGGACTGCTCCAGTCGGGGAGGGGCTTTCCCTCGCGCAGCAGTGCCAGGCATTCCTCGGCGGTGACCGTGTCCCCGGCGTCGAGCAGCGAGGTGAGGCGTTGCAGTTCCTCGGTTGCCGGGTTCAGCGCGGCCAGGCTTTCGTGGAGGTGCTCCACGTACTCCTGGACCTTCGCCCGCATCTCGCCCTCCAGGACGCCGAGGCCCGCGCAGGCACGGCCGAACGCCCCCTCCGGAACGGGTCGGCGGAGCTCTTCGAGGCGGCCGACGAGTTCCCGCTCCGTCAGCATGTCCAGTTGCTGAGCGCGCAGTTCGGCGAGGAGGGCGCCGACTGCGGCGTGGGCCTTGCGGTGGACCGTGCTCCAGCGTGTCCACTCCGGGTCGCGCAGCTGGCGCCAATCGCGCGGTACGGATTCGAGGCCTTGCGGGAGGGCGGGGACGAGGTCCTGTTCCAGTGCCGCGACCAGGGCGTCGGCGAGGTGCAGGTCGCCGCGCTCGACGTACGTCCGCAGTACGGTGCGCACGTCGACCGGCTCCAGCAGGGTGAGGACGGCCTCGGTGAAGCCCTCCGCGTCGGGCCGGGGCGTACCTGCGGCCGACCGCGGGAGCTCCGGCGCCGCGAGCAGGGCCTCCGCCTGGGGTCGGTCCAGCACGCGTACGGCGTCGGGGTCGCGTGCCGGGACGGCGGTGCCGGGGGAGCGGTCACCGTCCAGCAGCCAGGTGCGCAGCCGAAGCAGGGCGGCCCCTTCGACGCCCGGCGGGGGCGTTTCGAGGCGTACCTGGTCCAGGGCGTGACGGAGGCCGGTGGTGCTGTCCGCGCGTTCGTCGACGACGGGGGCGGCCAGAGCACGCGCGCGGCAGAGCAGATCGGACACCTGTTCGATGCTGCGCAACAGGGCTCGCTTGGCGGCGGCCTCGATGGGCTCCTTCGCCTGCTTGGGCGTGCGGATCTCGGCGTCAGCCTCTTCGATCATGCGTTCCGCGGAGCCGCGCTTGCGGAAGAGCTCCCAGATCTGGTCCAGGCCGGCGGCCCCGGCCGGGTCGGCGGCCCAGGCGCAGACTCCGTCCAGAGCCTTCCCCAGGGGCTGGTCCGAACCGATCAGACGGGTCCTGACCTGGGTCGCGCGGGTGTATCCGATGCGCTGGCGCCGCAGGGCGTCGCGCAGGGCGGCGGCCTCGGAGGCGAGGTGGTCCGGGGTGAGTCCCGACATGTCGTCGGTGACCAGGCGGGTCGCGCCCAGGTCGAGGCGGTGGTACCGGCGCAGCGCGTCGACGGCCCGCTCGAGAAGCTTGCCCCAGGGGCCGGGCACGGTGGAGGAGAGGTCCGTCTGGATCAGGAGGTCGTTGGGCCAGCCCACCAGCAGACCGGCCCGCAGCGAGGCCACGGCGGCCAGCACCAGGGCAGGCCGGTCGGCCTGGAGCAACTGGATCTCCGGGTCGAAGCCGGTCATCACGGCCACGGCCTCCTCCTCGTCGCCGCAGGCGAAGGCCGCCTCGGCGAAGGCGAGGCAATCGGTGCGGTGTGCGGGCTCCGCCGAGCCGGCCGTCAGCCAGTACGCCTCCTGGAAGCGGCCCTGGGCGATCAGCCGGGCCACGGCGGCCTCCCCGACACCGTCCACCACCGGCGGTTTCCAGGGCAGAAAGGCCGCCTTGGCCGCCGCCACCGCACCGGGAGCCCGTACGGTCGCGCCGGTCTCGGCCCGCTTCGCCGCAGGGCCCCGCGCTCCGTCGGGCACGGCCGACACGGGACCGCCCTCGGGGTCGGGCGCCGACGCGGCGGCTGCACGGCGAGTGGGGACGGCAGCCGAAGCCGTGGCCCCCGGCTCGGGCGCGGCCCCCGCCTGCTGAGTGGGGACGGATTCCGCCACGGGCGGCGCCGCGGTCTCCGCGGGGACGGCAGGGGCATCCGTGTCTGCACGCTTCTCGGGCGGGGCCAGTGCCCCGGCGGCGCCGGCTCGGCCGGGGTCGGGCACGGCCTCCGCCTCGGGTGCCGAGGCGGGTTCGGTCTGCCAAGCGGGGACGGATCCCGCCGGAGCGCCGGGGGTGTCCGTGTCGGCCGCCGGCGCCCCGGCCCCGATGGTCGGCCCGGGCCCCGGCCCGGGAACGGCCTCGGCGTCGGTGACCGGCGTGGCGCCCGCCTGCCGCATGGGGACGGAGTCCGCCGCCAGGGCCGTCGGTCCGGCCTCCGGGGGCCGGACCGCGGCCGGCTCCGCGTCCGGGACGTCAACGGGGTCCGGTTCCGAGCCCGGGTCCCGGCCCGACTCCACGGCGGACACCGTGGCCGGGCCGGACTCGACGGCCGGCTCCGGAAGCTCGTCCGTCGCCGGTGCGTGCTCCGTCGCCGGGCCCGATTCCGGTTGGCCTGCCGCCTCGGAACCTTCGACCGGACCGGTGGGCCCGACCCCTCCCGGTGCGGCGCATACGGCATGGGCCCCCGCCGCCACGAGTTCGCCGATGCGCGCCTCCAGCGCCGTCAGCGACTGCTGCAGCGGAATGCGGTGCGGTGCGTCGGACGCGGTCCGCTCCAATACGAGGCGCAGCCCCTCGCGGTCCTGGTCCAGCCGGCGGAGCTCCTCCCCGGCGGCCCGCACCCCCTGGATATGTAGGTCGAGTTCGGGAAGTCCCGCTTCCGCCGACCACGCCCGGCCGCCGACGGCGAGTCCTTCCGCGATCCGGGACCGGATCTCGCGCCATTCCTCCAACCGCACGGACAGCAGCTCCGGAACGGCCCGTCCCGCCCGGACTCGTCCGAGTGCCTCTTCCAGCACCCGGCCCAGTTCCGCCGCCCCCTCCCTCAACGCCTGTCGCGACGCGAGCAGCTGCTCCTCTGTGATCCCCACGGTCAACGGGTAGCCCTCTTCTCGTATGCCATCCGTCTCGACGGCTTCCTCGCCGGGGTCGGCCCCATCCGCGAACGCGACCTCGGATCTGCCCGCAGGCCGGCACGGTCCGTCGCCACGCTCGCACCTGCACAGCGTCCCCATGGCCGACGCGGCGGCCCACAGGTCGTCCCAGTGGTCCTCCACCGACCCGCCCTCGGCGACAGGACTGTCGCGCAGGCCGTACAAGGTGATCTGGGCGAGCACGGGATCGAGCTCACCCAGCATCTTCCGCAGCGGCTCCACGGCGAGCTCCGACAACTGCTCCGACGTGTACCCGTGACACCGCTCCAAGCGGTATGTCGTCCAGTCCGACGCGTACTGTGCGATCACCGCGAGACCGCCCGCGCCGGTGCGGCTCAGCCAGGTACGTGCCGCCTGGACCTCTCGGCGCCGTAGGCGCGGGGTCAGCCCGTTCGGGGCGCCGGCGATCCCCGGTATGTGCGCCAACATGTTCGGAATCAGCAGCAGTTCTCGGAGTGCGCGGTCGTCCAGCCCGGTCACCCAGGCGCGGAGCCCGTCCCCCTTGGTGTGCATGGACGGATCTTGCCAGAAGCACTCCCGCCCGCAGGGCGGTTTCAGCGAATCCGGCGGCCGTCCGTACCGCTCGCCGGAACCTGCTCCTCAGGCCCGCCCAGGCGCACGGCCAGGGCGGCGATGTCGTCGTCGAGGCGGCCTCGGCTGTAGTGCAGGAGGTCGTGGTGGAGGGCCGCGAGCAGTTCGCGGGGCGGGGTGGGGGAGCGGCGGCGCATCCAGGCCGCCAGCGGGAAGAACTCGCCGTTACGGGCGCGGGCCTCGGCGATCCCGTCGGTGTAGAAGAGCAGCAGGTCGCCGGGGGCCAGGTCGAAGGTGTCGACGGTGTAGTGGTCACCGATCAGGTCCGCGAGGCTGAGCAGCGGTGAAGGGGCGGCGGACTCCAGGACGTGGAGCTTCCCGCCGTTCAGGAGCAGGGGAGGCGGGTGCCCGCAGTTCAGGACGTCGATATGGCCGGCCCCGTGCGGGATCTCGGCGATCAGGGCGGTGGCGAAACGCTCCGTCGGTCCGTCGGCGGGGAAGGCGGCGTTGTACCGCATGCTGCTGGCGTCCAGCCTGCGCGCGACGTCCACCATGTCGCTCTCGCCGTAGGCCGCCTCCCGGAAGGCGTTGACGATCGCCGCGGCCGCCCCCACCGCGGGCAGGCCCTTGCCGCGCACGTCACCGATGAGCAGCCTGACCCCGTACGGCGTGTCGGCGACCTCGTAGAAGTCCCCGCCGATACGGGCCTCCGCGGCGGCCGCGAGGTACAGCGACTCGATCTCGACGTTTCCGAGGCGGCGCGGCATGGGGCTGAGCACCACCTGCTGCGCCGCCTCGGCGACGAGCCGTACCTGGAAGAGGGTGCGCTCGCGCTGGAGCCGGGCGTGGCTCCCGTAGGCGGCGGCCACGGTGACCGCGATGATCCCCGCGGCCGTCCACCACGTCCCCAGATCGGGGAAGACGAGGCTGAGACCGATCATGAGGAAGAGGCAGACCGTCCCGAGCAGGACGGTGGGCAGCACCGGCCACATGGCGGCCGCCAGCGCCGGCGCCGCGGGCAGGAGCCGGCTGAAGGCCATCTCCGGCGGCGTGGCGTAGGCCAGCCCCGCGATCACGATGGTCAGGACGACCGGCGACAGCCGCACGAGCGTCCCCCCACCGTGGAGGCGACGGAGCCGCGGCCCTCCAGACTCGATCACACTTCATAGGATATCCACGTAATAACGGCATAGCGCTCCAGGGAGCGCCATGCCGGGCCGCACCGGCTCCCGGCGGCCTAGAAGAAGCCGAGCCGCTTCGGGGAGTACGAGACGAGGAGGTTCTTCGTCTGCTGGTAGTGCTCCAGCATCATCTTGTGGGTCTCGCGGCCGATGCCCGACTGCTTGTAGCCGCCGAAGGCGGCGTGGGCAGGGTAGGCGTGGTAGCAGTTCGTCCAGACGCGGCCCGCCTGGATGGCGCGGCCCGCGCGGTACGCCGTGTTGATGTCACGGGTCCAGACGCCGGCGCCCAGGCCGTAGGCGGTGTCGTTGGCGATGCGGACCGCGTCGTCGAAGTCCTCGAACGAGGTCACCGACACCACCGGACCGAAGATCTCCTCCTGGAAGATGCGCATCCGGTTGTCGCCCTCGAAGATGGTGGGCTGGACGTAGAAGCCGCCCGCCAGATCGCCGCCGTGGTCGATGCGGCCGCCGCCCGTGAGGATCTTCGCTCCCTCCCGCTGGCCGATCTCCACGTACGAGAGGACCTTCCGCAGCTGCTCCTCGGAGGCCTGCGCGCCGATCATGGTGTCGGTGTCCAGCGGGTGGCCCGGCACGATCAGCTCGGTGCGGGCGACGGCCGCCTCCAGGAAGTCCCCGTACCGGCCGCGTTCGATCAGCGCGCGCGACGGGCTCGTACAGACCTCGCCCTGGTTCAGCGCGAACATCGTGAAGCCCTCCAGGGCCTTGTCGCGCAGGTCGTCGTCGGTGGTCCAGATGTCGTCGAAGAAGAGGTTCGGGCTCTTGCCCCCGAGTTCGAGGGTGACCGGCTTCAAGTGCTCGGCCGCGTACTGCATGATCAGGCGCCCCGTCGAGGTCTCCCCGGTGAAGGCCACCTTCGCCACGCGCGGACTCGACGCGAGCGGCTTGCCCGCCTCCTCGCCGAAGCCGTTGACGATGTTCAGCACCCCCGGCGGCAGCAGGTCGGACACCAGGCTCAGCCAGAAGTGCACCGAAGCCGGCGTCTGCTCGGCCGGCTTGAGGACCACCGCGTTCCCGGCGGCCAGCGCCGGCGCGAGCTTCCACACGGCCATCAGGATCGGGAAGTTCCACGGGATGATCTGCGCGACCACACCCAGCGGCTCGTGGAAGTGGTAGGCCACCGTGTCGTCGTCGAGCTGGCTGAGCGCCCCCTCCTGGGCGCGCAGCGCCCCCGCGAAGTAACGGAACTGGTCGATCGCGAGCGGCAGGTCCGCGGCGAGGGTCTCGCGGACCGGTTTGCCGTTCTCCCAGGTCTCGGCGACCACGAGGGCCTCCAGGTGCTGCTCCATCCGGTCCGCGATGCGCAGCAGGAGCGTCGAACGCTCGCCCGCCGAGGTGCGGCCCCAGGCCGGCGCCGCCGCGTGCGCCGCGTCCAGGGCCCTCTCCACGTCCTCCGCCGTGCCCCGCGCGACCTCGGTGAACGGCCGGCCGGTGACGGGGGAGGGGTTCTCGAAGTATCCGCCCCGCACCGGCTCGACGTACTCGCCGCCGATGAAGTGGCCGTAGCGGGACGCGTACGACATCAGCGCGCCCTCCGTACCGGGCGCCGCGTACCGGGCCATGGTGTTCCTCCCCTTGCCGCAGGGCGCCGCCGCCGTCGGCAGGCGCTCGGGGAGGAGGCTAGGAGCGGGAGGGTTGCGGATACGTTGCACATGCGCCGGGGCTGCCCGGCATACCGCCGGAGCTACGTCGCCCACCGCCCGGATGCCTGTGGCCCCGTGCCCAGCTCCGCGTCGAGGGCCCGTACGCGGGCCAGCGCGGCCGGCCGGTCCCGTGGCGGCAGGGCCGCGGCCAGTGCCCGCCACACCGCCGGGTCCTCCGCGCCCCACGGGCCGCACACCCAGTCGGCCAGCAGCCCGGCGTCCGCCCGGGCGATCACCGCCGCCCGCGCCTGGTCCTCGATCCGCCGCCGCAGCCGTACGATGCCGGGCGCGGCCGAGGCCGGCAGCAGCGGGCCCGGGTAGCGGGTCAGGGCCGCCGAGACGGCGCCCGCCGCCAGGTGCCGGGCCACGGCGGTGAAGTCGGCCTCCAGGGGGACGGCGGTCCGGTAGGGGCGGGAAAGCAGGGCCCCGGCGCCCAGCAGGGAGCGCAGCCGGGCCACCTCCGCCCGCAGGGTCACCGCCGGGACGGACTCGTCCTCGTACAGGGCGAAGGCGAGTTCCGCCCCCGACAGCCCCTCGGGGTGGTGCGCGAGCAGGGCCATGATCTCGCTGTGCCGCCGCCCCAGGGTGATGCGCCGGCCGCCGAGTTCCAGGAGGGCCCGGTCGCGGCCGAGCGCCGTCAGGCCGTCGGGGCCCGTGGACCGCCCCGGTGGCGGGGCGAGGAGCGCCAGCTGGGTTTCGGCGGCCCGGGCCACCGCCCGTACGAACGCCAGCGAGTGCGGGTGCGCCAGCCCGTCCCCTCCGGTGATGTCGACCGCCCCCAGCACCCGGCCGGTGGCGGGGTCGCGCACCGGGGCCGCCGCGCAGGTCCACGGGTCCACGAGCCGGCTGAAGTGCTCGGCCCCGAAGACCTGGACGGGCTCCCCGAGCGCGACCGCCGTGCCGGGCGCGTTGGTTCCCATCACGGACTCCGCCCAGCGCGCCCCCGGTACGAAGCCCAGCCGCTCGGCCCGCCGCAGCGTGGCCGGCTCCCCCTCGACCCACAGCAGGCCGCCGCGGGCGTCGCACACCGCGAGCAGGTGCGCCCCGTGCGCGGCGAACGTCCCGACCAGGTCCCGGACCAGTGGCATCACCCGGGACAGGGGGTGCTGCGCTCGATAGCCGCGCAGGTCCGCCTCCGCCAGTTCCAGGCCGGGCGCGCACTCCGGGCTGACCCGTGCCCGCGCGCACCGCCGCCAGGACGTCGCGATCACCGTCCGGACCGGCGGCTCGACCCGTCCGTCCCGGACGAAGGCCTCGTGCGCCCGCCGCAGGACGCGCGTGCGCGCGGCGGGATCGGCCCCGCTCGGCAGCGCCGACGACGGATCGCCCATGTCACCCTCCCGAGGGGCCGTGGCGCCGCGGTACGCGGAGCGGCCCCCATCGTCGTGCGGCCCCGGGCGCCGGACAAGCGCCGCGTCGGCCACCCGTGCGGAACCCGTGCCGGACCCGTGCCGGACCCGTGCCGGACCCGTGCCGGACCCGTGCCGGAATCCGTCCGGTGGCCGGACCGGGCGGGACGCGCCGGTGGCCGGGAACGTACGCCCGGGGCGGCACGTTGAGCGGGTGACGGACGATGGTCGGAGAAGGAGGTGTCCGCAGATGTCGAAGGGCGCGAAGATCGCGGTCGGCGCGGTCGTGGCGGCGGTCGTGCTGTACGCCCTGGTCGGGTTCTGGGCGGGGCTGGCGGTCCTGGTCGGGGTCCCGGTCGTGGCCTACCTCCTGCTGGACTCCTCCCAGAAGCGTCGTCTGCGGGGCATATCGAGGAAGCAGCTCGGCCGCTGACGGCGGCCAGGGGGGAAGGGCCACATGGGAACCACCGGCCAGATCGCAGCGGTCAGCAGCAACGCCGTGTACGCGTTCACGAAGCCCAACCGCGCGAGCATCACCCTGCTCGCGGGGCTGGGTGTGGAGGGCGACGTGCACGCGGGGGTCACGGTCAGGCACCGCTCGCGGGTGGCGGCGGATCCGACCCAGCCGAACCTCCGGCAGGTGCACCTCATCCACCGCGAGCTGTTCGACGAGGTGGCCAGGGCGGGCTTCAGCGTCGCGCCGGGCGAGCTGGGGGAGAACGTCACCACCGAGGGCATAGACCTGCACGCCCTGCCCACCGGCACGCTGCTGGGGCTCGGCGGAGAGGCGGTCGTGGAGGTGACGGGGCTGCGCAACCCGTGCCCGCAGATCAACGCCTTCCAGGACGGGCTGCTCAAGCAGGTCGTCGGCCGGGACGGGGACGGCCGGGTGGTGCGCAAGGCCGGGATCATGGCCGTGGTCCGCCGGGGCGGCACGGTCCGCCCCGGCGACTCCATCGCCGTCACCCTGCCGGCGCCACCGCACGTCCCCCTCGAACGCGTCTGACGCCGAGCCGTGGCGGCCGGATGCGCGGCCGCGGCCCGGCGCCTGCCGCGGGGCGGCCGAGTCAGAGCCGGTCGGCAAGCGTGTCGCCGCCCGCGCCCGTCGCGGGGCAGCAGGCGGGCTCAGGACGGGCGGATCGCCACCCGGTCCAGGGCCGCCAGTAGCTCCGGCAGGCCGGGGAGCTCTGGCAGGTCCGGGCCTCCCGCGCGGGGTACGGCCAGGACCTCGCCGGGTTCCTCGTCCAGCAGGACGAAGGCGGCGTCGTCGGTGCGGGCCACCAGCGACCAGCCGGGCCCGTCGGCCCGCACCGTCCGCGCGTCCTCGCCGGCGAAGGCCGACCGGACCCGCCCCGGCGGCGGTGCCTGCCGCGTGTACGCCGCCGCCTCCCGCAGCGCCCGCGCCAGCCCGGGGTGGGCCGCGGCGGCCGCCCCGCCGTCCTGCGCTGCGCGCTCACGCCAGTCCGCCCACTCCCGCGCGATCTGGTCCGCCCCCAGCCGCCGCTGGACCGGTCCCCACACCGACGCCGACGGCGGGGCCAGCGGGACCCGCCCCGTGCCGTCCGCGCCCTGCTCCGGATCGTGCGGCTCCGGGACGCCCGGCGCCGCCACCGTCAGCTCCAGCGGCCAGCCCGCCAGCGAGACCACGATCGTCCGCTCGTCGGGGGACAGGTCGTACTCCATGCCGCAGTCCCACGAGGCGATGGCCGCAGCCACGAGCGAGACGTCGTCCACGACGACGGTCCAGCGCGCCCCCTCCTCGTCCTGCCCGAGCACCAGCCCGTACCCGTCGGCGGCCGGCGGCACGCCCAGCAGGGCGCAGGCCTCCGGGTAGTCGTCGCCGAACACCGCCGGGAACCGCGTGGGGGTCAGCAGCACGGCGGTCAGCACGTACAGCGAGCCCCCGTCCTCCTCTTCGGACACCTGACCTCCCGATCGCTCCGGCTATGTCGTCGGCGCACCTTAACCAGCGGGTAACACGCACGTCGAGAGTCCGCGAGGGCCGATTTCCAAGGCCGCCGCCCGCACGTAGAGTTGGGCACCCGCCACAGAAAGGACACCGGTGCAGCGCTACGACCGGCTCAGGGAGATCCTCCGCCTCGACCCCGACAAGGACTTCCTGGCCATCTACCGGCTCACCGCCACCTTCGAGTTCCCCTGGGACTTCACCCGCGCCCTGGAACTCGCCCTCCTGCGGACCTACGCGGTTCCCTCCATCGGTGCCCTGCTCGCCGAGACCGCAGAGTTCACCGAGCGCACCCAGAAGCGCTACGACGACACCGCCCTGCTCCTCGACGCCGTCGTCGAGCACGGCTTCGACAGCGACACCGCCCGCACCGCGATCCGCCGCGTCAACCAGATGCACCGTGCCTACGACATCTCCGACGACGACATGCGCTACGTCCTGTGCACGTTCGTCGTCATCCCCGCCCGCTGGATCGAGGCCTACGGCTGGCGCCCGCTCACCCACCACGAGCGCCGGGCCTGCGCGCACTACTACGCCACCCTGGGCCGCCACCTCGGCATCAAGGACATCCCGGGCTCGTACGAGGACTTCGAGACCACCCTGGACGCCTACGAGCGCGAGCACTTCGGCTGGGACGAGGGCGGCCGCGAGGTCGCCGACTCCACCCTCGGCCTGATGGCGTCCTGGTACCCGGCGCCCCTCGCCCCCGCCGTGCGCCGGGCGGCCCTGGCCCTCCTCGACGAGCCACTGCTGGACGCCTTCCGCTACGCGCCCCCGCACCCCGCCCTGCGCCGGCTGGTACGCGGCGCCGTGCGGCTGCGCGGCCGCGCGGTACGGCTGCTGCCACCCCGCCGCGCCCCGCACTACGCCCGCCAGAACCCGGAGATCAAGGGGTACCCCGACGGCTACGACGTCGGCGAGCTCGGTACGTTCCCCGTGCCCGGCGGTGGGTGCCCGGTGCCGCACCCGCGCCGCCCGGCCGGAGCCGAGGCCCAGCCGCCCGCGTAGCCCCCGGGCGCCGCTGGGCTCCGGCGCGCGGGCCGGCGTACCGGGGGAACGCCTCAGGGGAGGCGGGCCGCCAGGACCAGGAAACGGTCGTCCTCGTCGGCGTACGAGGTCATCTGCCAGCCGGAACCGGCCAGCAGCGGGCGGAGGTTGGGCTCCGCCCGCAGGTCGTCCGGGGTCAGTTCGCGACCGTGGCGGGCGGCGAGCGCGGCCCGCCCGACCGAGTGGAAGAGCGCGAGCCGGCCGCCGGGGCGGACCACGCGGGCGAGCTCGCGCAGGTTCGACGGCGGATCCGGCAGGTGCCCGGTCAGCCCGGCCCCGAACACCGCGTCCAGCACCCCGTCGCGCAGCGGCAGCCGGGTCACGTCCGCGCGCACCAGCGTGCCGTCGGCGTCCCGCCCCGCCTCCCGGGCGGCGGCCAGCATCCGTTCGGTGACATCCACCCCGAGGACGGTGCCGGACGGCCCGACCGCCGCACGCAGCGGGGGCAGCGCCCGGCCCGTGCCACAGCCCGCGTCGAGCACCCGGTCGCCCGGCCCGACGCCCAACTCGGCCACGGCGGCCGCGAAAGCGGGGCCGTCCCCGGGGAACTTGCGGTCCCAGTCGGCGGCGCGCGCCCCGAAGAACTCCTGCACGCGCGTGCGGTCCTCGTCCATGCGGTTCCCGTTGCTCATGCCTCCCATGGTCCCGCACCGCGGAGGCGGGCGGCCGGTCTGTGCGGCGGGTGCGGCGTGTGCAAGGTGGCACGCGGTGTGATCGGAGACCGACGGCGCTCTGTCATATTCCAGCAGTTCCAGCGGCTTTCGAAATGCTCCCCGTGTTCGCGCCCTCACCCGGACTAGCGTCCGCGGCCATGGGACACCTGGACCACGCCGCCTATGGCTGGCTGACACCCGTACTGTCGTACGTGATGGCGTCGATCGGCGCCGCCCTCGGCCTGAGCTGCACCGTCCGCGCGCTCGCCGCGACCGGCGCCTCCCGCCGCAACTGGCTCCTCACGGCGGCCTCCGCCCTCGGCACCGGCATCTGGACGATGCACTTCGTCGCGATGCTCGGCTTCCACGTCACCGGCACCGACATCCGCTACGACGTGCCGCTGACCCTCCTCAGCCTGCTCGGCGCGATGCTCGTCGTGGGCGCCGGAGTCTTCGCCGTCGGCCACGGCCGGTCCCTCCTCATCGGCGGCCTCACCACCGGACTCGGCGTCGCGAGCATGCACTACCTCGGCATGGCCGCCCTGCGCCTGCACGGCGGGATCAGCTACGCGGCGCCGGTGGTCGGGCTCTCGGTCGTGATCGCCGTCGTGGCCGCGACCGTCGCGCTGTGGGCCGCCTTCACCATCAAGTCCCCGGCGGCCGTGACCGTGGCCTCCCTCGTGATGGGCCTGGCCGTCAGCAGCATGCACTACACGGGGATGCTCGCCGTCTCCGTCCACGTCAGCCCGTCGGACCGGCCGCTCGCCGGAGCCACCACCTTGCAGTTCGTCTTCCCGCTCGCGGTCGGACTCGGCTCGTACCTGTTCATCACCGCCGCCTTCGTGGCGCTGTCCCCGACCGCCGGCGAGCGGGCCGCGACGGCGTCGGCGGCGGCGTCCCGGCCCTCGGGGGACGGTGCCGAGCCGGGGGCGGTGTCGCGTCCGGCGGGGTCGAACACCGAGCCGGGAGCCGCGTCGCGGTTCGCGGGGGCCAACGCCGAGTCAGGGGCCGTGCCCGGTGCCGCTCCGGGACGCGCGGGGCGGGGCGCCGTGCCCGCGCGCTGAACGGCCCGACCGCCCCCACCCCCCCACGTACGCACCGCCCGGAACGAGGAGTCCATGCGCATACCCCGCAATAGACCGGAAGCAGCGGCTCCGCGGTTGCCCCTGACCCCGGCGCGCGGCCGGCGGGCGCACGCCGGTCCCGCCGCCGAGGAACCGCCGGGCCCTGGCCCGCACCCCTCCCCGACCGGGGGCGCGCCCACCGCCGCGCGCCCCGGACCCCGGCCCCGGCTCAGGCCGCGGCCCGGCAGCGTCCGGGCGAAGATCATCTCGCTGCTGATGGTCCCGGTCGTCTCCCTGCTCGCCCTCTGGGCCTTCGCCACCGTCAGCGCCGCCCAGGACGTCGCCCGCCTCAGCCGCGCCCGGCAGGCCGACGCCGAGATCCGCACCCCCGTCGCCGCCGCCCTGACCGAGCTCCAGGCCGAACGCCGCGCCGCCTTCCGCTTCCTGGCCGACCCGGCCCCCGACCAGCGGACCGCCTTGGACCAACAGGCCCGGCGCACCGACGACGCCGTACGCCGGCTCCGCCTCGACGGCCGGCACACCGTCGCCGAAGCCCATGACCACGGCCCCGACGTGGTCGCCCGGCTCGGCGCCTTCGTCACCGGAGCGGAAGGGCTCGCCGCCGCCCGCGCGGACGTCACCGGACGCCGTGCGACCCCCGACGGCACCTACGCGGCGTACACCCGCGTGACCGACTCCGCCCTCGCCGTCGCGGGCGCCCTCGACACCGGGGACGGTGACGGTGACGGGGCCGCCGCACCCGGCGCCGCCGCCCGCGGCCTGGCGGAGTTCGCCCGCGCCGGCGAGATGCTGTCGCGCGAGGACGCGCTGCTCGCCCTGCCGGGACCGCGCACCGGCGAGGCGCTGCGCCGTCTGACCGGGGCCGTCGAGACCCGGCGTGCCCTGACCACCGCCGCCGCGGACGACCTGCCCGCGCCGCAGCGGGCCGCCTGGGAGGCCGTGGCCAGGGGCGCCGCCTACGCGGCACTCACCGGAGCCGAGGAGGAAGCCCTGGCCGCCGCCTCCGCCCCCGCCGCCGGGCCGCGCGAAACGCCGCGTACGGAGGTCCCCGCCGGCTGGGAGGCCGCGTACACCACCGTCGGCGACTCGATGCGCGAGATCCGGGACGCCGCGCGGGCCGGGGCGCAGCGGCGCACCGACCCGCTCACCGAGGCGCTGCTGAGCCCCGCCGGAGCCGCCGTGCTGCTGGGCCTGGCCGCGGTCGCCGCCTCGCTCGTCATCTCGGTCCGCATCGGCCGCGCCCTCGTCGTCGAACTGGTCTCGCTGCGCAACGCCGCCCTGGAGATCGCCCACCGCAAGCTCCCGCACGCCATGGACCGGCTCCGGGCCGGGCAGGCCGTCGACGTCGACGCCGAGGCCGCCACCCCGGCCGGGGCGCCCGCCGCCGACGAGATCACCCAGGTCGGCGCCGCCCTGGCCACCGTCCACCGGGCCGCCCTCGGCGCCGCCGTCGAACGCGCCGAACTCGCCGACGGGGTGAGCGGCGTCTTCGTCAACCTCGCCCGCCGCAGCCAGGTCCTGGTCCACAAGCAGCTCGCCCTGCTCGATTCGATGGAGCGGCGCGCCGACGATCCCGGCGAGCTCGGCGACCTCTTCCGCCTCGACCACCTCACCACCCGCATGCGCCGCCACGCGGAGAGCCTGATCATCCTCTCGGGCGCCGCTCCCGGCCGCGCCTGGCGCCTGCCGGTCCCGCTGACCACCGTGGTGCGCGCCGCCGTCTCCGAGATCGAGGACTACACCCGCGTCGAGGTCGGCGGCCTCGCCGAAACCACCGTCGTCGGCGCCTCGGTGGCCGACCTCACCCACCTCCTCGCCGAACTGATCGAGAACGCCGCCCAGTTCTCCCCGCCGCACACCAGGGTCCGCGTCAGCGGCGAGCCCGTCGGGACCGGATACGTCCTGGAGGTCGAGGACCGCGGCCTCGGCATGGGCCGCGAGGCCCTCGCCGGGGCCAACCGCCGGATCGAGCAGTCCGAGGACCTCGACCTGTTCGACAGCGACCGCCTCGGCCTCTTCGTCGTCAGCCGCCTCTCCGCCCGCCACGGCGTACGGGTCCACCTGCGCACCTCGCCCTACGGCGGCACCACCGCCGTGGTGCTGCTGCCCCACTCCCTCCTCCAGGGCGCGCCCGACCCCGCAGCCCCCGGCCCGGACGCCACGGACGGGACCGGGGCCCGGGCCGCCGAGGAGGAGCGGCGGCACCGCTCCCCGGCCGAGAGTCCTGTACGGGAGACCGTGCGCGGCGTTCCGTCGCCCGGCCGGCCCCCCGTCCCGGCGCCGGTCCTCCCCGGGGCCCCCGTCCACGCCGCGGAGCCCGCCCCCGCACGGCACGAGCCGGGCTCCGCCCCGGTGGCACCCCTCCGGCCGCGCGGCCCCGGTGGCGCTGGTACGCGTACCCACGCGGCATCCGCCGCGACGGCCGCCCCCGTACCGGGCCCCGCCGCCGGGTCGGTGACCGCACTGCCGCGCCGGATCCGCCAGGCCGGCCTGGTCCCGCAGCTGCGCGAGGCCCCCGCCGCGCCCGGGGACGACTCCGTCGGCGGGGCCGAAGGGCGGCCGCCGGCGCGCGGCCGCAGCCCGGAACAGGCCCGGGAGCGGATGGCCGCGTACCGGGACGGCTGGGCGCGCGGCTCCCAGGAGGCCGCGCACGCCCACGGTGGGGCCCGCCCCCACGCAGGCAACGAAGGAGAAGCGTGATGATCGAACACCGCAGGACCGACCTCGACGGGGTGCGCCGCTCCGGTGAACTGGACTGGCTGCTGGAGGACCTGGTGACACGGGTCCGCGAGGTCCGGCACGCCGTGGTCCTGTCCGACGACGGGCTGGCCGTGGGCTCCTCGCACGGGCTGGGCCGGGAGGACGCGGAACACCTGGCGGCCGTGGCCTCCGGCTTCCACAGCCTCGCCAAGGGCGCGAGCCGGCATTTCCACGCCGGGGGCGTGCGCCAGACGATGGTGGAGATGGACGAGGGGTTCCTGTTCGTCGCGGCAGCCGGGGAGGGCTCCTGCCTGGCCGTCCTCGGCGAGGCCGGCGCGGACATCGGGCTGATCGCGTACGAGATGGCCCGGCTGGTCAAGCGGGTCGGCGAGCACCTGTACGCGCCGCCCCGGTCCGCGGCCCGCCCGCCGGCCGCCGGATGAGAACGGCGGCCGGGGGGAGGCCCGAATGGTGACGGGGCAGTGGTACGACGCCGAGGCGGGCCCGCTCGTACGCCCGTACGCGATGACCGGAGGGCGGACCAAGCCGGGGCCGCACGGGGTGCGCTTCGACCTCATCGCGCTGGTCGTGGTCGACCCGGCGGTGGGCGTGGCGCAGGAGTCGCTGCTCGGTCCGGAGCACCGGGCGCTGCTGGGGCTGTGCCGGGACGAGACCCAGTCGGTGGCCGAGCTGGCCGCCGAGGCGGATCTGCCGGTGGGGGTGGTGCGGGTGTTGCTGGGGGACCTGCTGGAGGCGGGGCACGTCACGGTCAGCCGTCCGGTGCCGCCGGCCCGGCTGCCGAACGTGCGGATTCTGCGGGAAGTCATCGAGGGATTGCGAGCGCTGTGATGGGACTGCACGACGACTGCGGACCGGGGGCGGTACCGGATGACGGCCCGGCCCCGGGGGCGGCTTCAGGGACGGCTGCCGGGGCGGCTTCCCGGACGGCTGCCGGGGCGGATGCGGGCGCGGACTCCGGCGTGGATCCCGGCGCGGACGGAGAACTGGCCGCGCTCGCCTTGAAGATCCTGGTGGCGGGTGGTTTCGGGGCCGGGAAGACCACGCTCGTCGGGGCGGTCAGCGAGATCCGGCCCTTGCGCACGGAGGAACTGCTCAGCGAGGCGGGCGAGCGCGTCGACGACACCGGCGGGGTGGGCCAGAAGACCACGACCACCGTGGCCATGGACTTCGGCCGGATCACCATCCGGTCCGGGCTGTCGCTGTACCTGTTCGGGACGCCGGGACAGGACCGGTTCTGGTTCCTGTGGGACGACCTCGCGCGGGGCGCGCTCGGCGCGGTCGTGCTGGCCGATACCCGGCGGCTGGAGGACTGCTTCCCCGCCGTGGACTACTTCGAGCACCGGCGGATCCCCTTCGCGGTGGCGGTGAACTGCTTCGCCGACGCCCGCCGTTACGGGGCGGACGAGGTGGCGCGGGCCCTTGATCTGGAGCAGGGGACGCCGGTGGTGCTGTGCGACGCCCGGGACAAGGACTCGGGCAAGGAGGTGCTGATCCGGCTCGTCGAGTACGCCGGGCGGGTGCACACCGCCCGGCTGCTCGACTCGGTCGGGCCGCAGGCCGATCCCGTCTGAGGCGGATCCGGCCCCGGCGGGGCGGTCAGTCGGCGATGCCGGCCGTGGCGATCACCTTGTCGATGCGGACGCGGACGAGGAGTTCGCCGGGCACGGCGTTGCGGCGGCCGAAGGCCTCGCCGCGCTCCTCGCCCATGTAGCGGGCGCCGATCCGCGTCGCCCAGGGCAGCATCTCCGCCAGGTCGTCGCTGATCTCGGCGCGTCCTTGGAGGACGACGTAGGAGAAGGGCGGCCGGTCGTCGTCCACGCAGAGGGCGACGCGGCCGTCGCGGGCCAGATTCCGCCCCTTGACGGTGTTCCTCCCGGTGTTGAACACGAAGGAATCTCCGTCGAGAACGAACCAGATCGGAGCGATGTGCGGGCTTCCGTCCTCACGGACCGTGGACAGCTTTCCGGTGCGGGTGGAGTGGGAGACGAAGGCCCGCCATTCCTCTTGAGTCATCTTCTGTGCCATGGGCCCATCCTCCTTGCCGGAAAGGACCTGGTGGGGAAGGCTTGCGCCACGACTACGCGGGGTGGGGCGCGGCCACGTCGGCCGCGTCGACGGGGAGGGGCTTGAAATGGCACTGGACAAGCAGCTCGACTGGCTGCTGGACGATCTGACGCGCAGGGTCCAACAGGTGCGCCACGCGGTGGTGTTGTCGAACGACGGGCTGGTGACGGCGGCCAGCGCCGGACTGGCGCGGGAGGACTCCGAGCACCTGGCGGCCGTGGCGGCCGGGTTGCAGAGCCTCGCGAAGGGGGCCGGACGGCACTTCCGGGCGGGTGAGGTGCGCCAGACCATGGTCGAGTACGACGAGGGGTTCCTCTTCGTCGTCGCGGCGGGCTCGGGCAGCTGTCTGTGCGCGCTGAGTGCGGCCGAGGCGGACATCGTGCAGGTGGCGTACGAGATGACGTTGCTGGTCAACCGGGTGGGCGAGCACTTGGGCGTGGCGGAGCGGCGGATCACCGGGGGCTGAGCGGGACGCTTGGTGCGGGCTGATCGGGGGGCTGACCGGGGCTGATCGAGGGGCCGATCAGGGGCTGATCGGGGACTGAGCACGGCTGTACCGGGGGCCGAGGGGGAAGTTATCCACAGGCCTCGCGCCGTGTCATCGCGCTGAGTTACGGTCTTCACACAGAGTGATCGCCACTCGTGGGGGAGGACCGTGATGAAGGTGGAAGCGCTGGAGCGTGCGCCGGTATCGGCCGGCGGGGAACTCGGCGAGGAATTCCGGGAGGATCCCGGACCGGACCCCCGTCCGGAGTTACGGGGAGACGCGCGGCCCCAGGAACTGCTGGGCGGCGTCCGCGCGGCCGGGGAACTGGGGCTGCGGCGGGGCGAGTTCGCCCGGGCCGTGCAGCTGGGACTGGTGCGCGCCGGCCCTCGGGCGCCGAGCGGGGCCGCCCGCTTCGCCCGCGCCGAGCTGGACCGGGTCAGGGCGGGGGAGGGCTTCCCGGAGGCCCTGCGGACGCGGATCGAGACGGTGGCCGGCGCCGACGCGGGTGCGGGGGTGCTGGGGATCGGCCCGAGCCGGTTCACCCGGCTCGCGCGCTGCGGGCACCTCACCCCGGTCGGCTACCGGATCAACCGCTACCGGGTCATCGTCTGGCTCTATCTGACGGCGGAGCTGCGGGAGTTCGCCGCCCGGGAACCGGGGATGCTGAGTGGTGCCGCGCCCCCGCCGGACCGGGAGCTGGTGGCGGCCGGGGCCGATCTGCGCCCGCGCCGGTGGCGGGGCCGGCATGTGGGGCTGTTGCTGAGACGGACCGCCGACCCGTGGGAGCGGGCGGCCGTGCTGGCCTCCGTGCTCCCCGAGCCGCAGGTGCGGCTGGCCGTCCCCGATCCGGCGGAACGGATCGTGCTGGCCGCCCTCGCACCGCCCCCGCCCTACGGGCACCCGCAGGCCCCGGCGGCCGCGGCGGTGGCCGGCAGGCTGCTGCTCGCGGAGCCCCCGGACGAGGTGCACTGGTACCGCACCAGCCTGGACTTCGCCCTCACCGGGGCGCGGGGTCAGTCGAACTCGACGGGGGAGAGGGGGCCGACGTAGACCCACGCCCCGCCCTCGCGGGAGAAGGAGCTGTGCTCGCGCAGCGAGCCGGTGTGACCGCCCTCCCGGTAGTGGGCCCGGAAGTCCACCGACCCCTCCGTCTCGAACATGCCGCCGCGCTCGGTGGCGAGGATCTCCAGCCGCTCCCAGCGCTGCCCGGGGTCCAGGTCGAGCCGGGGCGGACGGGTCGAGGAGTGCCAGGACCGCAGCAGGTAGGCGGTGTCGCCGACCGCGAAGGCGCTGAAGCGGGAGCGCATCAGCAGTTCGGCGGTGGGCGCCTGCCGGTCGCCGGAGTGGAAGCGGCCGCAGCAGGCCGGATAGGCGGCGGGCAGCCCGCAGGGGCAGGGGAGTTCCGGGGAGGGCATGTGCGCTCAGCTCTTCGGGTCTTCGGGCCCGGGCGCGGAGGCCCGGCGCCCGGTTCGGTGCGGTGACGACAGGGAGCGTGACGTGCGGGGAGTCACGCGGAGAGGGGGGGAGGGACTACTGCGGGGACACGGCCGGCGTGGCCGACTCGGCCGGGTGCGGGCGGAAGAGGCCCTCCTGGACCACGGAGACCAGCAGCCTGCCCTCCAGGTCGTAGATCCGGCCACGGGCCAGGCCGCGGCCGCCGTGCGCGATGGGTGACTCCTGGTCGTACAGGAACCACTCGTCCGCCCGGAACGGCCGGTGGAACCACATGGCGTGGTCCAGCGAGGCCATGTCGAAACCGCGCATGCCCCACAGCGGTTCCACGGGGATGCGGACGGCGTCGAGGAGGGTCATGTCACTGGCGTAGGTGAGGGCGCAGGTGTGGACGAGCGGGTCGTCGCCCAGTGGGCCGACCGCCCGCATCCACACCGCGCTGCGCGGATCGGCGTCCTTGAGCTCCTCCGGAGTCCAGCGGAGCCGGTCCACGTACCGGATGTCGAAGGGCTGGCGGCGGGCCATCCGCTCCAGGGCCTCGGGCAGCGCGCCGAGGTGCTCGCGGATCTCGTCCACGACCTTCGGAAGCGTGTCCGGATGCGGGAAGTCGAGGCGGGGCGGCAGCTGGTGCTCGATGCCGCCCTCCTCCGGATGATGGAAGGAGGCGGTCAGATTGAAGATGGTCTTGCCCTGCTGGACCGCGGTGACCCGGCGCGTGGTGAAGGAACGCCCGTCGCGCACCCGCTCCACCTGGTACACGATCGGCACCCCGGGGATCCCGGGGCGCAGGAAGTACGCGTGCAGCGAGTGGACCGGGCGGTCGCTCTCGGTCGTACGGCCGGCCGCCACCAGCGCCTGGCCGGCGACCTGCCCGCCGAACACGCGCTGGAGGGACTCCTGGGGGCTGGCCCCCCGGAAGATGTTGACTTCGATCTGCTCCAGGTCGAGCAGATCGACCAGTCTCTCGGCGGGGTTCGTCATCAGGGCTTCTCCACGGTCGGGACCGGCGGCTGCGCACCGGCCGGCGGCTTGGGGGGTGGGGTCAGAGCGTGCCGAGCTCGCCGACCGAGGTGACCCGGATGACGGCCCGGCCCTCCTCGTCGGACGCGGCGAGGTCGACCTCGGCGCTGATGCCCCAGCCATGGTCGCCGTTCGGGTCGGCGAAGGTCTGGCGGACGCGCCACAGCCCGTGCGCCGGGTCCTCCTCGATCTGGAGGAGCTTGGGGCCGCGTGCGTCGGGGCCGGTGCCGAGGTCGTCGTACTCGTCCCAGTAGCCGTCCATGGCCTCGCCCCAGGCGTCGGCGTCCCAGCCGGCCTCGGCGTCCAGCTCGCCCAGCACGTTGACGTGGTCCAGGGCCGCCAGCTCGACCCGGCGGAACATCGCGTTGCGGACCAGCACACGGAAGGCGCGGGCGTTGGCCGTGACCGGCTTGACCTGGTCGGCCTTCTCCTGGGCCTGCTCCGCCGTCTCCACCTCCGGGTTCGCCAGCTGCTCCCACTCGTCGAGCAGGCTGGAGTCGACCTGGCGGACCAGCTCGCCCAGCCATTCGATGAGGTCCTGGAGGTCCTCGGACTTGAGGTCGTCGGGGATCGTGTGGTCCAGCGCCTTGAAGGCACTGGCCAGGTAGCGCAGCACGATGCCCTCGGTCCGGGCCAGCTCGTAGAAGGAGGTGAACTCGGTGAAGGTCATCGCGCGCTCGTACATGTCGCGGATGATCGACTTGGGGGAGACCGGGTGGTCGCGGACCCACGGGTGGCTCTTGCTGTACACGTCGTAGGCGTGCAGCAGCAGTTCCTCCAGGGGCTTGGGATAGGTGACGTCCTGGAGCCGCTCCATGCGCTCCTCGTACTCGATCCCGTCGGCCTTCATCGCGCCGACCGCGATCCCCCGCTCCTTGTTCTGCTGGGCGGCCAGGATCTGGCGCGGGTCGTCCAGGGTGGACTCGACGACCGAGACCATGTCCAGGGCGTAGGAGGGGGATTCGGGGTCGAGCAGGTCGAAGGAGGCCAGCGCGAAGGTGGACAGCGGCTGGTTCAGCGCGAAGTCCTGCTGGAGGTCGACGGTGAGCCGGATGGTGCGGCCCTCCGCGTCCGGGGTGTCGAGCTTCTCCACGACGCCGCCGTCCAGCAGCGAACGGTAGATCGCGATGGCCCGGCGGATGTGCCTCAGCTGGGCCTTGCGCGGCTCGTGGTTGTCCTCCAGGAGGTGGCGCATCGCCTTGAAGGCGTCCCCAGGCCGGGCGATGACCGACAGCAGCATGATGTTGGTGACCTTGAAGCGCGAGGTCAGCGGCTCCGGGTCGGCGGCGATGAGCTTCTCGAAGGTGATGTCCGACCAGGCCACGAAGCCCTCGGGGGCCTTCTTGCGGACCACCTTGCGGCGCTTCTTCGGGTCGTCGCCCGCCTTCGCGAGGGCCTTCTCGTTCTCGATGACGTGCTCGGGCGCCTGCGCGACCACGAAGCCCGCCGTGTCGAAGCCGGCCCGGCCCGCGCGGCCGGCGATCTGGTGGAACTCGCGGGCGCGAAGCGTGCGGACGCGGCTGCCGTCGTACTTGGTGAGCGCCGTGAACAGCACCGTGCGGATGGGGACGTTGACGCCGACGCCGAGGGTGTCGGTACCGCAGATGACCTTCAGCAGACCGGCCTGGGCCAGCTTCTCCACCAGGCGCCGGTACTTGGGCAGCATGCCCGCGTGGTGGACGCCGATGCCGTGGCGGACGTAGCGGGAGAGGTTCTGGCCGAACTTCGTGGTGAAACGGAAGTTGCCGATCAGCTCCGCGATCTTGTCCTTCTCCTCGCGGGTGCACATGTTGATGCTCATCAGCGACTGCGCCCGCTCGACCGCCTGGGCCTGCGTGAAGTGCACGATGTAGACCGGTGCCTGCCGGGTCTCCAGCAGCTCGGTGATGGTGTCCGTGATCGGCGTGGTCACGTACTCGTACGACAGCGGGACCGGCCGGCTGGCGGAGCGGACCACCGAGGTCGGGCGGCCCGTGCGCCGGGTCAGGTCCTCCTCGAACCGCTTCATGTCGCCGAGGGTCGCCGACATCAGGACGAACTGCGCCTGCGGCAGCTCCAGCAGCGGGATCTGCCAGGCCCAGCCGCGGTCCGGCTCCGCGTAGAAGTGGAACTCGTCCATCACGACCTGGCCGATGTCGGCGTACTTGCCGTCGCGCAGGGCGATGGAGGCCAGTACCTCGGCGGTGCAGCAGATCACGGGGGCGTCCGCGTTCACGGAGGCGTCACCGGTGAGCATGCCGACGTTCTCGGTGCCGAACAGCTTGCACAGGTCGAAGAACTTCTCCGACACCAGGGCCTTGATCGGCGCGGTGTAGAAGGTGACCTTGTCCTGGGCCAGCGCCGTGAAGTGCGCGCCCGCCGCGACGAGGCTCTTGCCGGAGCCGGTCGGGGTCGAGAGGATCACGTTCGCGCCGGAGACCACCTCGATCAGTGCCTCCTCCTGCGCCGGGTACAGGGTGATGCCCTGGTCCTCCGCCCACGAGGAGAAGGCTTCGAAGAGGGCGTCGGGGTCGGCGTTCGGCGGGAGCTGATCAATGAGGGTCACACCCCCCATCTTGCCTGGCTTCGGACCGGAAGAGGGAACCGGCGGCCGGATCGAAGATCATCCCCGGTACGCTGTGCCGTCGAGGCGGCCCGACCGAACCACGCGACGGAGCCCGACCACACGGCACCGGGGCGGGATACAGACATGATGGGTCCGGCTCACTCACTGTCCGGGGCGGCCGCCTGGCTGGGCGTCGGGGCGGCGACCGCCGCCGCCGGGCACCCGATGCCATGGCCCGTGCTCGTCGTCGGCGCGCTCATCTGCGCCGGGGCGGCCCTGGCCCCCGACCTCGACCACAAGTCGGCGACGATCTCGCGCGCCTTCGGCCCGCTGTCCCGGGGCCTGTGCGAGGTGGTCGACAAGATCTCCTACGCCGTCTACAAAGCCACCCGCTCCCCGCGCGACGCCCGGCGCACCGGAGGCCACCGCACGCTGACCCACACCTGGCTCTGGGCGGTCCTGATAGGCGCCGGTTCCTCGGCGCTCGCCGTCACCACCGACCGCTGGGGCGTGCTCGCGCTGCTCTTCGTCCACCTGGTCCTGGCCGTCGAAGGGCTGCTGTGGCGGGCGGCCCGGATGTCCAGCGACGTCCTGGTCTGGCTGCTCGGGGCGACCAGCGCCTGGATCCTCGCCGGGGTGCTCGACCAGCCGGGCAACGGCGCGGACTGGCTCTTCACCGGCCCCGGCCAGGAGTACCTGTGGCTCGGCCTGCCGATCCTGCTGGGCGCCCTCGTCCACGACATCGGTGACGCGCTGACCGTCTCCGGCTGCCCGATCCTGTGGCCCCTGCCCATCGCCGGCAAGCGCTGGTACCCGATCGGGCCGCCGAAGCCGATGCGCTTCCGCGCCGGCAGCTGGGTGGAGCTCAAGGTGCTGATGCCGGTCTTCATGCTCCTCGGCGGCATGGGTGGCGCGGCGGCCCTCGGCTTCATCTGATCCCTGCCGCTGCCCCCCGCCGCTGACCCCCCGCCGCTGAACCCCGCCGACCGGCCCGGTCAGCCGTGCCAGGAGCGCCACAGGGCGGCGTAGGCGCCGTCCGCCGCGACCAGTTCGTCGTGCGAACCCAGCTCGCTGATCCGGCCGCCCTCCACCACCGCGATCACGTCCGCGTCGTGCGCGGTGTGCAGCCGGTGCGCGATCGCGATCACCGTACGGCCGTCCAGCACCCGGGCCAGCGAGCGCTCCAGGTGCCGGGCGGCGCGCGGGTCCAGCAGCGAGGTCGCCTCGTCCAGCACCAGCGTGTGCGGATCCGCCAGCACCAGCCGGGCCAGCGCCACCTGCTGGGCCTGCGCCGGGGTCAGGGCCGTCCCGCCGGAGCCCACCTCCGTGTCCAGCCCGGCGTCCAGCGCCCGCGCCCAGCCGTCGGCGTCCACCGCGCCCAGCGCCTCCCACAGTTCGGCGTCCGCCGCGCCCGCCCGGGCCAGCCGCAGGTTGTCCCGCAGCGAGCCGACGAACACGTGGTGCTCCTGGTTGACCAGCGCCACGTGCTCGCGCACCCGCTCCGCCGGCATCCGCGACAGCGTCGCCCCGCCCAGCGTGACGTCGCCCGTCCGGGGCGCGTAGATGCCCGCCAGCAGCCGCCCGAGGGTGGACTTGCCCGCGCCCGAAGGACCGACCAGCGCCATCCGGGTGCCCGGCGGCACCGACATCGACACCTGGTGCAGGACGTCCACGCCCTCCTTGTAGCCGAAGTGGACCTCGTCCGCCCGCACGGCCCGGCCGCTCGGGGCGAGCGTCGCGTCCCCCGCGTCCGGCTCGATCTCGTGCACGCCGACCAGCCGGGCCAGCGAGACCTGCGCGACCTGGAGCTCGTCGTACCAGCGCAGGATCAGACCGATCGGATCGACCATCATCTGCGCCAGCAGCGCGCCCGTGGTCATCTGACCGACCGACATCCAGCCGCGCAGCACGCAGTACCCGCCGATCATCAGCACGAAGCCGAGGATCAGGACGTACGTGACGTTCACGACGGGGAAGAGGACCGTCCGCAGGTAGAGCGTGTACCGCTCCCAGGCCGTCCACTCCTTGATCCGCCGCTCCGACAGCGCGATCCGGCGCCGTCCGAGGCGGTGCGCCTCCACGGTCCGGCCCGCGTCCACGGTCTCGGTGAGCACCGCCGCGACCGCCGCGTACCCGGCGGCCTCCGAGCGGTACGCCGAGGGCGCCCGCCGGAAGTACCAGCGGCAGCCGACGACCAGGACCGGCAGCGCCAGCAGCGCGGCCAGGGCCAGCTGCGGAGCGGTGACCGCGAGCGCCCCGTACAGCAGCCCGGCCCAGACCACGGCGATGGTCAGCTGCGGCACGGCCTCGCGCATGGCGTTGGCCAGCCGGTCGACGTCGGTCGTGATCCGCGAGAGCAGGTCGCCGGTGCCGGCCCGCTCCAGGACGCCCGGGGGCAGCCCCACGGAACGCACCAGGAAGTCCTCGCGCAGATCGGCCAGCATCTCCTCGCCCAGCATCGCCCCGCGCAGCCGCACCAGGCGCGTGAAGAACGTCTGCACGGCCAGCGCCAGCGCGAACAGCATGGCCACGCGCCCCAGATGGAGCTCGCGCGCCCCCGAGGAGAGATCGTCGACGACCCGCCCCAGCAGGGTGGGCCCGGCCATGGAGGCGACCACCGCCGCCGCGTTGACCCCCACCAGCCCCACGAAGGCCCGCCGGTGCCTGCGCAGCAGGCCGCGCACGTAGCCCCGTACGGTCTCCGACGAGCCCACGGGCAGGGTCGCGGCCGTCTCGGGGGCCGCCGGATCGTGTTCCGGGGGCGCCAAGCCGATCATGCGGATTCCTCGATCTCTGTGAGTTCCTCGGCCGGCGCCGCCAGGCCGAAGCCGGCGCGCCGCTGTTCCTCGTCCGTCTCGCGCGTGACGACCGCCCGGTAATGCGGCTCGCCGCGCAGCAGCTCACGGTGCGTGCCCGCCGGGAGGGCGCGGCCCTCGTGGACCAGGACGACCCGGTCGGCCCGGTCCAGCAGCAGCGGCGACGACGCCAGCACCACGGTGGTGCGCCCGGCGCGCAGGGTCGCGATCCCGTCGGCGATCCGTGCCTCGGTGTGCGAGTCCACCGCCGAGGTCGGCTCGTCCAGGACCAGCACCTCCGGGTCGGTGACCAGCGACCGGGCCAGCGCAAGCCGCTGGCGCTGGCCGCCCGACAGGGAACGCCCGCGCTCGGTGATCCGGGCGTCCATCGGGTCGTCCACCGCCTCGGGGGCCGACTGCAGCAGCGCCTCCAGGACGTCGCCGCACTGCGCCGCCGCCAGCGCCGCCCCGGCCGTGACGGCGCCGGAGGCCGGTACGTCGAACAGCCCGCGCAGCGTCCCCGACAGCAGCACCGGCTCCTTGTCCTGTACGAGGACCAGCTCGCGCGCCGCGTCCAGCGGGAGTTCGTCCAGCGCGACCCCGCCCAGCAGCGCGGAGGGCGCCCCGGCGGCGGAGTCCATCGGATGGCCGCCCAGCCGCTCGGCGAGCCGTCCCGCGAGATCGGGGTCCCCGCACACGACCGCCGTGAACCGGCCGGCCGGGGCCAGCACCCCCGTCTCGGCGTCGTACAGGTCCCCGCCCGGAGCCGGCGGCAGAACCACCGCACCGGCGTCGGGCGCTCCGGTCTCGGCGGTCTCGGCGGCATCGGTCCGGGTCAGCGACAGCACCCGGGCCGCCCGGGCGGCGGAGGGCCGGGAGAAGGAGTAGGCCATGGCGATCTCCTGGAAGTGCCGCAGCGGGTACAGCATGGTGCTCACCGCGCTGAAGGCCGCGACGAGTTGACCGACCGCCAGCCGGTCGTCCAGCACCAGCACGGAGCCGTACCAGATCACCGTGATCAGCAGCGCGCCCGGCAGCAGCACCTGGATCGCGGCGATCAGCGCCCACATCCGCGCGGTGCGCACGGCGGCCCGGCGGACCTCCTGCGAGGCCTCGCGGTAGCGGCTCAGGAAGAGTTCCTCACCGCCGACGCCGCGCAGGACGCGCAGGCCCGCAACGGTGTCGGAGGCCAGTTCCGTGGCCTTGCCCGCCTTCTCGCGCTGGTGGTCGGCGCGCCGGGTGGCGCGGGGCAGCAGCGGCAGCACGGACAGCGCCAGCACGGGGACACCGGTGGCGACCACCACCCCGATGGCGGGGGCGTAGAACAGCAGGCCGACACAGATCGCGACGACGGTGACGGCGGCGGCGAGGAAGCGGGACACCGCCTCGACGAACCAGCCGATCTTCTCCACGTCGCCGGTAGAAACGGCCGCCACTTCGCCTGCCGCGACCCGGCGGGTCAGGGCGGAGCCCAGCTCGGCGGTCTTGCGGGCCAGCAGCTGCTGGACCCGGGCGGCGGCGGTGATCCAGTTGGTGACGGCGGTGCGGTGCAGCATGGCGTCGCCGACGGAGATGGCCACGCCGAGGAGCAGGAGCAGCCCGCCGACCCGGAGCAGGCCCGCGCCGTCGCGCCGGACGACCGCGTCCACGCCCAGTCCGACCGCGTACGGGAGTCCGGCGACACCGCCGAAGTGCACCAGGCCCCAGGCCAGGCTGCGGGCCCGGCCGCCGAGTTGGCCGCGCCCCAGCCAGCGCAGGAACGCCGGTCCGGAGCGGGCGTCTGGTTGTCCGGGGTCGGAATACGGAAGATCGCTGATCTGCATGACGCCCCATGACTGGTCGAGTAGGCCGAACCACGCAAGGTTCGTCTTCCGGACCCGGCCGGGGCAATCGATTTTCCGGTGCGGAGGGAGGTGCGCCCGCGCGTATTGCGGGGCGCTCAGGGGCGGGTGGCGCGTTCCAGCGCGAGCAGGGCCGAGGCGTAGCGGTGCCCGGTGGCCCGGTCCATGCCGACCTCGCACATCCGGTTCGCCGACAGGTAGGCGTCGTAGGACCGGGAGGTCACCTCCGCCGCCTCGCGGGCCGTCGCCGACGCGGTCAGCTCCGGGTGCAGCATCCCCCGGTCGCCGGCGAAGGCGCAGCAGCCCGCGTCGTCCGGGACGACCACCTCGTCGGCGCAGGCGGCCGCCACCGCGCGCAGTTCGGCGAGATCGTCCAGCCGGAGCATCGAGCAGGTGGGGTGGAGGACGGCGGAGCCGACCGTGCGCAGGACCTCCAGCCGGGGCAGCAGTTCACGTGCCGCCCAGACGACGGAGTCGACGATCCGCAGTGCTTCGTGGAGGGCGCGGTTGTCCTCGGTCAGGTACGGGACCACCTCCCGCGCGAGGCCCAGGGTGCAGGAGGAGGCGTCGACCACCAGCGGGAGCCGGCCCCCGGCCGTCCAGCCCCAGGCGGCCTCGACGGTCCGGTTGGCCATCAGCCGGTTGCCCTCCTCGTACCCCTTGGAGTGCCAGATGGTGGCGCAGCAGGTGCCGGTGACGTCGCGGGGGATCCACACCGGCTTCCCGGCCCGCTCCGACACGGCGACCACCGCCTCCGGCAGGGAGGGCCCGCCGTCCCGGTCCGAAGAGCCGAAGACGCGGTTGACGCAGGCCGGGTAGTACACGGCCGCCGCGCCCACCCGCCGGGTCGGGGGCAGTGCCCGGGCGGCGGCGCCGGGGAGCTGGGGCAGCCAGCGCGGCACCAGGTCGGGGCGTACGGCCTTCCGGGCGAGGGCGGTCAGCGCGGTCAGCGGCGCGTCGCCGACCCGGGAGGTGATCGCGTCGGCCGCGGCCACGGCCAGCCGGGCGGCGGCCTCCACCCCGCGGAACCCCCGCGCGGCGAGCGCGGCGGCGCGCTCCTCGCGCGGCCCGTGGCGGCGGTGGCGGAAGTCCTTCATCAGGGCGCCGGTGTCGATGCCGACCGGGCAGGCGAGCCCGCAGGTGGAGTCTGCCGCGCAGGTGTCGACGGCGTCGTAGCCGTAGGCGTCGAGCAGGCCGTCGAGGACGGGGGAGTCCGGCCGCTGGCGCGTCATCTCGCGGCGCAGCACGATCCGCTGGCGCGGGGTGGTCGTCAGGTCCCGGCTGGGACAGACCGGTTCGCAGAAACCGCACTCGATGCAGGGGTCGGCGACGGCCTCGATCCGGGGGATCGTCTTCAGCCCGCGCAGATGGGCCCGCGGGTCGCGGTCGAGGAGGATCCGCGGGGCGAGGACGAGGTCCGGGTCGATGAGCCGCTTGGTGCGCCACATGAGTTCGGTGGCCCTGGGCCCCCACTCCAGTTCGAGGAAGGGGGCCATGTTGCGGCCGGTGGAGTGCTCCGCCTTGAGGGAGCCGTCGAAGCGTTCGACGGTGAGCCGGCAGAAGGCGTCCATGAAGGCCGCGTACCGGTCGACATCGGCGGGCACGGAGGCGTCGAAAGCGAGGAGGAAGTGCAGGTTGCCGTGGGCGGCGTGGCCCGCGACGGCCGCGTCGAAGCCGTGCTCGGCCTGGAGGACGAGGAGCGCCTCGCAGGCCTCGGCAAGTCTGGACGGCGGTACGGCGAAGTCCTCGGTGATCAGGGTGGTGCCGGCGGCGCGGGCTCCGCCAACGGCGGTGACGAAGGCCTTGCGGGCCTTCCAGTAGCCGGAGACGACGGCGAGATCGCTGGTGAACGCGTTGGTGACGGAGGCGACCGGTGCGACCAGCTCCAGCCCGGCCAGCACCTCGGCGGCCCGGCGCTCGTGCGCGGCGCGGCCGGCCGCGTCCGGGGCCCGGAACTCAACGAGCAGCGCGGCCGCGTCCTTGGGCAGCCGCGCCCAGTCGGCGGGCACGCCCGCGACGCTGACCGAGGCGCGCAGGGTGTTGCCGTCCATCAGCTCCACGGCGAGGGCGCCCGCCTCGTTGAACAGCGGTACGGCGGCAGCGGCGGCGGGCAGGGAGGGGAAGAAGAGCAGGGCGGTGGTGAGCTCGCGGTCGAGGGGCAGGGTGTCGAAGACGACCTCGGAGATGAAACCGAGGGTGCCTTCGGAGCCGACCATCAGGCCGCGCAGGATCTCCACCGGGGTGGCGCCGTCGAGGTAGGCGTCGAGGCGGTAACCGGTGGTGTTCTTGATCTCGTACTTGGCGCGGATCCGGGCGACGAGCTCCGGATCGGCCTCGATCTCCCGCTTGATCTCCAGCAGCCCGTGGCACAGGGCCGGCTCGGCGCGGGCCAGTTCCTCGTCGGCGAGCGGGTCGGCCGTGTCGACCACCGTGCCGGTCGGCAGGACGAACGTGAGGGAGGAGAGGGTCCGGTACGCGCTCCTCGTGGTCCCGGCCGTCATGCCCGAGGCGTTGTTCGCGACGACCCCGCCGAGGGTGCAGGCGAGGGCGCTGGCCGGGTCGGGCCCCAGGACCCGGCCGTACCGGGCCAGGGCGGCGTTGGCCCGGAACACGGTGGTGCCCGGCCGGATCCGGGCGCGGCGGCCGCCGTCGAGGACTTCGACGCCGGACCAGTGGCGGCGTACGTCGACCAGGATGTCCTCGCCCTGGGCCTGACCGTTCAGCGAGGTTCCGGCGGCGCGGAAGACCACCTCGCGCCGCCGGCCGTGGGCGTAGGAGAGCACGGCGGAGACGTCGTCGAGGTCCTCGGCGACCACCACGACCTGCGGCACGAACCGGTACGGGGAGGCGTCGGAGGCGTAGCGGACCAGGTCGGAGACCTTCCAGAGCACCTTCTCGGCGCCGAGCAGGCCGGTCAGCCCGGCGCGCACGGCCGGCGGGGTGCCCGCCGCCATCCGGTCGGGGACCCGGTCGGGGGCCGGGGTGGCGGGGCCGTCGGGGCGCAGGGCGCCCGGCTCCGGTTCCAGCAGCGGCATACGGGCCCCTTCCTGTGCGCCGGCGCCGGCGCGCGGTCAGCAGCCGCGGCCCCCCGGGATACCGGCCGGGGCGTCCGCGAGCGCGTTCAGCAGGCCGCCGAGCACCTCGCGCTGGTCGGCGGTCAACGGAGCCAGGATCTCCTCCGCGGCGTCGGTCCGCGCGTTGCGCAGACGGCGCAGCGTGGCGCGGCCGGTTTCGGTGAGCTCGATCCGGATCACGCGGCGGTTGGCGGGGTCCGGCACCCGGCGCACGCAGTCGGCGCTCTCCAGGCCGTCGACCAGGGTGGTCACGGCGCGGGGCACGACTTCGAGGCGCGTGGCCAGATCGGCCATCCGGGGCGGCTGGTCGCCGCCGTAGTGCGCGACGAGCCGGAGCAGCCTGCCCTGGGCGGGGGTGATCCCGAGCGGCTCCAGGTGGCGCTTCTGGATCCGGTGGAGCCGCCGCGTGAGGCGCAGCAGCTGCTCGGCGAGGACGCCGTCGGTGGAATCGCGGGTGTCGGTCTCGGAACCGGTGCTCATACTGGGAACAGTACCAGGACCGGATTCATTGTGAGTATAGGTAACAATGAGCTATGCTCATCGGAGTCTCGGCAGAAGGAGGCCCATGCGCCCCGAAGAACCGAAGTGGACCCCATCGAACGAAGCCCTCGACCCCACCCGTCCGGCTCCCTCCGAGCGCCCGCGCGAGCTGCGGCGCATCCTCGGCCTCTTCCGCCCCTATCGCGGCCGTCTCGCGGTGGTCGGGTTGCTGGTCGCCGCGTCCTCGCTGGTCGGCGTCGCCTCGCCGTTCCTGCTCAAGGAGATCCTGGACGTCGCGATCCCGCAGGGCCGCACCGGGCTGCTGAGCCTCCTCGCGCTCGGCATGATCCTGACCGCCGTCGTGACCAGCGTCTTCGGCGTGCTCCAGACCTTCATCTCCACCACCGTCGGCCAGCGCGTCATGCACGACCTGCGCACCGCCGTCTACGCCCAGCTCCAGCGGATGCCGCTGGCCTTCTTCACCCGCACCCGCACCGGCGAGGTGCAGTCCCGCATCGCCAATGACATCGGCGGCATGCAGGCCACCGTCACCTCGACCGCGACCTCGCTCGTGTCGAACCTGACCGCCGTCATCGCCTCCGTGGTCGCGATGCTCGCCCTCGACTGGCGGCTCACCCTCGTCTCGCTGTTCCTGCTGCCGCTCTTCGTGTGGATCAGCCGCCGCGTGGGCCACGAGCGCAAGAAGATCACCACCCAGCGGCAGAAGCAGATGGCCGCGATGGCCGCCGAGGTCACCGAGTCCCTCTCGGTGAGCGGCATCCTGCTGGGCCGCACCATGGGCCGTTCCGATTCCCTCACCAAGGCGTTCTCCGAGGAGTCCGAGAAGCTGGTCGGGCTGGAGGTGCGCTCCAGCATGGCCGGGCGCTGGCGGATGTCGACCATCGGCATCGTCATGGCCGCCATGCCCGCGCTCATCTACTGGGCCGCGGGCATCGCCCTGCAGACCGGCGCCCCCTCGCTCTCCGTCGGCACCCTCGTCGCCTTCGTCAGCCTCCAGCAGGGCCTGTTCCGGCCCGCCGTGAGCCTGCTGTCGACCGGCGTGCAGATGCAGACCTCGCTCGCGCTGTTCGCCCGGATCTTCGAGTACCTCGACCTGCCGGTGGACATCACCGAGCGCCCGGATCCGGTACGGCTGGAGCAGGCCAAGGGCGAGGTCCGCCTGGAGGACGTGCACTTCTCGTACGAGCCCCAGAACGGCCCCACGCTCACCGGCATCGACCTCACCGTCCCCGCCGGCGGTTCGCTCGCCGTGGTCGGCCCGACCGGCTCGGGCAAGAGCACCCTCAGCTACCTCGTGCCACGGCTCTACGACGTGACCGGCGGACGGGTCACCCTGGACGGGGTGGACGTCCGCGACCTCGACTTCGACTCGCTGGCCCGCTCCATAGGCGTGGTCTCCCAGGAGACCTACCTCTTCCACGCCTCGGTCGCCGACAACCTGCGCTTCGCCAAGCCCGACGCCACCGACGAGGAGATCACCGAGGCGGCCCGGGCGGCCCAGATCCACGACCACATCGAGTCCCTGCCCGACGGGTACGACACCCTGGTCGGCGAGCGCGGCTACCGCTTCTCCGGCGGCGAGAAGCAGCGCCTGGCCATCGCGCGCACGATCCTGCGCGATCCGCCGGTGCTCATCCTCGACGAGGCCACCAGTGCCCTCGACACCCGCACCGAGCACGCGGTGCAGCGGGCCATCGACAGCCTGTCCCGGGGCCGTACCACCATCACCATCGCGCACCGCCTCTCCACCGTCCGGGACGCCGACCAGATCGTGGTCCTGGACGCGGGCCGCATCGCCGAGCGCGGGACGCACGAAGAGCTGCTCGACGCCGGAGGGCGTTACGCGGCCCTGGTCCGCCGCGACCGGGACGCCGCCGCGAAGGCCCCCGCGCTGCGGGAGCCGGATGTGGACGCCACGGGCACGCGGAGGAGCCGGGGTGCTGCGGAGGAGCCGCTGACGACTCCGGTGAAGGTGTGATCGTACGATCAAAGCAAGGGTGAAAAGGTATGTAATGCGGCGAATATGGCGAGGTGCGGGCTAGCGTGCCCGTATGCCTCATGAGGACCAGCCGCCACAGCGCCGCTCCCAGTTCACCCGTCGGGGCCGCCTGGCGCTCCTGCTCGGCCTGCTGATCGCGCTCGGGGCCGCCGTCCTGATCCCGCTCCTGCTGCCTGACGAGACGCCGCCCGAGCGACCGCGCCGGCTGCTGATCCCCGAAGGGTGGCGGGCTCCCCAGGTCTACGCCGCCGTCGACCGCGAACTGAAGCTCCCGGCCGGCACCACGCAGCACGCCGCCGCCACCGCCGTACTGCCCCTCCCGGCGGAGGCCAAGGGCAACCCCGAGGGGTACCTGTTCCCGGCGACATACCCGGTGACCTCGACGTCCACCCCGGTCGGGCTGCTCACGTACATGGTGGAGACGGCGAACCGGCACCTCGCCACGAAGGCCGTGGCCGACGGCGGCAGGGCGCACGGGATGACCCCGTACCAGACGGCCACCCTCGCGAGCATCGTCGAGGCGGAGGTCGACAATCCGGCGGACATGGGCAAGGTCGCGCGCGTGGTGCACAACCGGCTGGCGAAGTCGATGCCGCTCCAGATGGACTCGACCCTCAACTACGCCCTGAACCGCAGCACGGTCGACACCAAGCTCAGCGACACCCGCATCGACCACCCCTTCAACACCTACGCACGCCAGGGCCTGCCGCCCACCCCCATCGACAGCCCCGGCCTGCGCGCCATGGCGGCGGCGGTCGCGCCGACCCCCGGCGACTGGCTGTTCTTCGTCACCGTCAAGCCGGGGGACACCCGCTTCTCGGCGACCTACGAAGAGCACGAGCGGCACGTGGCGGAGTTCAACCGCCTCCGCGCGGGCGCGGCCCGCAAGCTCTAGACCGGGGTGCGGGCCAGGAGGCGGCGGAGGGCGCGGGTGGCGGCGGCGCCGGCCCGGTTGGCGCCGACCGTCGAGGCCGAGGGGCCGTATCCGACCAGGTGGACGCGCTCGTCCCGGACCGCCCTCGTGCCCTCGACCCGGATGCCGCCGCCGGGCTCGCGCAGCCGCAGCGGGGCCAGGTGGTCGACGGCGGCCCGGAACCCGGTGGCCCACAGCACGACGTCGGCGTCCACCCGGCTGCCGTCCGCCCAGGCGGCGCCGGTCGCGGTGAGGTGGTCGAAGACGGGCCGCCGGGCCAGGACCCCCGAGGCCAGACCCGCCCGTACGGCCTCGTTCAGCGGCAGGCCCGTCACGCTGACCACGCTCTGCGGGGGCAGCCCGCGCCGGACCCGCTCCTCGACCAGCGCCACCGCCGCCCGGCCCTCGGCCTCGCCGAAGGAGCCCTTGCGGAACACGGGCGGCCGCCGGGTGACCCACGTGGTCTCCGCCGCCACCTCGGAGATCTCCAGCAGGTGCTGCACCGCCGAGGTGCCGCCGCCGACGACGATGACCCGGGCCCCGGCGAACTCCGCCGGGCCCGGGTAGTTCGCCGTGTGCAGCTGGCGCCCCCGGAACAGCTCCTGGCCCGGGTAGCGCGGCCAGAACGGCCGGTCCCAGGTGCCCGTGGCGTTGACCAGGGCCCGCGCCGACCAGCTGCCCGACGCCGACTCCACGAGCAGCCGGCCGGCCGGGCCGTCGCCCGCGTCGCGCACCGCCGTCACGTCCACGGGCCGGCGTACGCGCAGGCCGAAGCGCTCCTCGTACGCCGCGAAGTACGCGCCGATCACCTCGGACGAGGGCCGCAGCGGATCCGCGCCGACCAGCTCCATGCCGGGCAGCGCGTGCATGCCGTGGACCTTGCCGTAGGTGAGCGAGGGCCAGCGGAACTGCCAGGCGCCGCCCGGCCGGGGCGAGTGGTCGAGCACCACGTGGTCGATCCCGGCCCGTCCCAGGTGGTAGGCGCTGGACAGGCCCGCCTGCCCCGCCCCGACGACCACCACGTCCACCTCTGCCGCGCCCCGCACCGTTTCGTTCACGGTTCTACCAACTCGCGTCGGGCTCGGGATCTTCCCCGACCGCGTCGCCGCCGCCGTGGCGCGGCAAGGCGGCCGGGCCCCGGACGCGGACGCCCCCGTCCGGCGGCGGGGGTGTCGCCGGACGGGGGCGCGCGTCGTGCGGTGTCGGTCAGGCGGTCTCCCTGATCCAGGCGGCCAGTTGCTCCGGGGTCGTGGACGGGTCCGCCACCAGGGTGGCGAGTTCGTCCTCCCGGAAGGTGGCCGTGGTGACGGCCGGGCAGCGGTGGCAGGCGGAGACGCCCGACTGCTGCCACCACTGGCACCGGGAGCGCAGGTGGCACCGGGGGACCGCACGGGCGTCCGCCGTCGCCGCGGGCAGGGCCAGGACCCGTTCCACGAGGGCGCAGTCCTCGCCCCGCCGGTTGACGCAGGCGGAGACGCAGTGCGAGGCGAAACGCAGGACCCGGGTGGGCTCGACGCCCTCGGGTACGCCGCCGAGCACCTCGGCCGCCGGGACCGGATCGGCGAGGTAGACCACCCGGCCGTCCACCGCCGAGCGGACGCCGAGGACGAGGGACTCCGGCGCCCGGGCCTCGCCGCTCGGGCACCAGGTCGGCGGGGCTGCTGCTGTCTGGTCGCTTCCCACGGTGCTCACCGGGCCCGTCAGCCGGCTACGGCGTCGCTCGACGCCAGCGCCTCACGGCCGATGGGGTCGCCGAGGGTGCCCTGCGCACCGAGCGCCTGCTCCCGCGCCACCGCCTGGGCGAGGTTCTGGTGCAGCTGCTCCACCGAGGTGATGCGCGCGCCGTTCGGGGCCGCGTTCGCCGTGCCGACCGCCGTCATCGCGATCCCCGCCGCCATCACGACGGCCGCACTGCCCGCTGCCAGCTTGTTCCTGTTCATCTCCATCGAGCCCTCTCCGGTCAGGGCGGCGTGCTCTCCCGCCGCCGCCGAGGCCCGAGCGTAGGAGCGCGCGCGGCGCCAAGGGGGCAGTTACCGGGGGCAGTTCGGGCCGAATCCGGTCGCCCCTCGCAGCACGCGGGCCGGGGCTCAGGCGGTCGCGCGCGACAGCAGCCAGTCGTGGGCGGCGTCCGCGCTGAAGCCGGCCTGGCCGCCCGCGAAGAGCAGGCCCGCGGCGGCGAAGGCCGGGTCGTCCGCGGTGTCCGTCACGTAGGGGACCGCCACGCAGCCCATCCCGGCGGCGTGCGCGGCCAGGGCGCCGGGCGCCGCGTCCTCGACGACCACGCAGTCGGCCGGTGCGGCACCGAGCCGGCGGGCCGCCTCCAGGAAGACGTCGGGGGCGGGCTTGCCGTGCGCGACCTCCTCCGCCGAGACGGCGGTGGTCAGCAGCGTGTCCAGCCCGGTGCCCGCCAGTACGGCGTCGATCGCCTCGCGGGAGGAGCCGGAGGCCACCGCCATCGGGACGCCCCGCGCGTGCAGGCGCTCGACGAGCTTGCGCATCTCCGGATAGACCTCGGTGTGCGCGCGGGCGAGCTCCAGGTAGGCGGCGTTCTGCTCCGCGAGCAGCTGCCCGACGGGGGCCCGCAGCCCGTGGCGCTCCCGGAGGATCTCCAGCGTCTCCAGGGTGCCGATGCCGATGAAGCGGGAGTGCTCCTCCCACGTGAACCCGGGGACGCCGTGGCGCTCCAGGGTGCGGCGGCCCGACTCGTAGTAGTTCGGCTCGCTGTCCACGAGGGTGCCGTCGAGATCGAATATGACGGAAATCATCCGCTGTGCCCGTCCTGCCGGTTGTGTACGTGTCCACACCATCCTGTCAGGGTTTCGGAGCCGCCCTCTCGGCCCTGCCCGCCCGGGCCGCCCGCTCCGCCGCCTGCCGCCCCACCGATTCGACCAGGGGGAGCAGCCGGTGCGCCACCCGCTCGCGCAGGGCCACTTCGGTTCGGGTACGCAGCACGCCCGGCAGCCGGATCAGCCGCTGGATCACGTCCTCCAGGTGGGCGTTGTCGCGGGCCGCCACCCGGGTCAGCAGGTCCCCGCCGCCGGTGATCGAGAAGGCCTCGATGATCTCGGGCACGGCGGCGAGGGCCTCGCCCGCCTCGTCCAGGTACCCCTGGGTGACCTCGATGTGGACGAAGGCCAGCACGGGGTGCCCGAGCGCCGCCGGGGAGAGCGCCGGGCCGGTCCCGGTGATCACCCCGGTCCGCTCCAGCCGGTCCAGCCGGGCTTGGAGGGTGCCGCGCGCCACGCCGAGGATCCGGGCGTACTCGCGGACGCTGGTGCGCGGCTGCTCGATCAGCAGGCGCAGGATCCGGGTGTCGAGTTCGTCCACCGCCATGGCCGGACTGTACCAATGGCCCGATTCACCCGCTTCCGGGGCGCCCCGCCGGTCACTTCAGGCCCGCCTGGCGCACGGGTCTGCGGCGCGGCTGCAGGGGCAGCCCGCGCAGCCACAGCCGGACGCCGTGGCACCGGATGCCCAGCGCCACCGCGGCGGTGGACCACGGATGGTGCAGCGCGGCGCGCAGCAGCCCCCGCGCGCCCCCGCGGCGGCGCCGCCCCCGCACGGTCGCGGTCAGCCGGGCCCCGTCGCCGCCGCCCGCCAGCCGGACCAGCAGGTCCAGCCGCTCGCCGTACGTGGTGTGTACCTCGGCGACGATCTGCCGCAGGGGCGCCGTCCGGGGGGTGGCACCAGTACACCGAGAGCGGGTTGAACACGTACCCGAGCACCCGCGCGTGCGCCAGCATCAGCACCCGCGAACCCGGCGGCAGCGCCGCCCCGCGCCTCGCCAGGAACGCGTCCAAGCCCGCCCGGATCGTCGGCAGCCCGCCACCGAAGTGGTCCCGGGCCTCGAACCGGGCCAGGGGCCGCAGCGGGGCCGGCAGCCGGGGCGGCGCGTCCAGGTCCACCAGCCACAGGTACGTGCGGTGGCGCAGGGAGTGCCGGTGGCCGCCGGTCCGCACGTGCCGGACGTCGGCCTCGTACAGGGCACCGGCCGCCGCCGGCCCGGCCCCCGGAGGCTCGCCGCCGCTCACCAGACCACGCCCAGCGCGGCCGCAGCCGCCACGCCCGAGCGGCAGCCGTCCTCGGGGGACCCCCAGCCGTGGTACGCCCCCGCGAAGGCCGTCACCGGCCCCGACAGCCCGGGCAGCCGAAGCCGCGCCGCCGCCGCCTCCGGGGAGTACAGCGGGTGCTCGTACACCGCCTCGGCCAGCACCCGCTCCGGCCGTACCCTGCCGGCCGCCGGGTCCAGGGTCACCACGTACGGCTCCGGCCCCGTCAGCCCCTGGAGCCGGTTCATGTCGTAGCTGACCTCCACCGGCGTCCCGGCCGGCCGGCATCCAGACAGCCGATGCATGCGGCAGCCCCGCGCCGTCGCCGCGCGCGGCAGCACCGAGGCGTCCGTGTGCAGCACCGTCCGGTGGCGGGAATAGCGGAAGGCGCCGAGCACCGCCCGCTCGGCGTCGCCGGGATCGGCCAGCAGCCGCAGCGCCTGGTCCGCGTGGACGGCGATCACCACCGAGTCGTACGCCGCCGGGGCCCCGTCGGCGGTGGTGATCCACACCCCGCCCGCCGTACGGGAGAGCGACCGTACCCGCGCCCCGCAGCGGACCGCCCCCGCGCCCAGCGCCTCCCGGACCCGCTCCACGTACCGGGCCGAGCCGCCCTCGACCGTACGCCGGCGCGGCGCGCCGCCGCCGCCCGGCAGCAGCCCCTGGCGGGAGAGGCGGCGGAACAGGTGCCGCGCCGGGCAGGCCAGCGCCGCGCCCGGCGGACCGGGCCACACGCAGGCCGCCAGCGGCACCGCGAAGTGCCCGGCGAAGTACGGCCCGAACCGGCCCCGCTCCAGGAACTCGCCCAGCGTCGGCTCGGGCGCCCCCGGCGGCGAGGCCAGCAGCCGCCGGGCCCGCCGGTGGAACTCCGGCACCCTCGCCAGCATCCGCAGGTACGCGGGCCGCAGCGCGCACCGGGGCCGGGCGGACAGCCCCCACGGCCCGCGCGTCCCCCGGTACTCCAGCCGGCAGCCCGCGCAGTGCACCGACAGCCCGAGGCCGGCCGGCCGGGTGGCCACGCCCAGTTCGCGCAGCAGCCGCGTCAGGTGCGGGTCCGTACGTTCGTCGTGGACGACGACCCCGGAATCGATGGCCCGGACCAGGCCGTCGGGCCCCTCCACCGTATGGGTGCGGGCGTGCCCGCCCAGCCGGTCGTCGGCCTCGTACAGGGTCACCTCATGGCTCCCGGCCAGCACGTACGCCGCCGTCAGCCCCGAGACACCCCCGCCGACCACGGCCGTGCGCGGTCGTCCTCGCTCGGTCATCCCGCTCCCTCCGTCTTCGCTCCCCCCGTCACCGTTCGCCGTTACTTCGGAGCCGTGGGGGGTGTCGGATGTGTCGTGGGGCGAACCGGTACGCGGGAACGGCATGGTGGTCCCCGGAGACCGGGCCGCCGCATCCGATCGCGCCGGCCCGCCCGAATCCCTCCGAGGGGGCCGCGCGGGCGGCCGCCGCGGCTGAGGGGGACGACGAGCGGAGGACGCACATGACGGGCCTGCACTGCCTGGTCACCGGGGCCACCGGCTACATCGGCGGCCGCCTGGTGCCCGAACTCCTCGACGCGGGACACCGCGTCCGCTGCCTGGCCCGCTCCCCGGAGCGGCTGCGCGACCACCCCTGGGCGGGCCGGGCCGAGGCGGTGCGCGGCGACGTCACCGATCCGGTGTCGGTCGGGGCGGCCCTGGAGGGCATCGACGTCGCGTACTACCTCGTCCACGCCCTCGGCACCGGCCACGGCTTCGAGGACCGGGACCGCGCCGCCGCCCGTACCTTCGCCGAACAGGCCCGCGCGGCCGGGGTTCGCCGGATCGTCTACCTCGGCGGCCTCGTCCCCCTCGACGTCCCGCGCACCGAACTCTCCCCGCACCTGCGCTCCCGCGCCGAGGTCGGGGAGATCCTCCTCGCCTCCGGGGTGCCGACCACCGTGCTGCGCGCCGCCGTGATCATCGGCTCCGGCTCGGCCTCCTTCGAGATGCTGCGCTACCTCACCGAACGCCTGCCCGTGATGGTCACCCCCAGCTGGGTCGGCACCCGCATCCAGCCCATCGCCGTCCGGGACGTCCTGCGCTACCTCGTCGGCAGCGCCGGCATGCCGCCCGAGGTCAGCCGGACCTTCGACATCGGCGGGCCGGACGTGGTCACGTACGAGGAGATGATGCGGCGCTACGCGGTCGTGGCGGAGCTCCCGAAACGGCTCATCGTACGGGTCCCCATGCTGACGCCGAGGCTGTCCAGCCACTGGATCGGCCTCGTCACGCCCGTCCCGCGCGCGCTGGCCCGGCCGCTGGCGGAGTCCCTGCGCCACGAGGTGGTCTGCGACGAGCACGACATCGCCGCGTACGTCCCCGATCCGCCAGGCTCCCCGATCGGCTTCGACCAGGCCCTGGCGCTGGCCCTCCAGCGGGTCCGGGAGGCCCAGGTGAGCACCCGCTGGTCCTCCGCCGCCCTGCCCGGCGCGCCCAGCGACCCGCTGCCCACCGACCCCGCCTGGGCGGGCGGCAGCCTCTACACCGACGAGCGGGAACTCGCCGTCGAGGCCGCGCCGGCCGCGCTGTGGCGGGTGGTGGAGGGCATCGGCGGGGAGAACGGCTGGTACTCCTTCCCGCTGGCCTGGTCCGTACGGGGCTGGCTGGACCGGCTCGTCGGCGGGGTCGGCATCCGGCGCGGCCGGCGCGACGCCGCCCGGCTCCGCGTCGGCGACTCCCTCGACTTCTGGCGCGTGGAGGAGATCGAACCGGGCCGCCTGCTGCGCCTGCGCGCCGAGATGCGCCTCCCGGGCCTGGCCTGGCTGGAACTCCACGCGGACCCCCCGAACACCCCGCCCCCCACCGCCCCGGCGTCGGGCGCCAAGGGCATTGCCCCGTCCGTCCCCACCGGGTCCCCCGGCCACGCCGCCGCACCCGACGGGCCGTCCGGCTCGGGCCCGGCCGGGCCGGGCTCCGACGGCACTGGGCCGGGCGGCACGGCAGGGCCCGGCATCGGCGCCGGGCGGGCCGTCTACCGGCAGCGGGCGCTGTTCCATCCGCACGGGTTGCTCGGCCATCTGTACTGGTGGAGCGTGTCGCCCTTCCATGCCGTCGTCTTCGGCGGCATGGCCCGCAACATCGCCCGCGCCGCGGAACGCGCCGCCGAGGGTGCCGCGCCAGGCACCGCCGAGCCCGCCCCCGCGCCGCAAGGTCCCGCACCGGCGCCGCGAGATTCCGCACCCGCGCCGCAGGCTTCCGCGCCGCAGGCCCCCGCATCCGGCGGCGCCCCCCGTGCCGAAGCACCCCGTGACAGCCGTCGCCCACACCCCTGACGCGGAGCCGAGAGCCATGAACACCGCCGTGGTCCTGTACACCTCCGACCTGCGCGTGCACGACCACCCGCCGCTGCGGGCCGCCCTCTCCTCCAGTGACCGCGTGGTCCCGCTCTTCGTCCGCGACCGCGCCATCCAGGACTCCGCCTTCGCCGCCCCCAACCGGCTGGCCTTCCTCGCGGACTGCCTCACCGACCTCGACGCCGCCCTGCGCGAGCGCGGCGGCCGGCTCGTCCTGCGCTCCGGCGACGCCGTCGCCGAGGTCTGCGCGCTCGTCCAGGAGGCCGACGCCGACGAGGTGCACATGGCCGCCGGCGTCAGCGGCTACGCCCACGCCCGCGAGGAACGCCTGCGCGAGGCCCTGGAGGCCCAGGGCCGCAGGCTCTACGTCCACGACACCGTCATCACCGCCGTGGCCCCCGGCGCGGTCACCCCCTCCGGTTCGGGCTCCGACCACTTCGCCGTCTTCACCCCCTACCTGCGCCGCTGGGCCGAACTCCCGCCGCGCCCCGTGGAGCCCGCCCCCCGGACCGTCCGCGTCCCCGAAGGCCTCGGCTCGGAGGACCCGCCCCGCCGCTCCGCCGTCACCGGCACTTCACCGGGGCTGGCGCGCGGCGGCGAGAGCGAGGCCCGCCGGCTCCTCGCACGCTGGCTGCGGGCCGGTGTCACCCGGTACGAGGAGTCCCACGACGACCTGGCCGGCGACGCCACCTCCCGCCTCTCCCCGCACCTGCACTTCGGCACCCTCTCGCCCGTCGAGGCCGTCCAGCGCGCCCGCGCGGCCGGCGGCCCCGGCGCCGAGGCGTTCGTCCGGCAGCTGTGCTGGCGCGACTTCCACCACCAGGTCCTCGCCGCCCGCCCCGCCGCCGCGCACGAGGACTACCGCACCCGCCGGGACCACTGGCACACCGGACCCGGGGCCGAAGAGGAGCTCCGGGCCTGGCAGGAGGGCCGCACCGGCTACCCCGTCGTCGACGCGGCCATGCGCCAGCTCCGCCACGAGGGCTGGATGCACAACCGGGGCCGCCTGCTCGCCGCGAGCTTCCTCGCCAAGACCCTGTACGTGGACTGGCGGGCCGGCGCCCGGCACTTCCTGGACCTCCTGGTCGACGGGGACGTGGCCAACAACCAGCTGAACTGGCAGTGGGTGGCCGGCACCGGCACCGACACCCGCCCCAACCGGGTCCTCAACCCCGTCCGCCAGGGCCTGCGCTACGACCCCGACGGCCGGTACGTGCACCGCTGGGTGCCCGAGCTGGCCGGTCTGTCCGCGCCTCGCGTCCACGAGCCGTGGCGGCTGACCGGGGCGGAGCGCGCCCGCTTCGCCTACCCCGAGCCCGTCATCGGCCTCGCCGACGGCCTCGGCCGCTTCCGGCAGGGGCGGCCCGGCGCCGTATCGTGAGCCGGGTGGAGCCCGCGCCGCCGCCCGCCGAACCCGCCCTGAGCACGGGCGCCGTCGCCCGCCGCCTCGGGGTGTCCCCGACCACGCTCCGCTCCTGGGAGCGCCGTTACGCCATCGGCCCGGCCCGCCGCGAGGACGGCCGGCACCGCCGCTGGACCCCGCAGGACATCGCCCGCCTGGAGGAGATGTGCCGGCTCACCGCGCGGGGCGTGCCCCCGTCCGAGGCGGCGCGGGCCGCGCTCGGCGCAGCACCCGGCACCCGCGCCGGCGGGCGCTCGGCGGCGGTGACACCGGGCGGGCCCGGGGCCCTTCCCCTCGGGGAGGTGCGGACGGAGGCGAGAGGGCTCGCGCGGGCCGCCGTACGCCTGGACGCGCCGGCGGTGGCGGAACTGCTGGAGACCGCCCTCGCGGACTGCGGCGTGGTCACGGCGTGGGAGGAGGTCATCGCGCCGACCCTGCACGCGGTGGGCCGCAAATGGGCCTCGGCGGGGGAGCGGTACGTCGAGGTGGAGCACCTGCTGTCCTGGCAGGTCTCCGCCGCCCTGCACCGGATCCGGCCCGCGCCCGAGCGGCCGCGCACGCCCCCGGTGCTGCTCGCCTGCGCGCCCGGAGAACAGCACAGCCTGCCGATCGAGGCCCTCGCGGCGGCCCTCGGCGAACGGGGGCTGCCGGTACGGATGTTCGGCGCGGCCCTGCCCGCCGAGGCGCTGTGCGACGCGGTCCGGCGGACGGGGCCGCGGGCCGCCGTCCTCTGGTCGCAGTCCCGCACCACCGCCGACCGGGGCCTGGTGCGTTCGGTGGCCGGCATCGAGTGGGGGCCGCACGGGGCGCGCGGTCACCCGGCGCTGCTGCTGGCCGGACCGGGCTGGGACGGGCGGGTCCGCCAGCCGCGCGCCGAGCGGCTGTTCGGGCTGCGGTCGGGCCTGCCCGTCATCGAGGCACTGGCAGCCGGGGCGGGGGCGCCGCCTCCAGGGAGTCCCGCAGGAGGAGCAGCGCCCGCCGCATGTGGCTCTTGACGGTGCCCAGCGGGAGGCCGGTGCGCGCGGCGATCTGGCTCTGGCTGAGGTCGGCGTAGAAGGCCAGCCACAGCACGTGCCGCTGCGCGCGGGACAGCCGCGCCAGCTCACCCGTCACCAGCAGCCGGTCCAGGACCCGCTCCGGTTCCGGCGGCCCGGACGCGGCGACCGCCCCGGGGTACGGGCCGCCGCCGAGGAGGCCGTCGCCGAGTGCCGCGGCGGCCACCGCCCGGGACCGGCGGGTACGGGCCTCCAGCGCGTCGGCGACCTTGTGGCGGGTGATCCCCGCGAGCCAGGCCCCGAGGCCGCCGGGCCCCGGCCGGTAGCCGCCGCGGCCGCGCCAGGCGGCCAGGAACACCTGCTGCGTCACGTCCTCCGCCTCGCGCTCGTCGCCCAGGGCCCGCCGGGCCATGGAGTGCACCAGTGGCCGCCAGCGCCGGTAGACCTGCTCCACCGCGCCCTCGCCGCCCGCCGCGAACCCGGCGGAGAGTGCGGTGTCGCGGTCGGCGGGGAAAGGATGGTCGTCCATGCCACGAGCCTCGCCACCCGCACCGCCGGAACCAACTTGCAGCGTTTCCGCAGCGAATTCCATGCCCTAGGGTCCGGAGCATGAGTGATCTTCTACTGGTGCGGCACGGCGAGACGGCCTGGAGCGCGAACGGACGGCACACCGGGCTGACGGATGTGCCGCTGACCGCGCGCGGGGTCGAGGAGGCCCTCTCCCTGGCCCCCTATTTCAAGGACCGCAGCCCCGCCCTGGTGCTGACCAGCCCGCTGAGCCGGGCCGTCGCCACCGCCCGGCTCGCCGGCCTCCCCGACGGAGTGCCCGACCCCGACCTGCACGAATGGGACTACGGAGGCTACGAGGGCATCACGACCGCCGAGATCCAGCGGACCCGGCCGCGCTGGTCGCTGTGGACCGACGGGGTGCCGCCGGGCGACGCCCACCATCCGGGCGAGCAGGCCGCCCAGGTCGGGACCCGCGCGGACCGGGTGCTGGCCCGGGCCGGCGAGGTGCTGAGCGCCGGCCGGGGCGATGTGGTGCTCGTCGCCCACGGGCACTTCCTGCGCGTGCTGACCGCCCGCTACCTCGGCCTGCCCCCCGAGGAGGGCCGGCTCTTCCTGCTGCGCACCGGCACGGTCAGCGTCCTGTCCACGGAGCACGGCCTCCCGGTCGTGGAGGGCTGGAACACCCGCCCCTGAGGCCCGAACCCCGCCCGGCCCGCCCGCCTCGCGCGCGCGGGCCGGGTACGTGACGATGCGTACATGGACGACGGCGACCACGGCGCACCGGGCGGCACCCTCCCGGAAGCCGGCTCCGACGCGAGCCTCAAGGCCAACGCCATCGGCTTCCTCGACGCCCTCGTGATCGGCCTGAACTCCACCTCGCCCGCCTACTCCCTCGCCGCCGTGATCGGCCCGATCGTCGCCCTCGTCGGCCTCTACGCGCCCGGCGTGATGCTGGCGTCCTTCGTGCCGATGCTGCTCATCGCCGCCGCCTTCTACTACCTCAACAAGGTCGACCAGGACTGCGGCACCACCTTCTCCTGGGTGACCCGCGCCATGGGCCCCTGGGCGGGCTGGCTCGGCGGCTGGGCCATCACCATGACCGGTGTCCTCGTCATCGGCTCCCTCGCGGACGTGGCCGTCCACTTCGGCCTGCTCGCCGCGGGCCTGGACGGCTGGGCCGCCAACGAGCTGATCCGGCAGGGCCTGAGCGTCGTCGTGATCCTCGCGATGACCGCCGTCTGCGTCATCGGCACCGAGATGTCCGCCCGGCTCCAGGACGTCCTCATCCTCGCCCAGGTCTTCTTCCTGCTCGTCTTCGCGGTGGTCGCCCTCTACCGCGTCTACGCCGGCACCAGCACCCTCGCCGGCACCCCGCCCTCCCTCTCCTGGCTCAACCCCTTCGGCGCCGGCGGCACCGCGCTCACCGGGGGACTGCTGCTCGGCGTGTTCATCTACTGGGGCTGGGAATCCGCCGTGAACCTCACCGAGGAGGTCGAGGACTCCGCCACGGCCCCCGGCAAGGCGGGCATCTGGTCGACCATCGTGCTGCTGGTGACCTACCTGTCGGTCGGCTACGCCGTCGTCGCCTACGCCGGGACGAAGTTCCTCGCGGAGAACGCCGGCGAGGAGGAGGCCGTCTTCGCTGTCCTCGCCCACGAGGTGATGGGCGGCTGGGACTGGGTGGTGCTCCTCGCCGTCTGCACCTCCGCCCTCGCCTCCACCCAGACGACGATCATCCCGGCCTCCCGGACCGCCCTGTCGATGGCCCGCCGGCACGCCCTGCCGCCGCACCTGGCGCACATCCACCCCCGCTTCCGCACGCCGGACGTCAGCACCTGGTGGGTGGCCGCCATCGCCATCGCCTGGTACCTCGTCGTCAACCAGATCAGCGAGAACGCCCTGCTCGACTCGCTCACGGCGCTCTCCCTGCTCATCGCCTTCTACTACGCCCTCACCGGAGTGGCCTGCGCGGTCTACTACCGCCGCCACCTCCTGGAGAACGCGCACAACTTCCTCCTCATCGGCCTCGGCCCGCTGATCGGCGCGGGTCTGCTGGCCTGGCTGCTGGTGGAGTCCGTGAGCGACATGGCGGACCCGGCGAACTCCGCCGGCGGGGTCTCCTGGTTCGGCCTCGGACCGCCGCTGGTCATCGGCCTCGGCGTCGCCGTGGCCGGAGTCCTGCTGATGTGCTTCTGGCGGGTCAGTGACGGCAGGTTCTGGCAGGAGCGGCGCGGCGTGGTGGACCCGGCCCTCGTACCCGGCGGAAAGTCCTGAGGAGGCCCGATGTCCGTGGTCCTGGGCTACGACGAATCACCCGGCGCCGAACGCGCCCTGCGGGTGGCGCTGGAGGTGGCCGCCGCCTTCGGGGAGCCGCTCGTCCTCGTCTACGGGGCCGCCGCGCCCGGAGCCACCGGGGAGGAGTCCCGGGCCCACCGCGAGGCCGTCCGCCAGGCCGGCCGCAGCGCGCTGGCCCGGGCCGTCGAGGCCGCCGACGGGGCGGGCGTCCCCTCCACCGTGGAGGTGGTCGACGAGAAGCCCGCCCAGGCGCTGCTGGACGCCGCCGCCCGCCACGACGCCCGGGTCATCATCGTCGGCAGCTGGGGCGACAGCCCGATCCGCGGCGCCCTCCTCGGCTCCACCCCGCACAAACTGCTGCACCTCTCTCCGGTGCCGGTGCTCTGCGTGCCGACCGCCGAAGACGCGTGACACCGTCGTCGTCCCGTCCGCGAGGCTCCGGCGCGTCACGCCCGGCTCCGGCGCGTCAGGGCCCGGGGTCCGCGAAGACGCCCGACAGGTACGCGGTGAGCCCGGCCGGCGTCGGCGGGGTCAGCCGGGCGCCGAGGTAGCCGTCCGGGCGGACCACGAAGGCCGTCGGCTCCCGTACCCCGTAGACGCGGGCGAAGTCGCCCCGCCCGTCCAGGAACACCGGCAGCGGGGCCCAGGCGGGCGCGGTCCCGCCCTCGGTGAGGACCGCGTACGCCGTGAGCCGTCCCCGGGGCAACCCGCCGGTGAAGGAGGCGAGTTCGGGGACGCCGGGGGTGTCCGCGCGCGGGGCGCAGACCAGCAGCACGTGTTCGCTGCCCCGCAACAGCTCGTGCAGCCGCAGGGGATGCGCCGAGATCCGGCCGACCAGCCCCGCGCAGTCGGGAGCGCGGTCGCCGGGGCGCGGGCCGGCGGTGTGTCCGTCGGGTTCCGCCCGCAGCACGATCGGGCTGTCGGGGTACCCGAGGAGCAGCTGTGCCTCGCGCAGCAGCACGGTGGTCGCGTCGTCGGGATCGGCCTGTACGCCCTCGGCCGCGTGCCGCACCGTCCGGCCGACGACCTCCTCGCCGATCGGCCGTCGCTCGGCGTCGTAGCTGTCGAGCAGGCCGGGGGAGGCGGTCCCGGCCACGACCAGGGCCAGCTTCCAGGCCAGGTTCCAGGCGTCCTGGATCCCGGTGTTCATGCCCTGCGCGCCGGTCGGCGGATGGATGTGCGCCGCGTCCCCGGCGACGAAGACCCGGCCCCGCCCGTACCGGTCGACGATGCGGTGGCTGATCCGGAAGACGGAGGACCAGCGCAGGCCGGAGGCCCGGGCCGGCCGCGGCGACAGCCGGTCCAGGACCGCCTGCACGTGCCGCAGTCCGGGCCCCCGGCCGCCTTCCAGCCCGTGCGCCACCCCGTCCGGCGCGGCCCCGTCCGGCGCGGCCCCGTCCGGCGCCACCCCGTCCGGCGCGGCCGCCGGGGCCGTCAGCTCCGGGGGCACCAGCATGGACAGCCGGTAGCGGCCCGCGCCGGGCAGCGGGATGGCCACCAGTACGTCGTCCACCGCGCCGTCGGCGTCGTGGTGCAGGGCCCGGACCGCGTACCCGAAGGGCAGGTCCCAGTCCAGCTCCACGTCCGCCAGCATGTACTCCTCGGGAAAGGCGCCGCCCTCGAAGGCCAGTCCGAGCCCCTTGCGGACCAGGCTGTGCGCGCCGTCGCAGCCCACGAGGTAGCCGGCGCGGACCTCCTCCTCGCCGTCCGCGCCGGCCAGCCGGCAGCTCACCCCGTCGGTGTCCTCGGCGAACGCGACCAGCTCGGTGCCCCGCTCGATCCGGGTCACGAACCGGGTCAGGAACTCCTCCAGGACCCGCTCCGTCTCGTACTGCGGCAGCGCCGCGAACCCGTACGGGATCCCGGCCGGCAGCCGCATCTCCAGCCGGTCCGTCTCCACCCCGTCGGCGTAGGCCAGCTGCCCGTACATCGGCACGGCGGCGTCCAGCGCGGCCCGCGCCAGGCCCATCCGGTCCCACAGCTCCAGGGTCCGCGGCTGGACGCCCACGGCCTTCGCGTACGGCAGCCGCTGCGGCAGCCGGTCCACGATCCGGCAGGCGACCCCGCGTCGGCGCAGCTCCACCGCCGCGGTCAGCCCCACCGGGCCCGCTCCCGCGATCAGTACGTCGACGCGTTCGCCCTGCACCCCTCCATCGTCACCGGTCGGCCGCCGCCCGGCGAGCGTGACGCCGCGGCCGCCTCAGTCGGGGGGTTCCGGCACCGCCGGGCGCTCCGTGGGCGACGGCGCCGGGGCCGGGCGGGGGTCGTGCGGCTTCGGAGGGGAATCCGGCTGCTCCGGGTCACGCGGTACCGGGTCCGGCTTCGAGGGGACGGGGGCCGGGGTCTCGGGACCCGGCTCGTCCCGCACCGCCGTCGCCGGTGCGGTGTCCTGCGCGCGCGTGCGCTCCATACGGTTCACCTCGCTGTTCGGCGCCCGTCCGGCGGCGGCGTGACCCGTCTCCCGCCGGCGGGGCGTGCGGCCTGTTCCGCACCCCCTCCACCTGCCCGGGCCGCCGGGCCTCATGCGGGACACCGGTTGCCGCCCCCCGTACGGGGTAGTCGCCGAGCGGGGACGCCGGACCGACAGGAGGCACCGTGACCGCGCTGGATCCCTTCACCGACGTGCTCGACGTACCGATGTACGTGGTCACGGCCGAGGCCGGCGGTGCCCGGGCGGGCTGTCTGGTCGGCTTCGCCTCGCAGTGCTCCATCGATCCGCCCCGCTTCCTGGTCTGGCTGTCCACGTCCAATCACACGTACCGGGTCGCGCGAGAGGCGGAGTACCTCACCGTGCACGCGCTCGAACGCGACCAGCGCGAGCTCGCCGAACTCTTCGGGGGACGGACGGGCGACCGGACCGACAAGTTCGCCCTGACCGGCTGGCGGCCGGGGCACGGCGGCAGCCCCGTCCTGACGGAGGCCCGCGCCTGGTTCACCGGCCGCGTCGAGCGCGGCATCGACGGTGACGGAGACCACGTGGGCTTCCTGCTGTCGCCCGCCGAGGCCTGTCCGCCCCGCGAGGGCCCGCCGCCCCCGCTGCTCAGGCTGCGTGACGTGCAGGACATGGAGCCGGGACATCCGGCCTGATGGCACCGGGAGGGTCGGGCCCATGACATCCTCTGGGCTATGGAGAGCGATGCCCCGTCCGTAGGAGAGGGCGCGGCACCCGAGGTGCTCGCGCTGGCCAAAGTCGTGGCCAGGTTGCGGTCGGAGATCGAGGGCCTGGAGGCCGTCGTCGCGACCGCGGCCGTTGTAGAACGGGCCACGGGCATGCTCATGGCCGAGCTGGGCGTTTCCGCCGCCACCGCTCACGAACGCCTCGCCCGGCACGCCGTCCGGCGCGGGCGGAGCCTGTTGGAGGAGTGCTGGATCACCCTGGGCCGGGCGGACCCGGCCCACCGGACCCCGGCTGCCCCGCCGGCTGCGCCCCCGCCGGCACCGGACGCGTCCCTTCCGGCGGCGGCCGACGGGGAGGCGGACGCGGACAAGGATCCGGACGCCGCTGCCGCCCCCGGCACGGACCGCCGCCTGATCCTGGCCGGGCTCGCCAAGGGCCTGGCCGCCGCGGGCTCCGGCGACGACCTCGCCGGGCTGCTGAGGTCGCGGCTGGAGGGCGTCGCGGGCGTGACCGGCGTGATGGTCTACACCGTCGCTCCCGGCGGCAGCCTCCAGCTGACCGGCCATGCCGGCGTGGGCGAGGTCGTCGCCGGCCAGTGGCGCCACGTCCCGCCGCTCAGCGGCATCGCCGCCCTGGAGGCCATCGCCACGCGCGAATCCGTCTGGCTGGAGGACCCGGTGCGGGACGGGCGGCGCTACCTGCTGATCGGGGACCCGCCCGAGCGGTGGCCCTCGCGCGCCTGGCTGCCCGTGCCGGGCGACGGCCCGCCGAGGGCCGTCATCGGCTTCCTGCGCGGTGTCCCCGGCCCCTTCGACGCGCCCACCCGGGACCTGCTGCGGCGCGCCGTACGGCTCTGCGGCGGACCGCTCGGCGCGTTCGGCCACCCCGCCGCCGCCTTCGGGGCCGCTGCCGCCGACCGCGAGGACAGGGACACCGTCCAGCGCGTCCTCGACGCCCTGGCCGGGACCGCCGTCGTGCTCACCCCGCTGCGCTCGGAGACCGGCGAGGTCGAGGACTACCGGATCGACGCGGCGTCCCCCGAATCGGTCGACGTGGCCGGCCGGCGCGGCACCGAACTCGTGGGCCGGCGGATCCTGGAGACCTACCCGACGGTGGCGGGAACCGCCCTGTGGGACGGCTACCTGGACGTGTTGCGGACCGGCAGGACGTACGAGGGCGAACCCTTCACCTACGAGGAGGTCGTCGCCGGGGTCCAGCGCCGCTCCGTGTACTCGGTCCGGGCGAACCCGTTCGGCGAGCGCCTGGTCGTCACCTGGATCCGGCACGACATCAGCGAACGCGAGGTCCGGCGGCTGGCCGACATGCAGCGGCTGGGCAACCTCGGCTGGGCGGGCTGGAACCTGGTCGCGGGCACCGCCTTCTGGTCCGACCAGCTCTACGCCATCTTCGACCGCGACCCCGCCCTCGGGCCCGTCCGGCTGGAGGACCTGCCCCGGCACCTGGTGGCCGCCGACCTGCCCAGGATGGACGCGGCCGTGAACCGGCTGCTGGGCGAGGGCGGGCCGGTCGACGACACCTTCCGGATCGCCACCCCCAAGGGAGTGCGCCACGTACGGATCGTCGCCGAGGCCCAGACCGACGCCGACGGCACCGCCGTCGAGGTGCACGGGCTCCTCCAGGACGTCACCGCGCAGCGGGACGCCGAACTCGCACTGCGCGAGAGCGAACGGGACGTGCTGATCCAGCGTGGCATGCTCAAGGCCGAACGCTCGCTCGCCGCCCGGCTCCAGGACACGCTGCTGCCGATCCCGGCGCAGTCGCTGGAACTGGCGGGCCTGCGCGTGGACGTCGCCTACGTACCCGCCGACAGCGGCATCAACGTCGGCGGCGACTGGTACAGCGCCGTCGGACTCCCCGACGGGAACGCCCTGTTCGTCGTCGGAGACGTCGCCGGCCACGGCCTGGCCGCCGTCGGCACCATGGCCCAGCTGCGGTTCACCGCCAAGGGCATGAGCATCACCGGCTCGGCCCTGCCCGACGTCCTGGGGCGGCTCAACGCCCTGCTGATGCACACCGCCACCGACCCGGCCGGGAGCGCCACCGCCACCATGATGATGGGCCGTTACCGGCCCCGGGACCGGCGGCTGACCTGGGTCCGGGCCGGCCACCTGCCGCCGCTGCTGATCCGCGGCGACGAGGCGTCCTTCCTCCCGCAGCCGAAGGGCCCCCTGCTCGGCGCCACGTTCCGGGCCGCGTACGAAGAGTCCGCGATCGACCTGCTGCCGGGGGACCACCTGCTGCTCTTCACCGACGGTCTCGTGGAGGAGCCGGGGGAGGACATCGAGGCCGGGCTGAACCGGCTCGCGGAGACCGCCCTGCGGCTGGTGCGCGAGGGCGGCGGCGAAACGCTCGGCCGCACCCTGGCCGCGCTGCGGCGGGGGCGCCGCGACGACATCTGCGTGCTGGACATCCACGTACCCAAGGACGCCTGAGGTGAGCGCGGTCAACGGACCGGAGGACGCCTGAGGTGAGGGACGGTCCGCGGACCCAAGGACGCCTCAGGTGAGCGGCGGTCCGCGGTCCGGTACGCGGGTGGTCCCGGACACCGGGCGCTCCGGGGTCCGGGACCACCACGACGGGACGCCGTGCGGCGCGTCGCCCGGCCGGCTACGCGGCCTCGGGCCTCAGCTCCTTCTCGGTGTGGCCCTGGACCACCGCGCGGAAGGCCACCATGCAGTGGGTGCAGTAGCGTTCCGAGGCCGCCTCGCCGGTCTCGTCGGCGGTGCCGGACGTGCTGAGCGGGGGCGGCGCGTGGCGGCCGCACAGGGTGCCGGAAGCGGGCGCCTTGGCGAGGACGTGCCACAGGAGTTCACCCCGGCCGTCCGGGGATTCAGCGCGCATTTCGTACATGAGGACGCCTTTCCGCGCTTGCGTGGGTGGGCGGGAAACCGCCCGCTGCTCCATGAGAGCGCCCTATCGGCCAGACGGCCACCGGACCTCGGCCGACCGGGCGAAACCGGCCCGCCGGAGGTTTGAGGACGCGATCCGGCGGTCGGCCCGCGCCGGCCGGGTGTCAGACGGCGAGGTCGGGCCAGGCGGCGTCCTCGGGCGGCCCGGCGGCGGGGGCGAGGCGGAGTTCCGCGGCGTGCAGGGCCTCGTGGGCCGTGGGGCGGCCCATCAGGACGCACAGCGTGTACGTGGCGTCGTCCATCGCCCGGCGGGCCTGCGCGTCCCCCGGCGCCGCCCGCAGCAGCGCCCGGCACCCCCGGAAGTGCCGGAGGGCCTCTTCGGTCCGGGCCCGGCTCGGCACCAGCGGCCGCGCCGGGGCGGCACGGGCTGCCGACGCCCCCGCCGTCCGGGCCGCCACGACGGCCCGCCGCAGGGCCCGCTCCGGGCCCGCCCCCGGCGCGCCGCCCGCCAGTGCCGCGGCCAGTTGTTCGACGGTGAGGTGCGCCGCCGCGGCCGCGGACGCCAGGATCCGGTGAGCCTCCCGTGCCGAACAAGGGGTCACCACCATCACCACCCCCACTGCCCACTCGGCCGCGCACGGGGCGGAGGCTTCGCGTCCGCCGATCTGAGGAATGTGAGGAGACGCCACCGGATGATCCCTTCAACCCAAGGCCGAGCGCGCATATGTCCGCACGTATGAAAGGTATGCCCGCCTCGAAACCGTTCGGACCCCCGTGCGGCCGCCCTGCCGGACCCCCCTCCGGCGCACGCCCCCGCCCCGCCGCGCCCCCCTCGCGCCCCCACCGCGAGGCGGCCCCGCTCGAAGCCGTCGCCGGCCCGCCCTGGGCCCCCCGCTGCGTCCGATCGGGCGGGACCTGACGAGCCTCACCGGCCGTGCGGTCCGCCGGGGCTACGGTGGGCCGGTTCCGTCCGCCGCGCGGCAGAGGAGACGTGGAAGCCGTGTCGACATCCAGCCACGCACGCGCGGGCGCCCCCTGCTGGGTCAGCCTGATGACCCGGAACCTGCACGCGGCGCAGCGGTTCTACTCGGCGGTGCTGGGATGGGAGTTCCGCGACACCGGGGACGGCCTGTCGGTGGCCTTCCTGGACGGGGCGCCCGCCGCGGGCATCGGAGCCCCCGCGCCGTCCCCCGGACTGCCCGTGGCCTGGACCCCGTACTTCGCCGTCGACGACGCGGACCTGACCGCCTCCCGCGTGCGCGAACGCGGCGCCACCGTGGCCATCGGCCCCCTCCCCTTCGGCACCGGCCGCGCCGCCCTCGCGGCCGACCCGGACGGCGCGGTCTTCGGCTTCTGGGAGGGCGGGGTCATCCCCGACTGGAGCGTGGGCCGCGGCGGCGCTCCCGCGTGGCTGGAACTGCGGACCCGGGACGCCTTCGCGGCGGCCATCTTCTACGGCCAGGTCCTCGGCTGGGCCGACGGGAGCCCCGGCTGCTGCAGCGTCTCCTACGAGCACGACCGGGTCGTGCTGCGCCACGGCCGCGACACCGTGGCCCGGATCAGCGGCGGCGCCGTGGAGGAGGACCCGGACCCGAACGTCCGCCCCCGCTGGCACACCCACTTCCAGGTGCCCGACCTCGACGCGGCCGCCGACCGGGCGACGGCGCTCGGCGGCACCCTCGCCTCCCCGGTCGTCACCACGCCGACCAGCCGCTCCCTCACCCTCCGCGACCCCGACGGCGCTCTGTTCACCTCCGTCGCCCCGAACACTCCCTGAGGCCACGCACCCGTCGGGGTGCGGCCCCCGTCGCAGCCCCTATGGCCAGAGCCGCACCCCGTGTGCTGTACGTACCCGCCCCCAGGTCGCCCACGCGCGGCCGGCGGCCCCGTCGCGCCGCGCTGGTCCGCCGGTGGAGTCGCGGCCGTACTCCGGGGCGCGGAGCTGGGCCAATGGCCCAGTGCCACGGGCTCCGCTTGAGCCAGTGGGCCTCCGGATGGTTATCTGTGTCCTATCCATGTACTTACGGCGCCACGCAGCGCCGGACGGCAACGAGGCCGCTCCGGACCGTGGCGCCTTCGCCGTGCCCCCACACCGCCCACCACCCCCGGGCGGCGGGCGGCCGGCGTGCGCCATCGCAAGGGGGGCGGCAACCGCCGTGAAGAGAATGTTCGTGGCTCCGGACCCGGGCCGGACGAGACTGCGGAACTCGCTGCGCGCGGTCGTCGGCGTGGGACTCGCCGTCACCGTGGCCGAACTGGCGGGGCTCTCCCTGACCGCCTCCATCACCGGCGGCCTCGCCGCCCTGCTGGCGCTGTTCACCGTCCTCGACGCGGACGTGCGCGCCCAGCGGATCACCACCGCCCTGCTGCCCGTCGCCGGTTTCCCCGTGCTGGCCCTGGCCACCACCCTGCACGGGCTGCCGCAGGCCCGTGACGCGGCCTTCCTCGCCGTGGTCTTCGCCGGGGTCCACGCCCGCCGCTGGGGGCCGCGCGGCCACGCCCTCGGCGTCTTCGGCTTCATGATGTTCTTCGTCACCCAGTTCCTGCACGCCGTGCCCGCCCAGCTCCCCGAACTGTTCGCCGCCGTCTCGCTGGCGCTCCTGTCGGCGGGTGCCGCCCGCTTCCTGCTGTGGCCCATCGAGCGCCGCACCCCGCCCGCCGCCGCCCCGCCCGCGCTGCCGGGCACCGGTCTCGCCCGGCCCACCACCCGGCAGGCCTTCCAGGCCACCGCCGCCTGCGGTTTCGCCCTCGCCGTCGGGCAGGCCCTGTCCGAGGACCGCTGGTACTGGGCCGTCGGCACCGCCTGGTGGATCTTCGTCAACACCGCCTCGCGCGGCGAGACCCTGGTCCGCGGCTTCCGCCGGGTGCTGGGCACCGTCCTCGGCATCGCCGCCGGACTGCTGATCGCCGTACCGCTGCACGGCGCGCCCGCGCCGACCGCCGCCCTCGTCGCCGTCTGCGTCTTCGGCATCTTCTACACGGCCGCCCCCTCGTACTCCTGGATGATGTTCTTCGTCACCGTCATGGCGGGGCTGCTCTACGGGCTCCTCGGCGTGCTCCACCCCGGACTGCTGCTCCTGCGCTTCCAGGAGACGGCCGTCGGCGCGCTGGGCGCCGCCCTCGCCGTGCTCCTCGTCCTGCCCGTCACCACGCACGCCGCCAACGAGGCCTGGATCCAGCGCGCGCTGCACTGCGTACGGGCCTCCACCGCGGCCTCCCTCGACCGGCTCGCCGGCGATCCGGCCGCCGACCCCGCTCCGCACGCCGCCGAACTGGAGCTGCTGCTCGGCCGGGTGCGGATGGCGCTGGCCCCGCTGGTCCACCCGCTGAGCCCGCTGCGCGCCCGCAAGGCCCGCGCCCGCCAGGTGCTCGGCCTGCTCGACGACTGCGCCCGCCAGGTGCGCGGGCTCGTGGCCGTCGCCGCCGACCCGCAGGCCTCCCACGACGCCCGCCTCGCCGCCGCCTGCTGGCGGGTCGAGGCGGCCGTCGAGGCGCTCACCGCCCCGCAGGGCGCCCCGGAGCCGGCCGCCGCGCGGGACCCGTCCCACCCCGCCGTGGGCGAGGCGGCCCTGGCTCACCTGCACGCCCTGGCCCACCTGCACGGCCTGGAGCAGGCTCTCACCGCCCTCGCCGCGCCCCTGCGCACCGACCCCCGCGCCCCGCTCGTCACGGTCGCGGCCTGACCCCGGCCGAAAAACGCCCCACCGGAGCCGGATCGCCGCACAGGATAAGGCAGGCCGGCCTCCCGTCGCAGGCGAACGCCAGAAGATCACTCGGAGGAGTGTTCGATGCGCGGTGCGCCCGCGACGCCGCCGGATGCCCCTGTACAAACGGGTGATTGTTCCTGGGCACGTTTCATCCGGCACTACGGGCTGGATCCGGTCGGACGGGGGATTACGGGGCGCATGGACACACTCCAGCAGCACGTCAGCACCGCTCAGGTGGCGCAGGAGGCCGAGGAGTTCATCCGGCTCTTCCACCGGGAGAACCCGGAAGCGGGTGACGCGCGTGCCCGGATCGCCGCCGTCCGGGCCGAGCTCGACGCGACCGGCACCTACCGCCACACCCCGCAGGAGCTGGTCCACGGGGCCCGCGTCGCCTGGCGCAACAGCAACCGGTGCATAGGCCGCCTCTACTGGAACTCGCTGCGCGTCCGCGACCGCCGCATGGTCACCGACGCCGAGGACATCGCGCGGGAGTGCTTCGCCCACCTGCGGGAGGCCACCAACGGCGGCCGGATCCGGCCCACGATCACCGTCTTCGCCCCGGACACCCCGGGCCGCCCCGGCCCGCTGATCTGGAACGAGCAGCTGGTGCGCTACGCCGGCTACGGCGACCACCACTCCATCACCGTCGGCGACGCCCGCAACGCGCCCCTCACCGAGGCCCTGCTGAACGCCGGCTGGTCCGGCGGGCCGGGCACCCCCTTCGACCTCCTCCCGCTGGTGGTCCAGGGCGTCGACGACAAGCCCCGCTGGTTCGAGACCCCCGCCGACGCGGTGCTGGAGGTGCCGATCCGCCACCCGGAGGGGCGGGACGACTGGAGCGACTGGGACCTGCGCTGGCACGCCGTGCCCGCCATCTCCAACATGTGCCTGGAGATCGGCGGCCTGCACTACCCCGCCGCCCCCTTCAACGGCTGGTACATGGGCACCGAGATCGGCGCCCGCAACCTCGCCGACACCGACCGCTACCACCTCCTCCCCGCCGTCGCCCGCCGCCTCGGCCTGGACACCTCCACCGACCGCTCGCTGTGGAAGGACCGGGCGCTCGTCGAGCTGAACCGGGCCGTGCTGCACTCCTTCGACGCCGCCGGGGTGACCATCGCCGACCACCACACCGAGTCCCGCCGGTTCCTCTCCCACCTGGAGCGGGAGGAGGGCAAGGGGCGCGAGGTGGGCGCCGACTGGTCCTGGATCGTGCCGCCGATGTCCGGATCGGCCACCCCCGTCTTCCACCGGACCTACGAGGACCGGCCGAGCGCGACCGCCTACGTCCACCACCCCGGGGCGCAGGAACGCGCCAAAGGCCGGGACCTGGTCTAGACCTTCTGTTACCGTCGGCTCCGTACGGATCCGGGACGGCGGAGAAGGGGCACCGTGGGCGACGCGGACAGCAAGGACCAAGGCGGCGCGCACCGTGCCTACATCGGCTCGTTCACCTCGGGGGGCGGCCGCGGTGTCACCACCGCGGCCGTGGATCCGGACACCGGGGCGCTGACCCCGCTCGCCTGCGACTCCTCCCTGCCGGACCCCTCCTACCTCGCGCTCGACCGCTTCGCCGGCGTCCTCTACGCGGTGAGCGAGACCGAGCGCGGCGCGGCGGGCGCCTTCCGCGTCACGGCCGGGGGAGTGGCCCCGCTCGGGCCGTCCGTGCCGGTCGACGGCTCGGGCCCCACCCACCTCTGCCTGGCCGGGGGCCGGCTGCTCACCGCCAACTACACCTCCGGCAGCGTCAGCAGCCTGCCGATCGGCCCGGACGGCGCCCCGCACGGGCCCGCCGCCGTCCTCGTCCACCACGGCGCCGGCCCCGACCCCGCGCGCCAGGAGGCCCCGCACGCCCACCAGGTTCTGCCCGACCCCACCGGCCGCTGGGTGCTCGGCGTGGACCTGGGCACCGACACGGTACGGGTTTGCGCGCTCGACCCGGCCACCGGCGCGCCCCGGGTACACGCGGAGGCGGCCCTGCGCCCCGGGTCCGGGCCGCGCCACCTCGCCTTCCACCCCTCGGGCGAGGTGGTCTACGTACTGCACGAGCTGGAGCCGCAGCTGACCGTATGCCGCTGGAACGCGGGCTCGGGGCACCTGGAACCGGTCTGCGAGGTTCCGGTGGCCACAGCGGGCGCTCCAGGGGCCGCGCGGCCCTACCCCTCCGCGCTCGTGGCCTCGTCCGACGGGCGCTTCCTGTGGGCCGCCGTGCGCGGCGCCGACACCCTGGCCACCTTCTCGCTGACCGCCGGAGCCCAGCGGCCGCGGCTCACGGACACGACCGGCTGTGGTGGCGTCTGGCCGCGCGACCTCGCGGCCGATCCGGCCGGACGCCGCCTCTACGCGGCCAACGAGCGCTCCGGCGACGTGACCTGGTTCGAGGTGGACCCGCGGACCGGCCACCCGCACCGGGCCGGGTCGGTCCCCGTACCGGCGGCCTCCTGCGTGGTCTTCGGGTGAGCGCCGAGCACTGAGCACTGAGTGCTCAGCCGCCTCCGCGCGGGGCGCCCGCGGACACGGCGAGGGCCCGCCCCGGAATCCGGGAGCGGGCCCTCTTCGCGATGACCGGCCGGGCCCTCAGTGGGCGGCGGCGCCCAGCGTGATGCCCAGGGCGGCGCTGTACTGGGCGACGGCGAGCTTGCCGAGCGCCGGGTAGGCCCCGAGCACCTCGGCGGTGGCGCAGTCGGCCTCCTTGCAAGCGGTGTCCAGCAGGCCCTCGGCGGCCTCGGGACCGATCAGGTAGGGCGCCAGCGCCAGCTGGGCGGAGCCCGAGCCGCGCAGCTCGGCGGCGACGGCGGCCACCGAACCCTCCTGGTCCAGGGCGGCGGCCATCACGGGGACCGCGAGGCGGGCGGCCAGCAGCATGCCGGTGATCCCGGCGGCCTGGACGGCCTCCTCGCCGCCGGTGGTGGCCAGGATGATGCCGTCGGCGGCGGTGGCCACGGTGAACAGCCGGGCCCGGTCCGCGCGGGCCAGACCCGCCTCGGAGAGCCGCACGTGCAGACCCTCGGCCAGCAGCGGGTGCGGACCGAGTACGTCGGCCAGCTCGGCGGCGGCGGAGGAGTCCATCAGCGCCTGGCGGACCCGGCGCAGCAGGTCCCCGTCGGGACCGGGCAGCAGGGGCACGACCACGGCGTCCGGGCCGGTCGGCGCGGGCACGTCGTGCCCGGCGGCGCGGGCGAACTCCGCGCGCGCGGTCCGCTCGTCCGCGACGGCGGTCAGCACGCCGGAGAGCGAGGGGAACTCGGCTCCGGCGGCGTCGTCACCGTCGAGGTAGCCGATGCGGGCGTCCAGACCGGGCAGCTCGGAGCGGCCGATGCTGATGATCTCTTCCGCGAGCCCCCGCGAGGCGGCCGAGGGGGCACCGGGCACGGCGAGCACCAGCGCGGGCGCGCCCTCGGGCGCCACCGCGGGCTCGGGCCGGCGGTGCCGTCCGGTCTGGCGGGGTCGCGGCATTCGTACGGGCAGGCCATTTGCGGGCCCAGTGGGGGAGCTCATGGCGCCGCATGCTACTGGCTTATCGGAACCTGGTGTTCGGGCAGGGCCTGTTCGGGCGGCATCTGTCCGTATTTATCCATTGAATGTCGTAGTTCAATGTCATATAGCGTTCAACCGACTGCCGGAAGCCGCCAGTCGACGGGCTCCGCGCCCTGACGGACCAGCAGGTCATTGGCCTTGCTGAACGGCCGGGACCCGAAGAAGCCGTTGGCGGCGGACATCGGCGACGGGTGGACCGACTCCACGGCCGGCAGGTCGCCCAGCAGGGGCCGCAGGTTGCGCGCGTCCCGTCCCCACAGCACCGAGACCAGCGGCTTGCCGCGCGCGGCCAGGGCGCGGATCGCCTGCTCGGTGACCGCCTCCCAGCCCTTGCCGCGGTGGCCGCCGGTCTTGCGCGGGGCGGTGGTCAGCGAGCGGTTCAGCAGCAGTACGCCCTGCCGGGTCCACGGGGTGAGGTCGCCGTTGCGCGGCCGGCCCGTCCCGAGGTCCGCGTGCAGTTCGCGGAAGATGTTGTCCAGGCTCGGCGGCCAGGGGTCCACCTCCGGCGCCACCGAGAAGGACAGGCCCATCGCGTGCCCCGGAGTGGGGTACGGGTCCTGTCCGACGATCAGTACCTTCACCTCGTCGAAGGGCTGCTGGAACGCGCGCAGGACGTTCGCCCCGGCGGGGACGTACGTCCTCCCGGCCGCGATCTCGGCGCGCAGGAAGTCGCCCATGGCGGCGATCTGCGCCGCCACCGGCTCCAGAGCCCGGGCCCAGCCCGGCTCGACGATCTCGTTCAACGGTCGTGCTGCCATGGGTGATCACTCTACTGGCCCACACCGACAGCCGGTCCCGCTCCGCTCAGCGCAGGACGGCCGCCCGCACGCACAGGACGTCCGGCAGGTGGGCGGCCAGCAGCCGCCAGCTGTCGCCGTCGTCGTGGCTGGCGTACAACTCGCCGTTGCGGTTGCCGAAGAAGATGCCCGCCGGGTCCGCGTCGTCGGTGCACAGGGCGTCCCGCAGCACCGTGCCGTAGTGGTCCCCGGACGGCAGGCCCGCCGTGAGCGGCTCCCAGTGGGCTCCCGCGTCCTCGGTGCGGAAGACCCGGCAGCGGCGCTGCGCCGGGACCCGGTCGGAGTCGGCGTTGAGCGGGAACACGTAGGCGGTGTCGGGGCGGTGGGGGTGGGCGGCCACGGCGAAGCCGAAGTCCGAGGGCAGTCCGGCCCCGATGTCGCTCCACCGGACGCCCGCGTCGTCGCTGCGGTAGACCCCCCAGTGGTTCTGGAGGTAGAGCCGGCCGGAATCAGCCGCGTCCTGCGCGATCTTGTGGACGCACTGGCCGAACTCCGGGTGCGGATCGGGCAGGAACACCGCCGAGACCCCGTGGTTGGACGGAGTCCAGCTGCCCCCGCCGTCCAGGGTGCGGAACACCCCGGCGGTGGAGACGGCGACCGTCACCGCCGCCGGGTCGGCCGGGTCGGTGATCACCGTGTGCAGCCCCTCGCCCCCGCCGCCCGGCACCCACGCGGAGCGGGTCGGGTGCTCCCACAGCGGGCGGACCAGCTCGAAGGACGTCCCGCGGTCGGTGGAGCGGAACAGGGCGGCCGGCTCCGTCCCGGCGTAGACGACGTCCGGAGCCTCGGGTCCCGCCGGATGCAGCTGCCAGACCCGTTCCAGGGAGGCGCCGGTGTCCCGGGGAAAGCGGACGGCGGGCGCGGCCGGCTCGTGCCAGGTGGCCCCGAGGTCGTCCGAGGAGAAGACGGACGGCCCCCAGTGCGCGCTGTCCCCGCCGGCCAGCAGCCGGGGCGCCGGGCCCCGTCCGTCGATCGCCACGGCCGACACCGCCTGCGCGTTGAAGCGGGGCCCGTCGAGCTCCCAGGGGCCGTCGCCCCGGCGGCGGCCGATGAAGAGCCCCTTGCGGGTCCCCGCGAGCAGCAGCACGTCGTTCATGACGGCACCTCCGGACGTCTTCGGCTCCTCGGCGGCTTTCGGCCAGTCTGCACCCGCGCAGTCTGCACCCGCGCGGCGGCGACGGCCGGGCGGCGCGCGGCAGTGCCACCCCTTGTACGGGAGGTCTCGTACTACGAGAGATTTCGTAGTACGGTGGCTCTCGTACTTAGCGCCGATCCCCGGTGCGTCCGGTGACATCTGGAGAACCCATGAGTGCCGCAGCCCCGACCTCCCTCGCCGCCCTGTTCCAGCCGTACACGCTGCGCTCGGTGACCGTCCCGAACCGGGTGTGGATGGCGCCCATGTGCCAGTACAGCGCGGCGCCCGACGGCCCGGCGGCCGGGGTGGCCACCGACTGGCACTTCACCCACTACGCGGCCCGCGCCACCGGCGGTACCGGCCTGATCCTCCAGGAGGCCACGGCGGTCTCCCCCGAGGGCCGCATCAGCCCCTACGACCTCGGCATCTGGAACGACGAGCAGGTCACAGCCCTGCGCCGGATCACCGACTTCGTGAAGTCCCAGGGCGCCGTCCCCGGCATCCAGATCGGTCACGGTGGCCGGAAGGCCTCCACCGAGCGGCCCTGGAAGGGCGGCCGTCCCGTCGGCTCCGAGGCGCACGGCTGGACGCCGGTCGCGCCGAGCGCCGTGCCGTTCGCGGAGGGCGACCCGGTGCCGCACGCCCTCACCGTCGAGGAGATCGCCGAGATCACCGGCCGGTTCGCCGCCGCCGCCCGGCGGGCGCTGGCCGCCGGGTACCAGGTGCTGGAGATCCACGGCGCCCACGGCTACCTGATCGGCCAGTTCCTCTCCCCGCACAGCAACCGGCGCACCGACTCCTACGGCGGCTCGTTCGAGAACCGCACCCGCTTCGCCCTCGAAGTGGTCGACGCCGTCCGGGCGGTGTGGCCCGAGGACCTCCCGCTGTTCTTCCGGATCTCCGCCACCGACTGGCTGGACGAGGAGGGCTGGACGGCCGAGGAGACGGTCCGCCTGGCCGCCCTGCTGCGCGAGCACGGGGTGGACCTGCTCGACACCTCCACGGGCGGCCTCGCCCCGCACGCGAAGATCCCCGTCGGACCCGGCTACCAGGTGCCGTTCGCGGCCCGCGTCAAGGCGGAGACCGGCCTGCCCGTCGCCGCCGTCGGCCTGATCACCGAGCCGGAACAGGCCGAGAAGATCCTGGCCAACGGCGAGGCGGACGCCGTCCTGCTGGGCCGGGAACTGCTGCGCGACCCCTACTGGGCCCGCCGCGCGGCCGCCGAACTCGGCGGGGAGCTGCGCATGCCCGCCCCCTACCACCGCTCCTGGTGAACCGGGTGCGGCGCGGGAGCTCCCCACGCCCGCGCCGCGCCCACCAGTCCTACGAAGGTTCTCGTACGATGGAGGCCCGCCGCCCGGCGGGCGCAGCCGATCCGACGAGTGGAGCCGGACATGACGGACACCGGCACGGCCCGCGCCCTCGCCCACCCCGGGCCGGGGGAGATCCGCCTCGAAGCCGTGCTGCACGCGCTCTCCGACCCGGTCCGGCTGGCCATCGTGCGCGACCTCGCGGTCACCGACGCGGAACTGGCCTGTTCGTACTTCGACCTGCCGGTGACCAAGTCCACGACCACGCACCACTTCCGCGTGCTGCGCGAGAGCGGCGTCGTACGCCAGACCTACCGGGGCACGGCCAAGATGAACGGCCTGCGCCGCGCCGAGCTCCAAGCGCTCTTCCCCGGCCTGCTGGACACCGTCCTGACGGCCGCCGCGTCCGAAGAAGCCCGCCTCGCCGACCCGGCGGTAACGGCCTTCTAGCGCAGGCCCGGGCGCGGTCCGGCCAGGGTCAGGGGAGGCCCGCCGCCGTGCGCAGGCCCGGCCAGTCGGGGATCTTCACCGTGCGGCGGCCCAGGGCGCGGCCGAGTTCCGCCTCGGCCGCCTCGATGGCCAGCCAGCCCGGCCACTCCACCGGGTGCAGCCCGGCCGCGCGCAGGGCCTCCAGCGGGTCGCCCGGCAGCTCCCGGGCGGCCAGCGCGCCCGCGTCCTGGAGCAGGGAGGACACCGTCTCCTTGGCGCACGGCCGGTTGGTGCCGATCACCCCGGTCGGGCCGCGCTTGATCCACCCGGCCACATACGCGCCGACCGAGGCCCGGCCCGCGCGCACCACCCGGCCCGCCGCGTGCGGGACCGTCCCGGTCGACGCGTCGAAGGGCAGCCCGGCCAGGGGCACCCCCAGGTAGCCGACCGACCGCAGGACCAGCTCCGCGTCGAGGTCCTCGTACACCCCCGTGCCCCGGACCGCGCCCGTGCCGTCCGGGGCGGTCCGCTCGCAGCGCACCCCGCGCACCCGGCCGTCCGGGCCGCCGAGCAGCTCGACGGGGCGCAGGTAGAAGCGCAGGGAGATGCTCCGCCCCGCCCCGGACGCCGGCGCGGGTTCCGCCCAGCCGCGCAGCACCTCCAGGTTCCGCCGGGCCACCGCGGGCAGCGCCGCCGCCGCGGCCGGATCCGCGCAGGCCGGGTCGAGGGCCAGCTCGGCGGCGTCGGTCCGGGTCTCGACCCCGGCCAGGGTGCCCAGTTCACGGAGTTCCTTGGTGGTGAACCTGGCCTGCGACGGCCCGCGCCGGGCCACCATCGTCACCGTCCGCAGTCCGCTCCCGGCCAGGGCCCCGAGCGCCGCCTGGGGCATGTCGGTGGGCTCCAGGTCGGGCGCGCCCCGGGCCAGGATCCGCGTCACGTCCACGGCGACGTTCCCGGCGCCCACCACCACCGCCGAACGCACCCCGGCGAGGTCGAAGGGGCCGGCGTCGGGGTGCCCGCTGTACCAGGACACGAACGCCGTCGCGGAATGCACCCCCGCCAGGTCCTCGCCGGGGATGCCCAGCCTCCGGTCGCGGGCCGCGCCGACGCAGTACACCACCGCGTGGTAGAGCTCCGACAGCCGGGCCACGGGCAGGAGTTCGCCGCCGACCTCGACGTTGCCGAGGAAGCGGATCCGCTCGTCCTCCAGTACCGACCGCAGGTTTCCGGTCAGTGATTTGATCTTCTCGTGGTCGGGGGCCACCCCGTACCGCACGAGCCCGTACGGCGCCGGCAGCCGGTCCAGCACGTCGACCCGTACGCCCGGCACCTCACGCTGCTCGACCAGGGCCTGGGCGGCGTAGACCCCGCTGGGGCCCGAACCGACGACGGCGACACGAAGCACGGCGGAGCTCCTCCCGCAGGTGCTCCCAGCATGACACCGGCGGACGGGCGCGTCAGCCCATGGCGCGCATCCGGTGGATCTCGGCGGTCTGGGTGGCAACCACCTCGGTGGCCATCTCCTCCACGGCGACGTTGTTGCCCCCGGCCAGCGCCTCGCCGGCCATCTTCACGGCGCCCTCGTGGTGGGCGGTCATCAGCTTCAGGAAGAGCCGGTCGAAATCGGCCCCGCGGGCCGCGGTCAGCTCCGCGAGCTGCTGCTCCGTCGCCATGCCGGGCATCGCCGCGTGATCGTGTTCCGCCGGACCGGAGCCGGAGCCGGGCGCCGGGTGGAGGGCGGCCCACTTGTCCATGGCCGCGATCTCGGGCCCCTGAGCGGCCGCGATGCGTTCGGCGAGGCTCTTGACCGCCGCCGAGGAGGCCCGGCCGGGGGCGAGGGCGCTCAGGGTGAGTGCCTGGCGGTGGTGTTCGGTCATGTGCCGTACGTAGGCGTGGTCGGCGACGTTGGGGGTGTCGTCGGGACGTTCCTTCGCGGCCTGTTCGGGGGAGAGGGTGCGCGCCTTCTCGCCCGGTTTGCCGGGGGCGACCACCACCGTCGCGTCCCCCGTGGCCCGCGCGCCGGCGCCGCCGCCGTCGTCCCGGCAGCCGGTGAGCGTGAGGAGGAGGCCGGCGGCCAGCGCCGCCCCCAGGAATCGGCCGAGTAATGCGTTTGCCATGTCCATGAAAAGCACGATACTGCCGGGGTCCAGGTTCCGTTCCCCGGTGGAACGAAACGTGCGGACCCCCACGGGAGGCACAGTGACCACGTTGCACACCGTCAGAGTGCGCCGCCGCGGTGCGGGGGTGGCCCTGGCCGCCGCCGGACTCCTCACCACGCTCTTGGCCACCGCCGGACCGGCGGCCGCCACCCCCGATCCCGGCGACTTGTCGCCGGGAGCCGGTTCCCGGCAGAGCGCCGGCCCCGCCCCGGACCGCGCACTCGCCCCCGGCGAGATCCCCGGCCAGGACGAGATCGTGCACAGCCGCAACATCACCCCCCTGGCCAACATCCCGAGCGCCGACCCCCACGCGATCAACTCCGACCTGGCCTTCCAGGGGAACTTCGCCTACGCGGGCAACTACGACGGCTTCACGATCTACGACATCGCCAACCCCAAGGCCCCGAAGGTCGTCACCCGGGTCCTGTGCCCCGGCGGCCAGAACGACGTCTCGGTCTCCGGCGACCTGCTCTTCCTCTCCACCGACTCCTCGCGCAGCGACGACTCCTGCACCAGCGTCTCGCAGCCCGCCACGGAGAAGTCCTCGTGGGAGGGCATCAAGATCTTCGACATCAAGGACAAGAAGAACCCCAAGTACGTCAAGTCCGTCGAGACCGCCTGCGGTTCCCACACCCACACGCTGGTGCCGGGCGCCCGCGACCTCTACCTGTACGTCGCCTCGTACTCACCCAGCGAGGCCTTCCCGGACTGCCAGCCCCCGCACGACGGCATCTCGGTCGTCAAGGTGCCCAAGAAGGCCCCGACCCAGGCGGCGGTCGTCGCGTTCCCGGTCCTCTTCCCGGACGGCGGCAACCCGGGCGCGCCCGCCAACCCCGGCGTCTCCAAGACCACTGGCTGCCACGACATCACGGTGCTGCCCTCCAAGAACCTGGCCGCCGGCGCCTGCATGGGCGACGGCATCCTCTTCGACATCAGCCAACCCGAACAGCCCCGCGTCATCGACCGCGTCCAGGACAACGTGAACTTCGCGTTCTGGCACTCGGCGACCTTCAACGAGCGCGCGGACAAGGTGGTCTTCACCGACGAACTGGGCGGCGGCGGCAGTGCCACCTGCAACGAGGCCACCGGCCCCAACCGGGGCGCCGACGGCATCTACGACATCACCGGCCGCGGCGACCAGCGCAAACTGGTCTTCAAGGGCTACTTCAAGATCCCGCGCCAGCAGGCCGATACCGAGAACTGCGTGGCCCACAACGGCTCGCTGATCCCGGTCGGCGGCGGCCGCGACATCATGGTCCAGGCCTGGTACCAGGGCGGCGTCTCCGTGTGGGACTTCACCGACTCCACCCGCCCCAAGGAGATCGGCTACTTCGAGCGCGGCCCGCTGACCACCGACCGGCTCGGTCTCGGCGGCTCCTGGTCGGCGTACTACTACAACGGGCACATCTACTCGAACGACATCGCCAAGGGCCTCGACGTGCTGCGGCTCGACGACTGGCGCACCGACAGCGCGAAGTGGGTACGGATGGACCGGCTCAACGTGCAGAGCCAGCCCGAGTACCACTGACCCCCGCCGCCCCTACGGAAGGGGAAACGTTCCGCCGGGCGGTCCTCCGTCCGGCGGGACCCCCAGCGCCCAGTCCAGCCCGTACCGCTGGAACAGCTCCGCCCGCAGCCGGCACGCCGGCATCGGCGCCCCCGGCAGCAGCACCGCCACCACCGCCCCCATCAGCAGCGCCCGCAGCAGCGGATAGTCCCGGTCCACGTTCCGCGAGCCGTACCGCACCACGGTGTCCCGCAGGAGCGCGGCGAGCCGCTGCTGCTCCGGGCACTGGATGAACCCCTCCGACTGAAGGATCCCCGCCATGTGCGTGCGCATCAGCCGGGGCTGGTCGCGGGCCAGCCCCAGGATCGCGTCGATCGCCCGGGCGAGCCGCTCGCGGCCGTCGTCGCTGCGCGGCTCCCGCTCCAGTCCCGCCTCCAGGGTCAGGTGCATCAGCCGGTGCACGGCCGACTGCAGCAGCTCCCGCTTGCCGGGGAAGTAGTACGAGATCAGGCCACGGGCCGCGCCCGCCCGGTCGGCGATGTCACCGAGCTTGGTGGCCTCGTAACCGCGTTCGGCGACCAGTTCGACGGTCGCCCGCAGCAATCGCTCCCGGGAACGTCTGCGCAATTCTTCATTGACCGATGCGCTGCGCGGGGACATGCTTACTCCTGCGTTGACTGGCTTCGAGCCAATATACTCAGCGCACGGGACCGTCTGCTCGGGGTGACGCGGGGGATCACCCCGAGCAGGCACCCCTCTTCCCCTCACCGGACCGGATTACGCCAGCGCGCTGAGACCCGGTACGAGGGCCACCGCCAGCGGCACCGCCGGAACCAGCGTGGCCAGCGCCGTCAGCCGCAGCCGCCGGCCCGCCGACAGCCGGGGTACGGGCGACAGCAGCCGCCGCACCCGCTGGGGGACGTGCGCCTGCGTCGGGCAGGGCCCGAAGACGCCCCGGTCCTCGTTCAGCCCGACCAGGGCCAGGGCGATCGTGAGGCGCCCGTACCGCCGCGAGGCCACGTCGTCGGCGGCCAGCTCCACCAGCCGGTGCATCTCCGCCTCGAACGCCGCGAACACCGGCACTTGCGGGAACCCCTGCGCCAGCGCCCGCGAGCAGTGCAGCAGCCAGTCGTGCCGCGCCGCCACGTGCCCCTGCTCGTGCGCCAGCACCGCGTCCAGCTGGCTGCCCTTGAGCCGGCCCAGGGCCGCCGTGGTCACCACCAGCCGCGGCGTCGCCCCCGGCTGCCACCAGGCTTCCGGACGCGGCCCCTCCAGCACCACCAGCCGTGCGGCCGCCGGGTCCTCGCCGGGCAACAGCGGCGCCCGCAGCAGCAGTTCGGCCCCGCTCGTACGCCGCCGGGCCCGCGCCCGCAGCACCTCCCGGGCCAGCATCGCGCCGGTCCACAGGCCCCCGCCGGCCAGTGCCAGGGCGGTACCGGCGGCCCAGGGCCCGCCCGCCGCACCCAGCGCGTACGCGTCCACCACCCCGTGCGGGGCCGCCGCGAACAGCCCGCCGCGCACGGCCTGCCAGGCGGCTGCCGCGCTCAGCAGCATCGACAGCGCGAGGCACAGCAGGGTCGCGCCCACCACGCACTGCCACGCCCACAGGGCGACGACGGGTTCACGGTCGGGCCACTGGGCCCGGGCCAGCAGGCGGGGCGCGAGGACCGCGGTCAGCGCGCCGAGCATCAGGAGGGCGGCGGGGACCATCATGTCCGCCAGCCTATGAGCGCCGGTCCGCCCACGGGTACGGTCCCGGGACATTGGTGACGCAGGACACGTCCCGCCCGCTCCCGGCGGCGCCTCACATGGTCAGCAGCATCGCCAACATCCCCGTCCCCATCGCGAGTCGGCAGGCCCGCGTCAGGTCGCCGGCCCGCCCGGCGCCCGCGTCCGGCCCCCGTACGGCGAGCGCCCCCGGGAGCGGGCCGCCGCCCGCCGTCACCAGCCGGGCCCCGCCCAGCAGCACGTACCCCGCGTAGTAGAGGAGCAGCGCCCCCGTCACCAGCGGCAGACCCGTCCCGCCGTGACCGTGACCGTACCCGTGTCCCGCCCCGGCGGCCGGCTCCAGCGCCAGGTACGCCATCGCCAGCGAGCCGACCAGGTGGTGCGCGTGGTGGGCCCCGTCGCGCAGCAGCCACAGGGCGTGCACCGCCGCCCCGCAGAAGACGGCCAGCAGGATCTGCGGCCCCCAGGCGCCGGTCCCGGACGGCCACGCCATCGCCGCCATCCCGAGTCCCATCACCGCCTCGCCCGCGGCCGCGCCGCGCGCCGCCCGGTCCGCTCTGCGCGCCCGCAGCAGACAGTACGTACCGCTCACGGCGCAGACGAGGACGAGCAGCCAGGCGGAGATGGCGGCGGCGGAGAAGGGGGAGAGGGGCATAGCGGGTCCGTGCACGGCGGAACCTCCCGGTTCGTCGGCTTCACCGGAAGGAATGCCCGCCGGGCGGCCCTCTCACGCCGCCCGGCGGCGCCCTCGTCCCGCCCCGGCGGCGCCCTCGTCCCGCCCCGGCGGTGGCCCGTCCCGCCCCGGCGCCGGCCCCACCTCGCCCCGCGTTAGGCTCATGTCCGCCGCATGCGGCACACCCGTGCCGCCGCACCGAACGGAGCTCCCCGATGCCGACCGCCGACTCCGCCGCCCTGAGCTACCGCAGCGCCGTGGAGGCCGATGTCCCGGAGCTGGTCACCCTGGTCGAGTCCGCCTACCGGGGGGACGCCAGCCGGGCCGGCTGGACCACCGAGGCCGACTTCCTCGACGGGCAGCGCACCGACCCCGACGGCGTCCGCCAGGTCATCGCCAACCCGGACGGGATCCTCCTCGTCGTGGAGCGGGCCGGCGAGCTGATCGCCTGCTGCCAGCTCGAACACCGGGGCGACCACGCCTACTTCGGCATGTTCGCCGTCCGCCCCGGCCTCCAGGGCGGCGGCCTCGGCAAGGAGATCATGGCCGAGGCCGAGCGCCGCGCTCGCGAGACCTGGGGCGCCAAGGAGATGCGGATGACGGTGGTCAACGTACGGGAGGAGCTCATCGCCTACTACGTGCGCCGCGGCTACGAGCGCACCGGCGAGCTGAGCCCCTTCCCCTACGGCGACGAGCGCTTCGGCGTGCCGCTCCGCGACGACCTGGCCTTCGAGCTGCTCGTCAAGGCCCTCTGAAGGACCCCCTTCTTCCGCGCGCGGCGGCTCACGCCGTGAAGCGGCCCGTGCTGCGGATCTCAGGGAAGTCGGTGGCCGCCCCGTCCAGTTGCAGGGCCCGCGCCAGCCGCAGCTGATCGAGCGTGTTGACCGTCCAGCCCGTCACCCGCAGCCCGGCCGCGTGCGCCGCCTCCACCGTCTCCAGGGCGATCCGGCGGATGTCGAGGGCCAGGCTCCGCGCGCCCGCGGCCAGGGCCAGTTCCACGACGCCCTCCCGGTCCCCGGCCACCCGCAGGACCGTCCGGACACCCGGGGCCCGCCCGGCGACCGAGGCCAGCAGGCCCCCGTCCTCGGAGGCCACCTCCACCCGGGAGGTCAGGTCGCGGGCCACGATCAGCTCCGCGAGGGCCTGGGCGGCGCCCTGGTCGTGCACCGTCACCTGGAGCGGGACCCGGACGGCGTCCAGCACCTCCTCCAGGACCGGTACGCGTTCGCCCTCGCCGGCGTCGAGCCCGCGCAGTTCGGCCAGGGTCAGGTCGGCGACGGCGCCCGCGCCGTCGGTGGTGCGGGCCACGTCGGCGTCGTGCAGGACGACGAGGGCGCCGTCCTTGCTGAGGCGGACGTCCAGTGCGAGGGCGTCCATCCCGCAGCGTTCCGCGCGGACGAACGACCGCAGGGTGTTCTCCGGTTCGACGCCCATGACCCCGCGGTGACCGATGGTGAGGAAAGTCAAGGTTCTCTCGCTTCCGTCGACGGCGGCTCGGCGCGCGGTCGCGGACGTCCCGTCCGGCCGTGCGCGGTGAGGACGCATGCTAGTGGGCCGCGGTCGCGAGGGGACCGGTCGTGCGGGGCCTCGCGGAAGCTCCCCGGCCGCTTCCCGCCGGGGTCGTGCGCGCCCTCCGGCGCCGGGGCGGCCGTGCCGCGTCACCCGGGGGTGGGCGCGTCCCCACCGGCTTGACGGAGGTCCTCGGCGGGCGCGCCGGCCCCGCCGGTGCGGGCCCCCGCCTCGGCGAGGTCCGCCAGCAAGGCGTCGGCCAGTTCCAGTTCCGCCAGGTGTTGGCGCTCGCTCCAGCGCAGCGCGAGGGCGGGGAAGGCCCACTCCGGGGCCTGCGCCGCGTGCGTCATGGCCACGCGTACGCAGGCCAGCTCGGCCAGGGTCCGCTCGCGGTGCTCCTCCACCATCGCGCACAGCCGCTCCGGCTCGGAGAGGTGCCCCAGCCAGATCCGCAGCAGCAGCCCGTGCTTGAGCACCGGCGGGCCCGCCTCCGCGGTGTCGCCCGCCCAGCCGGCGAGGGCCGCGCGTCCCGCGTCGGTGATGGCGTACCGGCGCTTGGCGCGGGCCTCCTCGGGCCCCGAGCGCGCGGAGGCCGCGTAACCGAGGTCCTCCAGCCGCCGCAGTTCCGCGTAGATCTGGCTGATGGCGGGCGACCAGTAGAAGAAGCGCAGGGAGGAGTCCGCCCACTTCTTCAGCTCGTAGCCGGTGCGCTCGCCGGGGAACGACAGGAGGCCGAGGACCGCCCACGCGGTCGGCGGAAGCTCTTGCTTGTTCGACGTCTGACTACTAGTCATATTTCGAATAGAAGTGAGTCCGGGCAGTGGACGCGACCCTGGAGGCATCGTGAAGTTCTCCGTCATTTTCGAGGCTCAGCTCGCCGACCCGACCGTCGAGCGCGAGCACCAGGTGATCCGCGACTGCGTCGAGCAGGCGGTGCTCGCCGAACGCATGGGGTTCGACCGGATCTGGGCCGTCGAGCACCACTCCCTGAAGTGGTACTCCCATTTGTCGGCCCCGGAAATTTTGCTTACCTGGATCGCGGCCCGGACGCACACCATACGCATCGGGCACGGCGTCGTGTGCATGCCCTTCCACTTCAACCACCCGGTCCGGGTCGCCGAGCGCGCCGCCATGCTCGACCTGCTCTCCGGGGGGCGCCTCGACCTCGGGGGCGGGCGCGGCGGCACCGAGCAGGAGACCTCGCTGTGCGGGGTGGACCGGGAGCGCACCACCGCCGAGGTGGAGGAGGCGCTGCGGATCATCGGCAAGGCCTGGCGGGAGGAGGAGCTGGAACACCACGGACCGCTGCTGGACATCGCCCCGCACCCGGTCCTGCCGCGCCCGGCGCAGACCCCGCACCCGCCGCTCTTCCTGGCGTGCAGCCGGGCCGAGACCCTGGTGAGCGCCGCCGAGCTGGGCGTGGGCGCGCTGGTGATGGGCTTCGCCGGGCCGGAGGCGGTCGCCGGGATGCGGGCCGCGTACGACGCCGCGCGGGCGGCGCGGGACGGGAGCCGGTTCGTGTCCACGGTCGTCAACGATCACTTCTCGGTGCTCTGCCCGACGATTGTGCTCGACGACCCCGAGGAGGCCCGGCGGATCGGGATCCGGGGGCAGCGGTTCTTCGCGCAGGCCATCGGCCACTGGTACGGGGGCGCCGGCGTCCCGGACGAGGCGGTGGTCGCGGGCGCCGACGAGGCGGCCGAGCTGCGCCGAGCCGCCGAGCAGGTCGTCGCCCGGCTGCACGAGCTGGACATCCCGGTCCGGCCGGCCGCCACCGCCACCTTCCACGCCGACCACGCGTACGGGAGCGCGGAGGAGGCCATCGCGTACGTGGAGCGGCTGCGGCAGGCGGGCGCGGACGAGGTGATGTGTCTGATCCAGATGGGGACGGTGCCGCAGGAGGCCTGTCTGGAAACCCTGCGCCAGTGGGGGGAGAAGGTGATCCCGCACTTCTCGGGAACCCCTCGGGCCGTCTAGGCGGAGTGGTGGCCTCCACCCGGAACAACGGGAAGAATTTCGGTGGAGCGGGGGGTCGTGCAGGATAATTTCCCGGGTTAACTCTTGAGGTCGAGACCCTTGCATGCATACGCTGTCTTGACGTGAGGTTCTCCTGTGGAGGAAGTGACATGACGGAAACTCTTGTGCCGGGTGCCGGCGGTGCCGTGATAACCGCTGGGGCGCGGGTGGTCGACCACCCCGCGTGGCCCGAGCTCAAGGCCGCCGTGGAGGAGATCCGCCCCTGGCAGGCCAAGGACGGCTCGATCGACTTCGAGGCCGAGGGCGCCCCCGCGCCGGACGACGTCCGGGCCGCCGTGGAGCGGATCGCCGCGGCCGTCGAGGTGCTGTCCCCGCTGCTGCCGCACGCCAAGGCGTACCACCGGGCGCTCGTCGCCGACCTGCGCAAGTGGGTGGCCGACGGCTTCCGCGTGCCGGACTTCCTCGACTCCCTGCTGGCCTTCCACCCGGCCGCCGGGCGCGAGGACGGGCTCCAGCACCTCGTGGTCTTCCCGATGTACACCCAGAACGGCAACCTCGACCGCAACTTCGAGGCCGTCGTGCTGAAGCTGGTGTGGCCCGAGTGGCTCTCCGAGCTGGAGCGCACCCGGTACGACAACCCGCTGTTCCTCGGCATCACCTTCGAGGACTTCACCCCGGGCTACGACACCCACTCCGCCGTGCTCTTCCCGGAGACCATCGCCGTGCGCGAGGCCCCCGAGCGCTTCACCTGGGGCGGCATCTTCTGCGACCGCGAGGCGGCCCGCTACCGCAAGGTCACCGCGGCGGCCGTCGACATCCTCGGCATCGACCTGCCCGAGGACATCGCCCGCATGGTCGAGGACCAGGAGCGCTGCGAGAAGGCCTTCGTTCTGTGGGACATGGTCCACGACCGCACCCACAGCCACGGCGACCTGCCGTTCGACCCCTTCATGATCAAGCAGCGCCAGCCGTTCTGGATGTACGGCCTGGAGGAGCTGCGCTGTGACCTCACCGCCTTCAAGGAGGCCGTGAAGCTGGAGTCCGAGGGCAACGAGCACGGCCGTGACGTCCAGTACGCCGTCCTCTTCGACCGGATGTTCCGCTTCCCCGTCTCCGGCGACCGCAACCGCAACTACGACGGTCTCGGCGGCCAGCTGCTCTTCGCGTACCTCCACAAGCACGACGTCGTGCGCTGGACGGACAACAAGCTGAAGATCGACTGGATGCGCGCCCCGCAGGTCACCAACCAGCTGTGCGCCGAGATCGAGGACCTCTACCGCGCGGGCATCGACCGCCCGAAGCTGGTCCACTGGTTCAAGGCCTACGAACTGGTCTCCACCTACCTCGCCCCCCACCCGGGCTCCAAGTGGGCCAAGGGCCCCGACGCCCTCGACCTGACGCAGCCGCCCCGCAAGCTCGTCGACGACGTGCTCGCGGACGAGTTTCCGCTCAGCATGTTCTACGAGGCCCTCGCCAAGAAGCTCAAGGGCGTGATCGCCTCGACCCGGGGTATCACCGCCCTGAACGCGGACACGGCCGAGCGGGCCGCCGCGTGAACACTCGCCCTCAGGAGGCTGCACGGATGAACGGCTCCGGGAACGGCAACGGCGGCAAGCTCCACGGAGCGGTGGTGGCGGTGGCCGGGGCCGGCGGCCCCGCAGGCCGCGCCGCCCTGCTCCGCCTCGCCGAGGCGGGCGCGGTGGTCGTCGCCTCCGACGCCGACCCGGCCCGCCTCGCGGAGGCCGTCGACGCGGCCCGCTACGCCCACGGCGGTGCCTCCGTCACCGGTGACACGGTGGACCTGCTCGACCTGGAGGCCACCAAGGCCTGGGCCGAGCGCACCGAGAAGGAGTTCGGCCGGATCGACGGGGTCGTCCACCTCGTCGGCGGCTGGCGCGGCAGCAAGACCTTCACCGACGTCGACCTCGCGGACTGGGACTTCCTGGAGAAGCTCCTCGTCCGCACCGTCCAGCACACCTCGCTCGCCTTCCACGACGGCCTGCTGCGCAGCGACCGTGGCCGGTACGTGCTGATCAGCCAGTCCGGCGCGCACAAGCCGGTCGCCAACAACGCCGCGTACAACGCGGGCAAGGCGGCCGCCGAGGCCTGGACCCTCGCCATGGCGGACTCGTTCCGCAAGGCGGGGGGCGAGGACGGCCCCGGCGCGGCGGCTGCGATCCTGGTCATCAAGGCACTGGTGCACGACGCGATGCGCGCCGAGCGTCCCAATGCGAAGTTCGCGGGCTTCACCGACGTCAAGGAGCTGGCCGAGGCCATCGCCGGCGTGTGGGAGCGGTCCGCCCCCGATGTGAACGGACAGCGTCTGTGGCTGACCCCGCAACCGTGAGGACCGAGACCGGCAAGACCGACGCCCGGCGCCACCACGACCCGGCCGTGCGCGGGTTCGCCAGCGACAACTACGCCGGCGTGCACCCCGAGGTGCTCGCCGCCGTCGCGCTCGCCAACGGCGGCCATCAGGTCTCGTACGGCGAGGACGAGTACACCGAGCACCTGCAGAAGATCTTCCGCAGCCACTTCGGCCCGTACGCCGAGACCTTCCCGGTCTTCAACGGCACCGGCGCCAACGTCACCGCCCTCCAGGCGATGACCGACCGCTGGGGTGCGGTCATCTGCGCCAAGAGCGCCCACATCAACGTGGACGAGGGCGGCGCGCCCGAGCGGATGGCGGGGCTCAAGCTGCTCGCCGTGCCCACCCCGGACGGCAAGCTCACCCCCGAGCTGATCGACCAGGAGGCCTGGGGCTTCGACGACGAGCACCGGGCGATGCCGCAGGTCGTCTCGATCACGCAGAACACCGAGCTCGGCACGGTGTACACCCCGGACGAGATCAGGGCCATCTGCGAGCACGCCCACGGCCTCGGCATGAAGGTGCACCTCGACGGCGCCCGCATAGCCAACGCCGCGGCCTCGCTCGACGTGCCGATGCGCACCTTCACCAATGCGGTCGGGGTGGACGTGCTCTCGTACGGCGGCACGAAGAACGGCATGATGTTCGGCGAGGCCGTGGTCGTGCTCAACCCGGACGCGGTCCGGCAGATGAAGCACATCCGCAAGATGTCGATGCAGCTCGCCTCGAAGATGCGGTTCGTGTCGGTGCAGCTCGAAGCGCTGCTCGCGAAGGACCTGTGGCTGCGCAACGCCCGCCACGCCAACGCGATGGCGCAGCGGCTCGCGGCGGGCGTGCGCGAGACCGACGGGGTGGAGATCCTCTACCCGGTGCAGGCCAACGCCGTCTTCGCGCGGCTGCCGCACGAGGTCACGCGCCGGCTCCAGCGGCGCTACCGCTTCTACTTCTGGGACGAGGCGGCCGGTGACGTCCGCTGGATGTGCGGCTTCGACACCCAGGAAGAGGACGTGGACGGCTTCCTCCAGGCGCTGAAGGAAGAGCTCGCCCGCGGCTAATTCGATAGTCATGCGGATCGCCGCATAGGTATGCTCCTGGATCATGGAATTGATCCAGGAGCATTCCGACGTCGCCGCCTACCTCGTGGCGAACGCCGCCGTCGACCATGACCACCCCTACGTCCGCGCGACCGCCGACGCCCTCTGGACGGCCACCGGCGAGCCCCTCGCCTACGCCGAAGCCGCCTTCGCGTTCGTCCGCGACGCCGTCACGCACTCCGCCGACGGGGACGACGACCGCGTCCCCTGGCGGGCCTCCGAGGTGCTGCTCACGCGGACCGGCATCTGTTACGCCAAGTCCCACGCCCTCGCCGCCCTGCTGCGCGCCCGGGGCATCCCGGCCGCCCTCTGCTACCAGCGCCTCACCGAGGACGACGGCTCGGACCCGGTCGTCCACGGCCTCGTGGCCCTGCGCCCGCCCGGCGCCGAGCGGTGGTCCCGCGTCGACGCGCGCGGCAACAAGCCCGGCGTCGACGCCCGGTTCAGCCTCGACCGGGAACGACTCGCCTTCCCCGTCCGGCCGGAACTGGGCGAGTGCGACTACCCGGAACTGCGCGCCGCCCCGCACCCCGCCACGCTCAGGGCGCTCCAGGAGTCCGCGGACCGGCGGGAGTTGTGGCGGAACCTGCCGACCGCCCTGTAGGGAACCCCGCCGCCCCGCCCGGGGTGGTAAGGCGGCCGGGCCGGCCGGCTCGGTCAGCCGGCTTCCTTGACCTGCGCCGCCGTGGGGGCGGTGCCGCCCAGGTGAGCCGGCAGCCACCAGGAGTCCTCCGGGCCCTTGGGCCTGGCCGGGTACGCGGCCTGCGCCGCCTCCAGCAGCTCCTGCACGCGCTCGCGCAGGCGGCGGGTGATGGCGCCCGCGAACTGGTCGGCCGGGGCCTCCATCGGCTCGCCGATCCGCATCGTCACCGGGATGTGGCTGCGCTTGAGGTCCTTGGGCCGGCCCTTGGTCCACAGCCGCTGGGTGCCCCAGAGCGCCACCGGGATCAATGGGACCCCGGCCTCCTGCGCCATGCGCGCGGCACCCGACTTGAAGGTCTTGAGGGTGAAGGACTGGGAGATCGTCGCCTCCGGGAACACCCCGATGATCTCGCCGGAGCGCAGCGCGTCCAGCGCGTGCTGGTACGCGGCCTCACCCTGCTTGCGGTCCACCGGGATGTGCTTCATCGCCCGCATCAGCGGCCCGGAGACCTTGTGGCGGAACACCGACTCCTTGGCCATGAAACGGACCAGGCGCTTTTGCGGGCGCGCGGTCAGGCCCGCGAAGATGAAGTCGAGGTAGCCGATGTGGTTCGACACCAGGACCGCCCCGCCCTTGCGCGGGATGTTCTCGGTGCCCTTCATGTCGATCCGGATGTCCAGCGCGCGGAACAGGGTGTGCGCGGCGCCGATCACTGGGGGGTAGACGAGCTCAGCCATGGTGGGGAGACCCCGCTTTCTGCCTGGGGAGGTGCTCCCGGCCGGAAGTTACGGCGGCGTAGGTACGCGACCATGGGGATCGTGCCCCAAACACGGCCCGCTGACCAGTTCAGCGGGCCCTGCCCGGGGAGATTCTCGTCACGCGGGGAATGCGCGACGCCCGGCGGGTGCTGCGATCAGGGTACGTACACACGGACGGAGCAGAGGGGAGCGGGCGTGCCTGGGCGCGAAGGGGACGGACACGCGACGGCCGGGCTGGGTCCGCTGGGCGCGGCGGAGCTGGGCGGCGAACCGGGGGAGCGGGCCAGTCTGGTCCAGTTCTCCAGCGCCTTCTGCCAGCCCTGCCGGGCCACGCGCCGGATCCTCGCCGAGGTCGCCGCCCTGGTGGACGGGGTGGCCCACATCGAGATCGACGCCGAGCGCAACCTCGGGCTCGTGCGCGCCCTCGGCATCGAGAAGACCCCGACCGTGCTCGTCCTGGACGCCGCCGGGCACATCGTCCGGCGCGCGGAGGGCATGCCCCGCAAGGCGGACGTCATCGCGGCCCTCGGGGCCGCGGTCTTGTGACGGGTGCGCCGGTGCGTACGCCCGCACGCGGCGTGACGCGCCTGACATCTGACCGGCACGGCTTGACTGTGTACACGGGAGATCGCCAGGCTGGCGGCATGCGGTATGAACTCCTGCTTTACGGGCGGGTCCACGTGGACCTCGTCCGCCACGCGAGCGCGCGCTGTCGGGATCACTGAACGCCTCCGAGCACCGACCCCGGACCCCGGCCCCCGGACCCCCGACCGTGCCCGCGACTCCCGCGGCAGAAGGAAGCCCTCCCATGACGGCCCCGACGCTCCCGACGGCCCCGTTCACCCCCTCCTCCGGCGACGGCGTGCTGCCCGGATCGCCCGACCTGCTCCGCTCCGTCTTCCGCCGGCACGCCGCCGGGGTCGCCGTGATCACCGCGGAGCGGGACGGCCGCCCCGCCGGCTTCACCGCGACGTCGCTGAACTCCGTCTCCGCGGAACCGCCGCTGCTCTCGTTCACCATCGGCACGGGCTCCTCCAGCTGGCCCGCCGTACGGGACTCGGCGCACCTCGGCGTGCACATACTCGGCGAGCACCAGCGGGAGCTGGCCGGTCTCTTCGCGCGCAGCGGGGCCGACCGCTTCGGCTCCGGAACCGGGTGGGCGCGGGGGCCGCACGGGGTGCCGCTCCTGGACGGGGTGCTGGCGTGGCTGGTGTGCCGGGTGGTGGCCAGGGTGCCCGCCGGGGAGCACCGCGTCATCATCGCGGAGGCGGTGGCCGGGGACCCGGCCGGCGAGGGCCGGCCCCTCCTCTACCACCAGGGACGCTTCAACGCGTTGCGCGACTGAATCGTCCCTGCTGGGGCGGGTTCGGGCGGCGTTGGCCAGATCACAGTCCGGCTGCCTTGCAACCTGCGGGGACCCGCTGTGTACTGACGAGTAACATTCCCTTCGGAGCGCGGGCCGCCCCGACCGGGATCAGCCCCAGAAGGCGCCTATGCTGCCTGCACAAGGCGGTATCAGTAAAAGACGATGCGGTAGGAGAGTCGGCGTGAGCCTGAGGATCGTTGTCTGTGTGAAGTATGTGCCCGACGCCACCGGTGACCGGCACTTCGCCGATGACCTGACCGTGGACCGCGACGACGTCGACGGCCTGCTGTCGGAGCTCGACGAGTACGCCGTCGAGCAGGCGCTGCAGATCGCCGACGAGGCGGACGACGCGGAGATCACCGTCCTGACGGTCGGCCCCGAGGACGCCAAGGACGCGCTGCGCAAGGCCCTGTCGATGGGCGCCGACAAGGCCATCCACGTCGAGGACGACGACCTGCACGGCAGCGACGTCATGGGCACCTCGCTGGTGCTCGCCAAGGCGATCGAGAAGGCCGGCTACGACCTGGTCATCACCGGTATGGCCTCGACCGACGGCACCATGGGCGTCCTCCCGGCGATCCTGGCCGAACGCCTGGGCGTCCCGCAGGTCACCCTGCTGTCCGAGGTCAAGGTCGAGGACGGCACCGTCACCGGCCGCCGCGACGGCGACTCCGCCAGCGAGCAGCTGGAGGCCTCCCTCCCCGCGGTCGTCTCCGTGACCGACCAGTCGGGCGAGGCCCGCTACCCCTCCTTCAAGGGCATCATGGCCGCCAAGAAGAAGCCGGTGGAGTCCTGGGACCTGGAGGAGCTGGACATCGAGTCCGACGAGGTCGGTCTCGAAGGCTCCTGGACCGCGGTCGACTCCGCGGCGCAGCGCCCGGCCCGCACCGCCGGCACCGTCGTCAAGGACGAGGGCGAGGGCGGCAAGCAGCTGGCCGAGTTCCTGGCCGGCCAGAAGTTCATCTAGAACTTCAGCCCTCCCTCATACGCCCCCAGACACTTCGCAATAGCAGGAGAGCAGTCCCATGGCTGAAGTTCTCGTCTACGTCGACCACGCGGACGGCGCCGTCCGCAAGCCCACCCTTGAGCTGCTGACGCTGGCCCGCCGCATCGGCGAGCCCGTCGCCGTCGCCCTCGGCGCCGGCGCCGAGGCCACCGCCGCGGTGCTCGCCGAGCACGGGGCCGTCAAGGTCCTCACCGCCGACGCCCCCGAGTTCGCCGACTACCTCGTCGTACCGAAGGTGGACGCGCTCCAGGCCGCGTACGAGGCCGTCTCCCCGGCCGCCGTGCTCGTCCCCTCCTCCGCCGAGGGCAAGGAGATCGCCGCGCGCCTGGCCGTGCGCATCGGCTCCGGCATCATCACCGACGCCACCGACCTGGAGGCCGGCGCCGAGGGTCCGGTCGCGACGCAGGCCGCCTTCGCCGCGTCGTTCACCACCAAGTCCCGCGTCTCCAAGGGCACCCCGGTCATCACCGTGAAGCCCAACTCCGCCCCGGTCGAGGCCGCTCCGGCCGCCGGCGCGGTCGAGGCGCTCGCCGTCACCTTCGGCGCCCTGGCCACCGGTACCAAGGTCACCGCGCGCACCCCGCGCGAGTCGACCGGCCGCCCCGAGCTGACCGAGGCCGCGATCGTCGTCTCCGGCGGCCGTGGCGTCAACGGCGCGGAGAACTTCCACCTCATCGAGGACCTCGCGGACTCCCTCGGTGCGGCGGTCGGCGCCTCCCGCGCCGCCGTGGACGCCGGCTGGTACCCGCACACCAACCAGGTCGGCCAGACCGGCAAGTCGGTCTCCCCGCAGCTGTACATCGCCTCCGGCATCTCGGGCGCGATCCAGCACCGGGCCGGCATGCAGACCTCGAAGACCATCGTGGCCATCAACAAGGACGCCGAGGCCCCGATCTTCGACCTCGTCGACTACGGCGTGGTCGGCGACCTCTTCGAGGTCCTGCCCCAGCTGACCGGCGAGATCAAGGCGCGCAAGGGCTGACCTGCGCCGATGCTATGACTCGGGGCCGCGTGGTGACACTCACCACGCGGCCCCGAGCTGTTTCCTGCAACCATTGACGAGACGATGTACTCATCATTAAATTCTGCTATGCGGATCTAAGCTTCCGTGAAGCGGAAAAAGAGGAGAGTGCAGGATGGGTCAGCAGGAGAAGGTGGCGACGAGCCTCGCAGGCGCGGTCAGCGAGGGCATCAGCGCCTCCCTGGCGCCGGTGGACGCCGAACTCGCGCGTCACTACCCGGGCGACCCCGGCACCCGCCAGCCCATCCACACCGTCTACGTCCCCGGTGACGTGTTCGCCGCCGACACCATCCGCTCCTGGGGCGACCAGGCCCTCGCCGCCCTCGACGAGCACGCCCCCGACGCCGCGACCTTCGCCAAGGTGCTCGGCATCTCCGACGAGCTGGCCGTACCGGTCTACGACCGCGTACGGGCCAAGCTCCGGCGGGAGCCGATCGAGGACCTCCGGGTGGACTTCGAGGACGGGTTCGGCGTCCGCTCCGACGAGGAGGAGGACCAGGCCGCGGCCCGCGCCGCCCGCCTCGTCTCGCAGGCGTTCGCCAACGGCACGAACGCCCCGTACATGGGCATCCGCATGAAGTGCATGGAGTCCAACGTCCGCGACCGCGGCATCCGCACCACGGACGTCTTCCTCTCCGGCCTGCTGGAGCACGGCGGCCTGCCCGAGGGCCTGGTCCTGACCCTGCCCAAGGTCACCTACGCCGAGCAGGTCAGCGCCTTCGTCAAGCTGCTGGAGGCCTTCGAGACCACCCGCGGCCTGCGCCCGGGCCGGATCGGCTTCGAGATCCAGATCGAGACCAGCCAGTCCATCGTCGCCTCCGACGGCACGGCCACCGTCGCCCGCATGATCGAGGCCGCCCAGGGCCGCGCCACCGGCCTGCACTACGGCACCTTCGACTACAGCGCCTGCGTCGGCGTCTCCGCCGCCTACCAGTCGAGCGACCACCCCGCCGCCGACCACGCCAAGGCGATCATGCAGGTCGCGGCCGCGGGCACCGGCGTACGGGTCTCCGACGGCTCGACCAACGTCCTGCCGATCGGCACCACCGAGCACGTCCACGAGGCCTGGAAGCTGCACTACGGCCTCACCCGCCGGGCCCTGGCCCGCGCCTACTACCAGGGCTGGGACATGCACCCGGGCCACCTCCCGACCCGCTACGCGGCCGTGTTCACCTTCTACCGCGAGGGCCTGGAGGCCGCGGCGGCCCGCCTGAAGGCGTACGTCGCCAAGATCGAGGGCGACGTCATGGACGAGCCGGCCACCGCCAAGGCCCTGGCCGGCTACCTGGTCCGCGGCCTGGACTGCGGGGCGGTCGGCGCCGAGGAGGTCACCGCCCTCACCGGCCTGACCCGCGCCGAACTGGACGCCTTCGCCATCCCGCGCCGCTCCGCCACCCTGAGGACGACCGCCTGATCCACGTACGCATACGTACGTACGTCCGGCCCGTCCCCGAGTCGCCGGGGGCGGGCCGGACGTGTCGGGCCGCCGCCGGGTTCAGCCGCCGTGGGGCGGGAGTTCGCCCGAGCCGCGGGGGATCAGGCGGGTGGGGAGTTCGATGCGGGCCGGGGGCGGGGCGGCGCCGGCGAGGCGCTGGAAGAGGCGGTCCGTGGCGACGCGGCCCAGCGCCGCCGCGTCCTGGGCGACCACCGTGACGCCCGGGCGGAGCAGGTCGGCCAGTTCGAAGTCGTCGAAACCCACCAGGGCGACGGGGTACGGGAGTTCGGCGAGGATCCGGACCAGGGTGACGGTGACCCGGTTGTTGCCCGCGAAGACGGCCGTGACCGGGTCGGGGCCCGTCAGCATGGCGCGGGCCGCCGCCGCGACGCGGGCCGGGTCGGTCGAGCCGAGGGAGACCCAGGCGGCGTCAGCGGGCAGGTCCGCTCCGGCCATCGCCGCGCGGTAGCCGCGCAGGCGTTCCGTCGCGGTGTGGATGCGGGGGTGGTCGCCGATGAAGCCGATCCTCCGGTGGCCGCCCGCGATCAGGTGGGCCACCCCGTCACGGGCGCCGCCGAAGCTGTCCGACAGGACCACGTCCGCGTCGATCCGGCCCGCCGGGCGGTCGACGAACACCGTCGCCACGCCCGCCCTGATCTCCGGCTCCAGGTAGCGGTGGTCGTCCCCGGCCGGGATCACGATCAGCCCGTCCACCCGGCGGGCGCACAGCGCGAGCGCCAACTCCCGCTCGCGGTCCGGGTCCTCCGCGCTGGAGCCGTTGATGAGGAGCGCGCCGTGCGTCCGGGCCACCTCCTCCACGGCCCGGTTGAGCGGTCCGTAGAAGGGGTCGGCGAGGTCCTCCAGCACCAGGCCCACGGTCGCGGTACGGCCCTTGCGCAGCACGCGCGCGCTGTCGTTGCGGCGGAAGCCGAGCGCCTCGATGGCCTCCTGGACCCGGCGTTCGGTGTCGGGGGTGACCCCTGCCTCGCCGTTGACGACCCGTGAGACCGTCTTCAGACCCACGCCGGCCCGGGCCGCCACGTCCTTCATGGTCGGCCGGTTGCCGTAGCGGGGCTCGGACGGCTGACGGGTCTGCGGCACGGCGGGGAGACCTCCTGGAGCGACGGCGGCGCGGCTTTCATCCGGCCCTGACCTTGAGGATAAGCACACGGCCGGAGAGCGGGTTTCCGTGGCAGGGTGGGGCGGGCAAGCCTCAGGGGGCTTGGGAGGCGAGCCATCGGGAGAGGGGTATACGTGATTGTCTGGATCAACGGCACGTCCGGTGCCGGGAAGACCAGCACGGCGAGCGAACTGGCCGGACTCCTGCCGGGCGGAACCCTGTACGACCCTGAGATCGTCGCGGACGCGGTGCGCCGGATGCTGCCGGCCAAGCGCCTCGCCGAGGTGAGCGACTACCAGGACCTGCCGAGCTGGCGGCGGCTCGTCGTCGACGCGGCGGCGGCGGTGCTCGCGGAGACGGGCGGGGTGCTGGTGGTGCCGATGACGCTGTTGCGCCAGGAGTACCGGGACGAGATCTTCGGCGGCCTGGCGGCGCGCCGGATACCGGTGCGGCACGTTCTGCTGGCCCCAGAGGAAACGATCCTGCGGGAGCGGATGGCGAAGCGGCGGCGGGAGGAGCCGGAGCCGGCGGACGCGCGGGACCGCACCTGGGCCCTCGACCACCTTCCGGCCTACCGGCAGGCGCTGCCCTGGCTGACCGCCGACGCGCACGTCATCGACAACGGACGGCTGACGGTACGGGAGACCGCCGAGCGGATCGCCGAGGCCGTACGCACCGACACGGCGGCCGTCTGCGACATCGTGCAGACCCCGGAACCGACGCGGGAGACGGTGGCGGCGGGGGTGCTGCTCTTCGACGAGCGGGACCGGGTGCTCCTGGTCGATCCGACGTACAAGCCGGGCTGGGAGTTCCCGGGCGGGGTGGTCGAAGCGGGCGAGGCCCCCGCGTGCGCGGGCGTACGGGAGGTCGCGGAGGAACTGGGCCTCGCGCTGGACCGGGTGCCGCAGTTGCTGGTGGTCGACTGGGAGCCGCCCCGCTCACCGGCGTACGGGGGCCTGCGGCTGCTCTTCGACGGCGGCCGGCTCTCGGCGGCGGACACCGCGCGGCTGCGGCTGCCCGGACCGGAGCTGCGCGCCTGGCGGTTCGCCACCGAGGAGGAGGCCGCCGGCCTGCTGCCCCGCCAGCGCCAGGACCGGCTGCGGTGGGCCCTGCGCGCCCGCGAACGCGGCCGCCCCCTCTACCTGGAGGCGGGCCGCCCCACCCCCTGACCGGGGCCGAAGCCACGCGCCGAAGTCCCGGCCCGGGACCCGGCGGCGGCAGTGGGTCATCGGGCCGGGCGGGTGCCCGTGTAGACGGTGACGGCCGACAGGAGGAAGGCGTCGGGCCGCCGCAGGATCCCCTCGGCCGACTCCGGGTCGGTCAGGACGTCGAGGGCCGCGAGGTCCTCCGCGTCCAGCTGCTCGGCCATCGCTTCGCGCAGCCGCGTCAGCTGGTCGTGCAGGAACGCGCGGCCCGGGCCGGTCAGCGGGGCGGGCAGGTCGAGGAGGGAGGTGAAGGAGCCCACGCCGGTCAGTCCGGCGCGGCGCAGCAGCGCGGGCCAGTCCTCCTCCACGCGGACGCTGCCGGGCAGTCCGGCGCGCATGGACTGGAACCGGTCCTCCTGGGCGGCGTCGAGCCGGGCCTGGAGCCCCGGCCTGCCGAGGCCGATGTCGCGGGGCAGGAAGCGCATCGGCAGGCCGCCCTCCGCGACGGCCAGCATCCCGCCGGGGCGCAGCAGGCGGACCAGCGCGTCCAGGGCGCCCTGCTGGTCGCCGATGTGGTGGACGGTCTTGCTGCTCCAGATCAGGTCGGCGGAGCCCAGGCCGCCGCCGTCGGCCTCCGGCGCCGCCAGGTCCTCCGGCAGCCGGGCGTGGCGCACCGACACGCGGCCTCCGGTGAGCCCGAGGCGCTCGGCACGCGCCAGGGCGCGGTCCAGCAGGGCGGGGGTGCCGTCCACGGCGACGGCCTCGGCGTGCGGGAAGGTCTCGGCGAAGACGCCGGTCATGACGCCGGGGCCGCTGCCGATGTCGAGGACGCGCCGGACGCGGTGGTCCGGGCCGAGCGCCTCCCGCAGGCGGGCCGCCGTGTCGCGGTAGGCGGGGAGGTGGAGTTCACCGCTCGTCTCCAGGTGGGTGGCCAGGGCCTCCCAGTCGACATCGGCGGCGGCGGTGTGGGAGTGGGAGTCGGCGGGGGAGGGGGAGTGGCCGTGGTGGTGTCCGGCGGTGTGTGCGCTCATGGCGCCGAGGGTGCGCGCCTGGGGAACGGTATGGCAACTTCTGTTGCCGTTTCCGGGAAACCGGAGTGGAATGCCCGTATGGACACACCGCCGGACGTACCGGCCACCTACCGGACGGTCCTCGACGAGGTGGCTCCCCGGCTGAAGCGGCTGCGGGCGCAGCGCGGCCTCACCCTGGCCGCCCTCTCCGAGGCGACCGGCATCTCCAAGAGCACCCTCTCCCGGCTGGAGTCCGGCCTGCGCCGCCCCAGCCTGGAGCTGCTGCTCCCGCTCGCCGGGGCCTACCGGGTGCCCCTGGACGACCTGGTCGGGGCGCCCGAGGTGGGGGACCCCCGGGTCCGGCTCAAGCCGCACCCGCTGCCGCACGGAGGTTCCTTCGTCCCGCTGACCCGGAGTCCGGGCCCCCTCCAGGCGTACAAGATGATCATCACCGACCGGGGTTCCGATCCCGACCAGCGCACGCACGAGGGCTACGAGTGGCTCTACGTGCTCCACGGCAGGCTCCGGCTCGTCCTCGCCGAGCACGACCTGGTGCTCGGGCCCGGTGAGGCGGCCGAGTTCGACACCCGGCTGCCCCACTGGTTCAGCAGCGCGGACGGGCAGCCCGTCGAGGTGCTGAGCCTCTTCGGCAGGCAGGGCGAGCGGATGCACGTACGGGCCAAGCCCCAGGCGTGAGGGTCAGCCCGCAGGCGCCCCGGCTCCGGCCGCGGCCGACCGGAGGGTGGCCGCGGTGTCGGTCAGCCAGGGGTCGCCGTGGCCGAAGCAGGCGACCTCCGGATCCAGGGCGGCCAGGCGCCGGAAGGACGCCAGGGCCTGGGCGCGGTCGACGTTGAACACTCCCAGCATCACCTGGCCCACGCCCGCCACGCAGTCACCGGTGAAGAGCACTCCGTGGGCCGGCAGGTGGACGCCGATGCTGCCCGGCGTGTGACCCGGGGCGTGGACCACGACCGCACCGTCCCCGAAGGGCAGTACGTCACCGTCCTCCAGCTCCCGGTCGACCCGCGTCGCCGGAGCCCCGGGGACCGTCAGCCCGTGGGCGTACAGCGGCAGCTCCCAGTCCAGCAGCACCGGTTCGGGCACCGGCAGCTCGCCCCGGACCACCGGGGCGTCCAGCCGGTGCGCGGCGACCTCCGCGCCCCGGCGGGCGGCGAGTTCACCGGCCGCGCCGACGTGGTCCCGGTGGCAGTGGGTGAGGACGATCCGCTCCAGCCGCTCCGGCGCCTGCCCGAGGGAACGTATCGCCCCCTCGATGGCGTCGGCGGACCCGGCATGACCGGCGTCGATCAGGGTCAGGGCCGCACCGTCCTGCCAGAGGTAGGCCTGGCCGATCGGGAAGCGCAGCAGGTGGAGGCGGCCGGGGAGCACTTCGACGACTTCGGGATCCATGCCGCGAGCCTAGGTACGGATCCCGGCCCGGCGCCCCCGAGTTCGCCCGGAGCGGAGTTCGCCCGAAGCGTGGTACGCCGACGGCGGATCGGCCCCGGAGCGCCGGCGGATCGGCCCCAGAAGCGACGGCGGATCGGCCTAGGGAGCGCCGGCGGCCCGGGGCGCGAGGCGCCCCGGGCCACACGGGTGAGGCCGGCGGGCCTCAGGCGCGCTTGGACTCCGCGTAGTTGACGAGGAAGAGCGCTTCGGCCACCGACAGGCGCTCCAGCTCCTCCGGGGAGACGCTCTCGTTCACCGCGTGGATCTGCGCCTCCGGCTCGCTCAGGCCGATCAGCAGCATCTCCGCCTTCGGGTACAGGGACGTCAGCGTGTTGCACAGCGGGATCGACCCGCCCATGCCGCTGATCTGCATCTCCTGGCCGTCGTACGCCTCCCGCAGGGCCGCCGCCATCGAGGCGTACGCCGGGCTGGTGGTGTCCGCCTGGAAGGGCTGCCCCTGTCCGACGACCTCCAGCTCCAGCTTCGCCTGCCAGGGGGTGTGGGCGACGAGGTGCGCCTCCAGCAGCCGGATGGCCTCGGCGGTGTCCACGCCCGGCGGCACGCGCAGGCTGATCAGCGCGCCCGCGGCGGCGTGCACCGACGGGGTCGCGCCGGTCACCGGCGGGCAGTCGATGCCGAGTACGGTGACGGCCGGCCGGGCCCACAGCCGGTCCGCGATGGTGCCCTCGCCGATCAGGCCGACCCCGTCGAGGACCTTGGCGTCGGCGCGGAAGTCGGCCTCCGGGTACTGCAGGCCCTCCCAGACGGCGTCCGAGGCGAGCCCGTCCACGGTGGTCGAGCCGTCCTCGGCCCGCAGCGAGTCCAGCAGCCGGATCAGCGCGGCGAGCGCGTCGGGGGCGACGCCGCCGAACATCCCGGAGTGCAGGTTGCCGCCCAGGGTGTCGATCTTCACCTTGACCAGCGTCATGCCGCGCAGGGTGGCCGTGACGGTCGGCAGGCCGAGGCGGAAGTTGCCCGCGTCGCCGATGACGATGGTGTCGGCGACGAGGAGCTCCGGGTGCGCCTCGGCGTACTGCTGGAGGCCGCCGGTGCCCTGTTCCTCCGAGCCCTCGACGATCACCTTGACGGAGACGGGCACCCCGCCGTTCGCCTTCAGCGCCCGCAGCGCCAGCAGGTGCATGATGAAGCCGCCCTTGCAGTCCGCGGCGCCGCGCCCGTACCAGCGGCCGTCGCGCTCGGTCAGCTCGAAGGCGGGGGAGATCCAGGCGTTGTCGTCCAGCGGCGGCTGCACGTCGTAGTGCGCGTAGAGCAGGACGGTCGGGGCGCCCTCGGGACCGGGCAGGAAGCCGTACACGGACTGGGTGCCGTCGGGGGTGTCGAGCAGCGCCACGTCCTGGAAGCCCTCGGCGCGCAGCGCGTCGGCCACCCAGTTCGCGGCGCCCTCGCTCTCGCTCTTGGGGAACTGGGCCCAGTCCGCTACCGACTGGAAGGCCACCAGCTCGGTCAGCTCCGCCTTGGCGCGGGGCATCAGCGAGGCGACGGTCTCGGCGATCGGATTCTGGGACATGGGCACGCTCCTCGTGGGTGCGACGTTTATATGAGTGCCGGGTGCGGCGAAAGCAAGGTGAAAGACAGTGCCGATCCTCGCACAGAGGGGCGAGGCGGTCCCTGCCCGTAGGATTTCCACGGCATCGGAGCAACCGCGTGATCAGGAGCAGCAGCACATCGTGAGCAGCAGCAACAGCAGCAGCGACGACGACGTCAACGGCGCGAGCGCAGGACAGGCCGCTCCGGCGGCGGCGGACGACGGGCCGGCCGTGCCGGTGCCCGCCGACAACCCGGAGGAGGGGGCGGAGGGCTCCGGGGAGGTGTGGGACGTCGTCGTGGTCGGCGCCGGACCGGCCGGCGCCTCGGCGGCCCGTGCGGCGGCCCTCGCCGGGCGGCGCGTCCTGCTGCTGGAGAAGGCCGAACTGCCCCGGTACAAGACCTGCGGTGGTGGCATCATCGGCCCCTCGCGCGACGCCCTGCCGCCGGGCTTCGTGCTGCCCTTGCGGGACCGCGTCCACGCCGTCACCTTCTCCCACAACGGCCGGCTGACCCGCACCCGGCGTTCGAAGCGGATGCTCTTCGGGCTCGTCAACCGGCCGGAGTTCGACGCGGCCCTGGTCGCCGAGGCGGAGAAGGCCGGCGCCACGCTCCGTACGGGGACGGCCGTGGCCCGCGTCGAGCAGCACGGCGCGGCGGTGCCCGACCGGCGCACGGTCGCCGTGGTCCTCGCGGACGGCGAGACGGTGCTCGCCCGGGCCGTGGTGGGCGCGGACGGCAGCGCCAGCCGGATCGGCTCGCACGTCGGGGTGGAGATGGACCAGGTCGACCTGGGCCTGGAGGCGGAGATCCCGGTTCCGCCGACGGTGGCCGAGGACTGGAAGGGCCGCGTCCTGATCGACTGGGGCCCGCTGCCCGGCAGTTACGGCTGGGTCTTCCCCAAGGGCGACACCCTCACCGTCGGGGTCATCTCGGCGAAGGGCGACGGCGCCGCGACCAAGCGCTACCTGGACGACTTCATCGGCCGGCTGGGCCTGGCCGGCTTCGAGCCGGAGGTCTCCTCCGGGCACCTGACCCGCTGCCGCAAGCCCGACTCGCCGCTCTCGCGCGGCCGGGTGCTGGTGGCGGGCGACGCGGCCGGCCTGCTGGAGCCGTGGACGCGCGAGGGCATCTCCTTCGCGCTGCGCTCGGGACGGCTCGCCGGGGAGTGGGCCGTGAAGGTCTCCGAGGCGCAGGACGCGGTGGACGCCCGCCGTCAGGCGCTCAACTACGCCTTCGCGGTCAAGGCCGGGCTGGGCGTGGAGATGGCCGTCGGCCGACGGATGCTGAAGTTGTTCGAATCCCGTCCGGGCATGCTGCACGCGGCCATCACGGGGCTGCGGCCCGCCTGGCTGGCGTTCGCCCGGATCACGCGCGGGTCGCTGACGCTGGCCGACATGGTGCGTACGTACCCGCTCGCGCGCAAGGCGCTGCACCTGCTGGACGCCCGCCAGTCCCGGGCCGGGCGGGGCTGAGCGCCCCCTGTGCGGAGGGCCCCCGCGCGGGCCCTCCGCCCGGGAGCCGGGGGTGAACGTCGGGGAGGGCGTCCGGCGGGGTGTCGGATGACGAGGTGACAGGTCGATTGTCTGTTCCTCCTACCAATGTGGGTGGTTCGCCCTTCACCGAGTTGCCGCGCGTCTACTGTTCCTCGGGTCGCCCCCCAGCCCGCCGGAGGAACAGCCATGCCCCGCGCCCGCGTCGCCGCCAAGGCCCTGTACGCCGCCCTGGCGACGTGGCTGCTCGCCGCCTGCGCGCCCGCCGTGACCGCCCCGCCCGAGCCGCCTCGCGGAGCCCGGAGCCCGGCCGCCTCCTCCGCCGCCCCGGCCGCGCCCGTTCCCGTACCCGCCTCGGCCTCGGCCCCGGTGCCGCTCCCCACCGGGGCCGCCGCCCCCGCGCCCAGACCCCGGCCGCCCGGCGTACGGGGCCTGGACATAGCCGTGCCCGCCTACGTCGGGGCGGGCGACCCGGTCCTCACCGACCTCACGACCACCGGCCCGGCCGCCTCCGTCGTCGTCCTCAACCCGGGCAACGGCGACGCCCCCTTCGACGCCTCCTGGCGGGCCCGCGCCGACGCCCTGCGCGCCGGGACCACCGCCACCGGCGAGAAGACCAAGGTCCTCGGCTACGTCCACACCGACCACGGCGACCGGGACCCCGCCGCCGTACGGGCCTCCGTCGACAACTACCTCAAGCCCGCCGGAGACACCACCGGCCGCCTCCACGTCGACGGCATCTTCTTCGACGTCGTCAGCCGCGACTGCGGCCCGGACAACGCCACCCGCGACCGGTACGCCGCACTGCGCCGCTACGTCCAGGAGACGATGAACGCCCTCGCCCCGGGCGCCGACGAGCTGGTCGTGGACAACCCGGGCACGGCCATCGCCACCTGCTACCTCGAACCGGGCCACCGCACGGCCGACGTCTTCGTCACCTTCGAGGACACCTACGCCGCGTACACCTCCGGCGGCCGGCCCGGCGGCAACGTGTTCGACCCCGTCGGCGGCGGCTATCGCGCCGGCACCGAACTCGACCCGGACGGCACCGCGTTCTGGCACCTCGTCCACGACGTCCCCGACGCGGAGGCGATGCGCGCCACCCTGCGCACCGCCTTCGAACGCGGCGCCGGATACGCGTACGCGACCAGCGCGGCCATGCCCAACCCCTGGAACGCCGCGCCCGAGTGGGAGTTCGGCCCGCAGACCCGTTACGCCGCCACCCTCGGCTGAACGACCGACCGGAAGTGGTGCACCGCGAAGTCCGCGAAGCTCCGGGCGCCCGCGGACTCGTAGGCGTCCGCCGCCCGGACCAGGCACAGCTCGCGGCGGGCCTCGGCCGAGTCCAGCCGGGCCCAGCCGACGACGCCCCGGATGCCGTACGCCCGCGCCAGGGCCGGGACCAGCGCCACTCCGAGCCCGGCGGCCACCAGGTCGAGGACGGCGCCCGGCTCGTCCCCCTCGCACACCACCGTCGGTGACACCCCGGCCCGGGCGAACAGCCGGTCGGCGAGCATCCGTTGCCAGTGACCGCGGCCCGGGGTGACGAACGGTTCCCCGGCCAGGTCCGCCACCGCGACCCCCTCGCGCCCGGCCAGCCGGTGCCCGGCCGGCACCGCGAGCAGCACCTCCTCCCTGAGCAGCACCGCCGAGCGCAGGGCCGGGCCGTCGAGCGGCTGGGAGGCGAAGCAGAAGTCCACCTCACGGGTGCGCAGTTGCCGCGCCATCACCTCGGCGGACGACTGCCGCAGCCGTACGTCGACACCGGGGTGGGCGGCCCGGAAGGCGGCGAGCAGCCCGGTCAGCGTCAGCAGCGTCTCGCTCGCCACGGTCACCACACCGCCCTCGCCGCCGCGCGCCGCGTCGGCCAGCTCCCGGCGGGCGTCGTCGAGTTCGGCCAGCGCCCGGTCCACCCGGCGCAGGAAGACCGCGCCGTGCCGGTTCAGGTGGATCCGGCGGCCGCGCCGGTCGAAGAGCCGCACCCCCACCTCCGCTTCCAGCCGGGCGATCGTCCGGCTCACCGACGGCTGGGCGGTGCGCAGTTCCTCCGCCGCCCGGCCGATGTGCTCGTACCGCGCGACGACCTGGAAACACCGCAACGCCGGCAGATCCACCGACTTCCCCCCTCACGACCCCGACCCATCACCACGAAGGCACCGTCTCATGGCGGAACCGGTCTTGGACGACGCGAGCGCGCCTCTCCTAGCCTCCGGAGTAGCCCCCGCACCCCCCTGAACCCCCTGCGAAGGAGTTCCGCCGTGCCCGCTGACACCGGCCCCGCGTACGAGAGTTACGTGGACGCCCTGCTGGCCTCGCTCGCCCGCTCCCCGGACCGGACCGTGCTCACCACCACCGCCGCCGGCCCGGCCGCCCCGGACCCCGGCCGGACCCTCACCGCCGGCCGGCTCCACGACGCCGTCCACCGCGCGGCCGCCCTCCTCGCCGCCCACGGCGTCACCCGCTCCGCCACCGTCGCCCTGCTCACCGGGAACCGGCCCGAAGCCCTCATCGCCCGCTACGGAGCGAACCTCCTCGGTGCCCGCGTCGTGCACCTCGCCCCCACCGCCGCCCCGGCGGCCTGGGCCGGCGTCCTGGACGCCACCGCGGCCGCGCTGCTCCTCGTCGACCCGGCCGCGGCCGACGCCGCCCGGGTGCTGCCCGCCGGACCCCGCGGACCCGTGCGGCTGACCCTGGACCCGGGCCTGTTCACCGAGGAGCCGCCCGGCCGGGCCGCCGCACGAGGACCCGTACGGTCGCCGGGGGCGGCCCGTCCCGAGGACGACTGGTGCCTGCGCTCCACCGGCGGGACCACCGGCCCGCCCAAGCTGGTCCGGCTCGCGCACGGCGCGTACCGGCGGATCCTGGACGTCCACAACGCCCACGTCCCGCCCGGCGCCCCCGTACGCTTCCTCGCCTGCACCTCCCTCGCCCACATGGCCGGGATCGCCGCCGACGCCGCACTCCTCGCCCGGGGATCCGTGATCCTCCAGGACGGCTTCGACCCGGCCGGGGTCCTCGCGGCCGTCCAACGGCACCGCGTCACCGACCTGTGGCTGCTGCCTCCCCTGCTGTACGAGCTGCTCGACCACCCCGGCCTCGCCACCACCGACCTCTCCAGCCTCCGCCGCCTCTCGTACGGGGGCACCCCCGCCTCGGCCGCACGGCTGCGCGGGGCCACCGAGGTCCTCGGGCCGGTGCTGTACGGCTCGTACGGCCAGACCGAGGCGGGCCCGATCGCCGAAGTGCCGCCGCACGAACACGGGGTGACCGGCCCCGGCGGGCGCGTGACGGCCGGCCGGCCGCTGCCCGGAGTCGCCGTGGAGACCAGGGATCCGGCCGGCGCCGTCCTGCCCCCCGGGAACACGGGGGAGATCCACGTCCGCACCCCCACGACCATGAACGGGTACTGGCGGCGGCCGGAGGCGACCGCCCGGGTGCTCCGGGACGGCTGGGTCGCCACCGGCGACGTGGGGTTCCTCGACGGCGCGGGCCGGCTCCACCTGGTCGACCGCCTGGGGGAGGCCGTCATCGTGGCGGGCGGCCACCTCCACCCCGCCGAGGCGGAACAGGCGCTGCTCGCCCACCCGGACGTCGCCGGCTGCGCCGCCTACGGGACGCACGGCCCGGACGGGACGGAGGAACTCCACGCCGCGGTCGTCCCCGCCCCCGGCCGCGCCCCGGACCCCGCCCGGCTCGGCGCCTTCGTCGCCGCCCGGCTGGGCGCCCTGTACGTCCCGAGCCGGATCCTCCTCGTGGACCGCCTGCCGCTCACCGACGCGGGCAAACCGGACCGGAACCGGCTGCGGACCCTGCCCGGCCCCGGACCAGCTCGGACCGGCTCCTAAGCCGCCCCGAACGGGCCGTCCTTCGCGAAGGCCAGCGCGGCGAAGCGTTCGCCGATGCGCCGGTGGCCCTCCGGGCCCGGGTGCAGGCCGTCCGGCAGCGGGAACTCCGCGAAGTCCGCCTCCCCGTAGAGGGAGAGGCCGTCCAGGTAGTGCAGGTTCGGGTCGTCCGCCGCGCGCCGCGCGGTGATGCGGGCCAGCTCGCGGCGGATCACGGTCAGGGTCAGCCGCCCCGCCGCCACCTCCGCCGGATCGCCCAGCGCCCGGAAGCTCATCTCCCCGTCCACCAGGTCGGCGGCCAGCGGCCCCGGAGTGTCCTCCTGGAGCGGACACAGCACGGGGGAGACGACCAGCAGCGGCGTCGTGGGGTGCCCCTCGCGGATGGTGTCGAGGAACCCGTCCACCGCCGGGCCGAAGGCGCGCAGCCGCATCACATCGGTGTTGACGATGTTGATCCCGATCTTCACGCTGATCAGGTCGGCGGGGGTGTCCCGCAGGGCGCGCGCGGTGAACGGGTCGAGCAGGGCGTTCCCGCCGAACCCCAGGTTGACCAGCTCCACCCCGCCCAGAGCGGCGGCCAGCGCCGGCCAGATCGTCGTCGGGCCCGCCGCGTTGGAGCCGTGGCTGATGGAGCTGCCGTGGTGCAGCCAGACCCGGCGCCCGTGGTCCGGCGCGGGCGCGACGGGGGCGTCGGTGCGCAGCGCGACCAGCTCGGTCACCTCGTTGTACGGGAGCCAGATCTCCACGTCCTTCTCCCGGTCGGGAAGGCCGTCGAACCGCACGGCGGCGACCGGGCCGGCCTGGAACTCGACGGTGCCGGCCGCCATGTCGATCAGCAGGACGTTGCCGCCGTGGGCGGTGGCCCACCCGGCCGGCCGTCCGTCCACCAGCAGCTCGTACCGGCCGTCGGGGCGCGGGTCGACGCCCCGGTAGGCGTTCTTCGTGCGCAGGGCGTCCAGTTCGACCACGGTGGCGCGGGTGCGGAAGGCCAGCCGTACGCCGGAGGGCTGGGTCTCGACCGTGCCCAGGTACGGGTCGGGGAACTGCGCGCGGGCCCGCGCCGGGAGCCGGTGCGGCAGCACCCCGCGCGCGGTGCGCTCCACTTCGAGCGCGCCGCGCAGCAGGGCGGCGTCGACGGGGGTGGTGATCCACCCGGCCGCGGGGGGCCGGGGCGGCTTCGGGCCGCCCGGGGCGGCGCCGGACGCGTCGGCGGGTACGTCGCGGGGCGCGTCGGCGGGTGCGTCATCGTGCTGGTGGTCCATGGCCCCACCCTGTCAACGGGTCGCGCCGGGCGCACACCCATTTCCGTGTGGCGCGCGGCCCGGCGGACTCTCCTCGGGCCACGGAGATCAAATGCGGCCGGTCTCCTGCCACAGCGCGGCCAGCGCGACGTCGCCGGACACCTCCGGCCCGGCCAGCGGGAGCCGGTTCCACAGCGCCGCGTACAGCCAGGCCGCCTGCCCGGTCAGGTCGCAGTCCACCGGGTCCCCGGCGTCGCCGCGCACCGTACGGGCGGGTTCCCGCGACAGGTGCACCGTCCAGACCGCGCCGGTGTCGGCCGCCCGCACGCGCAGCGTCTTCGGCTCCTCGGTACGCACCCGGCTGCGCGGCCGGGCGTGGAACCCGGTCAGCAGCTCGTCCACCCCGTCCTCCCCGAACTCCGGCGTCACCGGGGTGATCGGCGTGGCCGGGCCCAGCGCGGACTCGGCGTCGAAACGGTGCACGGTCGTCTCGTGCGCCTGCCGGCGGGCCCAGAAAGCCAGCGGCGAGGGGGGCGCCGTCGGCAGGAAGGTCCAGCACAGCACGTCCGCCGGCGCCTCCGCCAGGGTCCGGACCAGGCGCGCGTGTCCCTCCCGGAACCAGCCCAGCAGCTCCGCCCCGGCCAGTCCCGGGGCGTCCTGGATCGGCACCGGGTCCACCAGGCCGTCCGCCACGAAGCCCGTGGCCCAGCGGTGCACCGCCCCCGTGTGCCGCAGCAGGTCGCCCACCCGCCACCCCGGGCAGGTCGCCACCAGTGCGTCCGTACCGGTCCGCTCGGCCGTCGCCGCGATCAGCTCGCCCTCCCGTTCGAGGGTCGCCACATAGTCGATGATCTTCATGCGGTGAGTGTGCCAGCGCCGCCGCCACAATGGAGGGGTGAACGGGGAACTGTTCCCGCGCGAGCGGGCCGAGATCGCACCCGGCGCCCTGCACCTGCCCGGCTGGCTCGGGGAGGGCGCCCAGCGGGAGCTGCTCGCCGCCTGCCGGGAGTGGGCCCGTCCGCCCGCGGGCCTGCGCACGGTCCGTACGCCGGGAGGCGGGACGATGACCGCCCGGCAGGTCTGCCTGGGGCTGCACTGGTACCCGTACGGATACGCGCGGACCGCCGTCGACGGGGACGGGGCGCCCGTGAAACCGATGCCCCGGTGGCTCGCCGACCTCGGCGCCCGGGCCGTCGCGGACGCCGGGGCCGCGGCCGGGGCCTTGGCGCCCGGGGAGGCGTACGACATCGCGCTGGTCAATTTCTACGACGGCGACTCCCGGATGGGCATGCACCGGGACGCCGAGGAGCGGTCCGCCGCCCCGGTCGTCTCGCTCAGCCTCGGGGACTCCTGCCTCTTCCGCTTCGGCAACACCGTCTCGCGCGGACGCCCGTACCGGGACGTCGAGCTGCGCAGCGGGGACCTGTTCGTCTTCGGCGGACCCGGCCGGATGGCCTTCCACGGGGTGCCGAAGGTGCTGCCCGGCACCGGGCCGCCCGGCCTGGGGCTGACCGGGAGGCTGAACATCACACTGCGGGTCGGCGGTCTGGGCCCGTAGCCGGGCGTCCGAGCCCGCCCGCACATGCGAGGATCCCTTTCATGAACGGCAACGGGGCCCCGCGGCGGGTGGGGGACGTGACCACGGTGTCCACGGCTTCGGATACATCGTCGGCTTCGGCTTCGGCTTCGGCTGGGGCATCGGCTCAGGCCCCGGCCCCGGCGTCGGTGGCCTCGGCGGCCGCCGCGTCGGCGCGGACCAGGCTGGAGCGCGGCCGGGGCGCGCTCGGCCCGGCGCTGGAGCTCGTCCACACCGGCCGCGCCCCGACCCGCGCGGTCCTGACGGCCGAGCTGGGCGTCACCCGCGCCACCGCCGGAGCCGTCGCCGCCGAACTGGAGGCGCTCGGCCTGATCCGCGTCGACTCCCGCCCCGGCGGGGCCGGCGGAGCCCAGGGCCGCCCCTCACACCGGCTGGCCGTCGCGGAGAACGGCCCGGTGGCGCTGGCCGCGCAGGTGCACCCGGACGGGTTCCGGGCCGCCCTGGTGGGCCTCGGCGGGCGGATCGTGGCCACCGCACCCGGCAAGGTCACCGTCTCCGCGGACCCCGCCCAGGTCCTCGGCGCGGTCGTCGAGGCGGGGGCCGCGCTGCTCGCCGAGTCGGGGCGGCGCTGCGTCGGGGCGGGCCTCGCGGTCCCCTCGGCGGTCGCGGAGCCCGAGGGCACGGCCCTGAACCCGCTGCATCTCGCCTGGCCGGCCGGATCTCCGGTACGGGCCATCTTCGCGCGGTGCGTGAAGGCGGCCGGGATCGACGGACCGGCCCTGACCGGCAACGACGTCAACCTGGCCGCGCTCGCCGAGCACCGGCACGGGGCGGGCCGCAGCGCGCAGCACCTGCTGTGCGTGGCGACCGGCCACCGGGGCGTGGGCGGGGCCCTGGTCCTCGACGGCCGGCTGCACAGCGGGAGCGCGGGCCTGGCCCTGGAGGTCGGCCACCTCACCGTCAACCCGGAGGGGCGCGCCTGCCACTGCGGGAGCCGGGGCTGCCTGGACGTGGAGGCCGACCCGCTGGCCTTCCTCACCGCCGCGGGCCGCACCCCGGGCCCGGAGGTCTCGCTGCTCCAGCAGGCTCGGGACCTGCTGCGCGCCGAGTACGCGGAGCCGGGCGTGCGGGCCGCCGCCGAGGAGCTCATCGACCGCCTCGGGCTGGGCCTCGCGGGCCTGGTCAACATCCTGAACCCGGACCGGATCATCCTCGGCGGGCTGCACCGGGAGCTGCTGCACGCCGACCCGGAGCGGCTGCGCGCGGTGGTCGCGGACCGCAGCCTTTGGGGGCGCAGCGGGGGCGTGCCGATCCTGCCGTGCACCCTGGACCACAACAGCCTGGTCGGCGCGGCGGAGCTGGCGTGGCAGCCGGTCCTGGACGACCCGCTCGGGACCCTGGGCGCGGTGGCCTGAGCCGCTGCCGGGCCGCTCCCCGCCGGCGCGGCCCATGCCCGCGCGGTGGGGGTGGAGGCGGTGGAAGCCGGGGCCGCCCGGGCGCGGCGCGCCTCGGGGGTGGTCAGCCGGGCCCGGTGCCGGCCGGGACCGCCACCGGCACGGTGTCGGAGACGGCCCGCGCGTCCACGGCGGTGAGCACCGGCCGGGCGGGCTCTCGTACCGGCTTGTTCGCGCCGATATGGACCGTGGCGATGGGCGCGGCCGGGGCGGGGGCCGCCCGGAGCGAGAACCACACCACCTTCCCGGGGCCGTCCGGCTGCGGCCGGGCCCCCCAGGCCTCGCTCACGGCCTCCACGAGGGCGAGTCCGCGCCCGCAGGTCTCCAGCGTGTCGGCCTGCCGCCGGACGGGCAGCCGGGGATCTCCGTCGTGGACGGAGACGGTGAGCCGCCCGAGGCGGAACTCGATCTCGACCCTGCACACCTTGTCGGGCTGCGCATGGCGGTGGACGTTGCTGAGCAGCTCCGTCACGCCGAGCGCAGCCCGGTCTATGAGCGGGTCGAGCTGCCAGTGACGCAGTTGGGCGGCGACGATTCTGCGGACCTGACCGATCCGCGCGGGCAAGGCCTGCAGTTCGACGACGCAGTGCCTGCGGGAATGACTGATCACGGCTGCGACTCCCCGACATCATTGTTACGGGTGCTGCACCCTCGGTAGCGCTCCACCAGGGTCACCCACGGTGGGCTCCGGTGCAACCGAACGCGACCGAAAGCGATCCGCATAGAAACCCAAAGTAACCATTTGTGCAGGTGAGAGGGGTACATTGCGAAGGCAGGGGGTCATGGGACGGACAAAGGAGCAAGGCGCATGAGCACCACCGGCACCACCGGTACGACCGGTACGACGGCTGCGGACAGACGTGCGGCCGCGGCCGCCGCGAGCCCGGTCCTGGCGACGGTCGACATCGACCGCAGCGACGCGGAGTACCGCGCCTGGCTCAAGGAGGCCGTGCGCAAGGTCCAGGCGGACGCCAACCGCTCCGCCGACACGCACCTGCTGCGCTTCCCGCTCCCCGAGGCCTGGGGCATCGACCTCTACCTCAAGGACGAGTCCACGCACCCGACGGGCTCCCTCAAGCACCGCCTGGCCCGCTCGCTGTTCCTGTACGCGCTCTGCAACGGCTGGATCCACCCCGGCCGCCCGGTCATCGAGGCCTCCAGCGGCTCCACCGCCGTCTCCGAGGCCTACTTCGCCAAGCTCATCGGCGTCCCGTTCATCGCGGTGATGCCGAGGACCACCAGCCCGGAGAAGTGCCGCCTCATCGAATTCCACGGCGGGCAATGCCACTTCGTCGACGACCCGATGAAGATGTACGAGGAGTCCGCCGATCTGGCCGCCCGCACCGGCGGCCACTACATGGACCAGTTCACCTACGCCGAGCGGGCCACCGACTGGCGCGGCAACAACAACATCGCGGAGTCGATGTACCAGCAGCTGCGCCTGGAGCGGTACCCGGAGCCCACCTGGATCGTGGCGACCGCCGGCACCGGCGGCACCTCCGCGACCATCGGCCGCTACGTGCGCTACATGCAGCACGACACCCGCATCTGCGTCCCGGACCCGGAGAACTCCTGCTTCTTCGACGGCTGGACCCACCACGACCCGCACGCGAGCAGCGACTGCGGCTCGCGCATCGAGGGCATCGGCCGGCCGCGCATGGAGCCGAGCTTCGTGGCGGGCGCCATCGACCGCATGATGCGCGTGCCGGACGCGGCCTCCGTCGCCGCCTGCCGCGCCCTCGAACAGGTCATAGGGCGCAAGGCGGGCGGCTCCACCGGCACCGGACTGTGGAGCGCGCTGAAGATCGTCTCCGAGATGGTCGCGGAGGGGCGCACGGGCAGCGTCGTCACCCTGCTCTGCGACCCGGGCGACCGCTACCTCGACAAGTACTACTCCGACGCCTGGCTGGCGGCGCAGGGGCTCGACATCGCCCCGTACGCGAAGACCATCGAAACGCTGCTGGACACGGGGGACTGGCGCGAGCCGGCCGCCTGAGGCGCGGCCGGGGTGCGAGGCCGCCGCCTCAGCCCCGGGCGCGGGCCGTCAGGCGGGCGTCGAGGGCGCGTACCGCCGTGCGGAAGGAGTGGCCGAGGGCCGGGCGGGCGGCGGTCAGCGCCAGTCGGAACGGGGCCGGGCCGTCGGCCGCGAAGGTCCAGCGCACGAGCGTGCCCGGGCCGTCCGCGACCGGCGCGAGGAGCCACTCCTCCACCAGGGCGCGCACGCCCGGCGCGTTGGTCTCGTCGACCCGGTACGCGTAGCGCCGCCCGGGTTCCGCCGCCAGCACCGTCTCCAGGAACCGGACCCCGCCGGTCAGCCGGACCTCCCGCCCCGCGCCGCCGCCCGTGGGCCGGGCCAGGGCCACCGCCCCGAACCAGTCCGGCCAGCCGGTCACCTCCTCGGCGAGCGCCCGGTACACGGCGTCGGGCCCGGCCGAGAGCCGGGCCCCGAAGGCCAGCCGGAGGGGAGCGTCGTCGGTGAAACCCAGCCCGACGGGGCGGAGTTGGCGGGTCATACGGGTACCCCCTGGGCCGGACCGGACGGGACTGCCGCGCCACCTTAGCTGGCTCTCCGTCAGATGTCTGCGGGGGTGGGGGCGTCGTGGCGGCCGGGTCGGGCGTTGGCCGGGTCCCGCGGTTGGTCGGGCCTGAGGCGGCCGGGTCCCGGGGTTCACACGCAAGGGGCCTGGGCAAGGCGGGCGGTGGGCGGGATGCTGGAGGGGCCGCCCCGCGCACCACCCCCTCACCCGCGGAGGCCCCGTGCCAGCCGTGCCAGCCGTGCCGGATCCGCTGTCCCTCGAACTCCTCGTCCACGGAGTCGCCGGAGCCCCGCCCGGGGAACTGCTCCGCGACCCCCACCCCGTCCGGATCACGGGCGACTCCACCGCCGCCGTGTTCCGCCGCGCCGAGGACGCCGACGCCGAGGCCCACCCCGGGCGTTACGCCGGCCGGCCCGTCCGCGAGGCCTACTGCTGGTCCCGGCTGACCTCCGGCAACGGGGCCCGCGCCCTGTGGCTGCTGCTCCTGCCCTTCATGGTGGTCAACCTCGCCCACTGGGCCCGGCCCGCCGCCCCGGCCGGCGCCAAGGCCCCCGCCCGCGCGGTGCGGACGTACGGGCTCCTCGTCCGGGTCCTCGCCCTCAGCCTCACCGTGCTGCTGGTCGCGGCGGCGTGCGAGGTCGCCCTCGACCTGCTGGCCTGGCAGTGCGCGGGCAACCCCGCCTGTACGCCGTCCCGTTCCTGGCTGGGCTTCGCGGGGCCCGGCCGCTGGTGGGGCCAGCCCGGGCGGCGCCTCGCGCTCGGCGCCCTGGTCCCGGCCGCCCTGACCGGCCTGCTCTGGTACCTCTCCAACCGCACCTGGAGCGCTTACGAGTCCCAGCCGCCGCCGGCCGCCGCCCCGGGCGGCGCCACCCCCGGCCGGGAGGCGGCGGCCCCGCTCGGGCGGCCCGGCTTCTGGTACGGCCGGCGCATCGTGGCCCGGCTGCGGGCCGCCCACACCGCCGCCGGACTGCTCACCGTCGCCGTGGCAGTCGCCGCGCCGGCCATCCGCCACGACCGGGGCAGCGCCGCCACCGGCCCCGCGCTCCGGGCCGCGGGCTGGGCCGTCGAGGCGCTGCTCGCGGCCGGGGCCGCCACGGTGCTCTGGGTCGTCTGCCGGCGCGGCCGCAGCGAGGCCCGGCCCGACCACCGCCTCGACCGGGCCGCGATCACCCTGCTGCCCGGCGGGGCCCTCGCCCTGCTGGCCGCCGTCCTCCTGTACGCGGGCTGGTCCCGCCCCGGCTGGGTCGCGGCCGGGCGGCTCCCGGGGGACTTCGCGTTCGGGGTGCTGATGCTCGGTCAGGGCTGCTGCGTCCTGGCCCTCGCCGCCGTCGCCCACCGCCTCCAGCGCGGCGCGCCCCGCACCGGAGCCGCCCTGCGGGGCTTCGGCGGGCCCGCCGTCGCCATGCTCGGGTGCGCCCTGGGCGGGGTCATGTCCGGCGGGGTCGCCCAGCGCGTCGCCGACTGGATCGACGGCGGCGCCACCCCCGGCATGCCGCCCGGGGCCGCGTTCCCGGGCCCGCCCGTGCTGCTGTCCTGGCAGGCCGCCGTGCTGCCGCCGCTGCTGCTCGTGCTCGGCCTGCTGTCCGCCGGGGTGGGCACCCGGGCCGCCCTCGTGCGGCGCCGGACCGCCGCCACCGTCGCCGCCGAGTACCCCGGCGAGCCGCCCGACACCGACCGCAGCCGGCGCATCGCCGGGGCGCGGGCCGCCGCCGCGCTCACCGACTCCGCGCCCTGGTTCGTGGGGGCCGTCTCCGGGATCACCCTGCTGCTCGGCACCGGCGCCCTCGCCGGGGCCTGGCTCAGCGGACGGGTCCCGGCCGAGGCGGCGCGCGGGGCCGGACCGGTGCTGGAGACCGCCGCGCGGGCCGCGCAGGACACCGGGTCGTGGCTGATCGGCCTCGGCATCGCCGCCTTCGCCGCCTGGGGCCGCCGCGCCTACCGCGACCCCGCCGCCCGTCGCACCATCGGCATCCTCTGGGACGTCGGCACCTTCTGGCCCCGCGCCGCCCACCCCTTCGCCCCGCCCTGTTACGCCGAGCGGGCGGTGCCCGACCTGGCCTGGCGGATGACCGCCTGGACCGCCCGCACCGGCGGCCGCCTCGTCATCTCCGGCCACTCCCAGGGCAGCGTCCTCGCGGCCGCCGCCGTCTGGCAGCTGTCACCCGCCGCGCGCCGCCGGGTCGCCCTGCTGACGTACGGATCGCCGCTGGCCCGGCTGTACGGGCGCTGGTTCCCCGACTGCTTCGGACCCGGGCCGCTGGCCGCCCTGCACCGGGACCTCGACCGCTGGCGCAACCTGTGGCGGGCCACCGACCCGATCGGCGGCCCCGTGGGCGCCGGCGCCGGGGACCGGGAGCCGGTGGACGTGGGCCCCCTGCGCGATCCGCTCGCCTACGGGCGCAGCCCCCGACAGCCGCTGCCCGCGCCGATCCTCGGCCACGGGGACTACCAGGCCGATCCGGTGTTCGACGCCGAACGGGACGCGCTGCTGGCACGACTGGCCGCCGCCGCGCGGGCCGACGTACAGGACACGCGGGAGGTCCCCGGTCCGCGGCTCAGTGCGCCGCGCTCGGAGCGGGCAGATCCGCCGGGAACAGGAGGGTGAGCTCGTCCGTGCTCGGCTCGGTCAGCTGCGCGACCCGGCCCGCGTGCCGCTCCACCATCGACTCGAAGGTCTGGCGCGCGGTGCGGCCGTTGCCGAACGCCGGGCCCTTCGGCAACTGGGTGAAGTACGCCAGCAGTGCCTGCGCGGTGCCCTCGCCCAGCCGGTACTCGTGCTCCTCCGCCTGCTGCTCCACGATCCGCAGCAGTTCCCGCGGCCCGTAGTCGCCGAAGGTGATGGTGCGCGAGAACCGTGACGCCACCCCCGGGTTGACGGTGAGGAAGCGGTCCATCTCCTCCGTGTACCCGGCGACGATCACCACCACGGCGTCCCGGTGGTCCTCCATCAGCTTCACCAGCGTGTCGATCGCCTCGCGGCCGAAGTCGCGCCCGGAGTCCTCCGGCGCCAGCGCGTACGCCTCGTCGATGAACAGCACCCCGCCGCGCGCCCGGTCGAAGGCCTCCTGCGTCCGGATCGCGGTGGAACCGATGTGCTCGCCGACCAGGTCCACCCGGGACACCTCCACCAGGTGCCCGCGCTCCAGCACCCCGAGAGAGGCCAGGATCTCCCCGTACAGCCGGGCGACGGTGGTCTTGCCGGTGCCGGGGGAGCCCGTGAACACCAGGTGCCGGCGCACGGACGCGGCCTTCAGGCCCGCCTGCTGCCGCCTGCGGCCCACCTCGATCATGTCGGTGAGGGCCCGCACCTCGCGTTTGACGCTCTCCAGGCCCACCAGCGCGTCCAGCTGTCCCAGCACCTCGCCCGAGTCCCGGGCCGCGCCCGCTTCCCGGTCTGTCTTCGGGCCGGCGCCCGCCGGGGTGTCCGCCGGATCCGGCAGGTCCGCGGAGCGCTGGCCGGGGAGCCCGGCGCCGCCGCGGTCCGCGAGGTCCCGGGCCGCCGTCACCGTACGGATCCCCGGCCGCGCCCCGGCGTGCGCGCCGCCGCCCGCCGCCTGGGCGGCGAGCCGGGGACCGGGCTCGTCGCCGGTGCACTCCTCGGCGAGCGGGCCGTCCTCCGCGAACTCGTAGCCGCCGCGCGCGCAGCGCTCGGTGTGGCAGCGGGTGAGGCTGGTCCGGCAGCCGTCGATGACGTGGAAGCCGAAACCGGAACTGCCGCTCACCCGGCAGGCCGTGAAGGTGCCGCGGCCACCCGCCGACACGTAGAAACCGGCCTCGGCGGCGGAGCTGACCGTGCACCGCTCCAGCGTCGGATCGGCGCCCTTGGTGACGATCACGCCCGTCTGGACGCCGTCGATCGTGCAGTTGGCGAGGGCGCCGCCGCTGCCGTGGTCCCGGAACCAGGCCCCCGTGCCGGCCTCGCGGATGCGGCAGTCGTCGAGCTGCGCGCTGGCGCCGTCGCTGACCGAGACAGCCGTGTTGCGGACCTGCGTGAGATCGCTGTCGACGACGTCGACGCGCGACCCCCGGTCCAGGACGAACAGGGCGTCCGGCACGTCGTGCACCCGGCACGAGTCCAGCGACACGCTCGCCCCGTCGCTGATCCACACCGCCGGATAGTCCCCGGTGCTGTCGTGGATCTCGCAGGACTCGGCGTCCACGCGCGTCCCCGGATCCCAGACCGACAGCCCGTTGCGCCCGAACCGGCGGACCGTGGTGCGGCTGAGGGTGAGCACCGAACGCGAACGCAGGTCGACGGCGTTCTCCGGGATGTCGTGGATGTCGCAGCCCGCGAGGGTGAGTACGGCGTCGGTGTCGAGGGTGACCCCGTCGGCGGAGGTGCGGTGCACCGAGCAGTCGGTGAGGCGGGCCGCGGCGCGCCCCGCGATCTGCACCCCGGCGCCCTTGATCTCGTAGACCTCGCAGCCCAGTGCCTCCAGACCCGAGCCCTCGCCGGTCACCGCGATGCCCGCGCCCGTGGCGTGGTGGATCCGGCAGCGCTCCAGCCGGGGGTGCCCGCCGCGCACCGATACGCCGGCCTGGCCGGCGGCCACCACCTCGCACTCCTCGAAGACCCCGCCACCGCCGTCCAGGACGGAGATCCCGACCCCGGCCGGATTCTCCACCGTGCACCGGCGCACCAGCGGCCGGGCCCCGCCGCGCACCTCGATCCCGGCCGCGGAACGGGTGTGCACCCGCAGGTCGCTGAGCTCCGGAGCGCCGTCCTCGACGAGCAGCGCGGGCGCCGCCCGGTCCGCGCCCTCCAGGTAGAGGTCCTGGACCACGGCCGAGGCGCGCACCGTCAGCGCGACCCCGTCGAGCGGGGCGATCCGTACCGACCCGGCGACCGCGCCCTCCGGCCCGCGCAGGGTCACGGCATGCCGCAGGACCAGGTTCTCCCGGTAGGTACCGGGGGCGATGGACAGCACGTCGCCGTCGCCCGCGACGGCGAGCGCGGCGCTCAGCGTCGGATACTCACCGGAACGCCGTCGCCACCGCGAGGCCCCGCCGTGCGTCACCTGGACCGTGCCCTGAGCCATCGTGCTGTCGCGCCCCCACCCTCGTACTCGCGTTGTCGAAGCGGCCCGGAACATCCGACGCGGCCGCAGCGGTCCGGAACCGCCGCAGCGGCCCGGGCGGCCGGAGCCGTCCCGTGCGGCCGAAGCGGCCACCGACCGGCCCGCGGCCCCACCGTAGCGCGCGCGGGGCCGGGGAGTTGCCAGGTCAGCTGCCCGCGCCCGCCCGGCCCCAGTCGGGTCCGGTCGCGGCCCACGCGCGGTCCAGACGTATGTACCGCCGATGCATGAGCCGGCGTACGACCAGCCGCCGCAGCGTCTCCGCCAGCGCGGCCGCCGTCAGCGCGGCGGCCAGGCCGGCCACGCCCGCGTGGAACGACGCCGCGGCCGGGTCCAGCGGCTGCCCCACCAGCCGCCCCTTGACGTCGGTCCAAATGCGGAACCGCTCCCCGGGCCGGGGCGGTTCCTGCGCCGCCGGCACCGTGCCCCGGTGGCTGCTGCCGTCCGGCGCCGTCCACGCGGCCACGATCGGCGTCCGCTCCGGGGCCTGCCGCTGCTCGGCCGCGTCCGGATTCGCCCCGGCGACCGGACCCGGCGCCGGGGACACCACCACCGCCGGGACCAGATACCGCCCCTGCCGCTGCTCGCGCGCGGCCCGCTGCAACGTGCCGTCCACCTTCAGTCCCGCCGCGCAGCCCACGGCCGGAGCCACGAGCAGTACGCACACGAGCGCCGCCAGGGCCACCCACGCCTCGAACAGGTCGCTCGGCCGGCGCAGTGGATTGCGCCGCCAGCGCCACACTCCCATTGCTGTCCACACGGTCCCGGCTCCCCCTACTAGCGCCAGTCATCCGTCCGTCTTGTCGGTCTGCCCGCTCCAGCCTTCCGCATGTCCGGCGCACGCGCATTCCGGGACATGCGGGACGAGTGTCACCCGATCCGGTGCTCACGGTCGCGGTGGGTGTGCACGCATCCGCCTGTTCCAACGGCCCCGCGCCGCCCAATGGTTCCGGTGGACGCCCGGAGCCCCTCGAAGGTGTTGTTCCACCTCCGTTCCGCCCGCCGTGGTCAGTGGCGTGCGCGGCCGTCCGGTCGCCGCGGCGCGGGCCGCCCGCGCTCACTCCAGGACGCGCACCTCGTCGCCCACCCGCACCGTGCCGAGGACGACCGGCACCAGCTGCCGCCCGAAGGCCAGCGACTTGCCGATCCGCCGGTGCGCGGCCAGGGTCTTCAGCGGCTCCCGGCCGCGCTCGGCCGTCGTCTGGTCGGTGGTGGTCACGATGCAGCGCCCGCACTCGCGCGCGCCCCGGAAGACCGCGTCTCCGACCGCGATGCGCCGCCAGCCGTCCTCGGCCCAGGCCGCCGCCGGTCCGCCGACCACCAGGCTCGGGCGGAAGCGGTTCATGGGCAGCGGCCCCTCGTGCGGGTGGTCGCCCTGGGCGATCAGCGCGTTCAGGGCGTCCAGCGAGGCGGTGGTGGTCAGCAGCAGTGGATAGGCGTCCGCGAGGCTGACCGTCTCGCCGGGCAGCGCGTAGTCGGGGTCCACGGGCCGGCGTACGGCCGGATCGTCGAGGTGGACCAGGCGCGCGGGCTGCCCCAGGTAGGTGCTGAACCAGTCGGCGGCCGCGCGTCCCGCGACGACCGTGTCGATCTTCTTGCCGAACAGGACGACCGGCTCCAGCGGGCCCGGTTCCGGCACCGCCACGGCCAGCTCCGCCATGCCCGGCCCGGACAGCAGGACGCGCCCGCCGTCGAGCGGACGCGCCGAGGCCAACGCCAGCCGCGCCTGCTGGCGTTGGGTGATGACCGCGCCCGCCTCGTCGACCACCGCCCACCGGCGGTCGCCGGCCAGCCCCCAGGGCTCCACGGCCGCCTGGTCGGGAGCGGTGCCCGTCAGCGACTTGACGGGATGGACGTGGAGCGACTGGACGTACAGGTTCGGCATGGACCCCATGGTGCCAGCCGCCCGCGCCGGATCCCCAGTCCGTTTCGCCGAGGGCACCGGGGCCGGGGGCCCGTCAGTAGCCGCGACCCTGGTACGGACGGCCGTACGGGTCCTCGTACGAGGGCCCCTGCGCGGGCGTCGGCACCGGCCGCGGGGCCGCCGGGCGCATGGCCTCGTACCCCGTGCCGGCCGCGACGGGCCGGGGCTGCTGCTGCGGCGGGGGCTGCGGAACATAGCCGCGGGCCGCCATCGGCTGCTGCTGCGGAATGTAGGGGGCGGGCGCGGCCTGGAGCGGCACCGGCATCTGCATCTGCATCGGCTGCTGCTGGGGCGCCGCCTGCTGCGGGTAGGCGTACCCGTACCCCGGGCCGCCCTGCTGCTGCGGCATGGCGGGCGCGGCCGGCAGGGCGGGCAGCGCGGACGGGAGGGCCGGCAGGTACCCACCGCTCGCATAACCGGCACCGGGGGACTCGTAGGCGGCCGGAACGCGGATGGGGGCGATCTGCGGAGTACCGCGTTCGGCGACGAGGGAGTCGTAGATGGGGGTGTCCGGGAAGGAAGGCGCGGAGTAGTAACCGCCGCCATAAGTGGAGCGGGGGGAGGTCATGGGACCTAAGTTAAGCCCACGACTTCACGGGGTCCATAGCGAGGTGCCGTCAACACCGCCCTGACCTGCATATTCCCAGGTCAGGGCCACAGCTTTCACTTGACGTTCACCTGCGCGATTCGCCACTTGCGCCCCGGGTTGTTCCTACTCGTCCTCAGCGGTTGGGTGTTGCACCTATCTGACGCTGACACAGGGTCACGACGCGTGACCCCGGCTGACGCCCCCTCAGCCGGTGCGCGGCCGGATGCGGGGCCCGGCGCGCGGCCGTTTCAGGCGTCCGTCGGGCGGGCGTAGGTGCGCCCCTTCCACGCGGCGCCACGCCCCCGGTAATGCTGGACGGCGGAGTCCACGGTCATCAGCAGGTACAGCAGGGCCGTGAACGGGAGCAGCGCGGCGAGCACCGCCGGCTGGCGGTGGTAGCGCACCATCGGCAGGTACGTGCCGGCCATCAGCAGCCAGGCCAGCCCCCCGGCCCAGGCCACCGCCGGGCGCCCGGCCGCGAGCCCCGCGCAGAGCGCGGCCGGCGGCACCAGGTAGACGAGGACCAGCCCCGCGACCGTCCCGGCCAGCAGCAGCGGCCGGTGGCGCAGTTGGGCGTACGCGCTGCGCGACACCATCCGCCACAGGTCCCCGAGCGCCGGGTACGGGCGCACGCTGTCCACCCGCTCCGCCAGCCCGAGCCAGATCCGCCCGCCGGAGCGCTGCACCGCGCGGGCGAGGGAGACGTCGTCGATGACGGCCTGCCGGATCGAGTCGGGCACCCCGGCCCGGACGGCGGCCCCGGTCCGCAGCAGCACGCAGCCGCCGGCGGCCGCGGCGGTCCGGGCGCCCGGCCGGTTGATCCGGCGGAAGGGGTACAGCTGCGCGAAGAAGTACACGAAGGCCGGTACGACGAGCCGCTCCCAGGGGCTGACGACGCGCAGCCGGGCCATCTGGGAGACGAGGTCGAGGTCGGCGCTGGTCGCGGCGGCCACCAGCTCGCGCAGGCTGTCGGGCTCGTGCGCGATGTCGGCGTCGGTGAGCAGCAGGAACTCCGGACCGGCGGCCTCACCGTGACCGGCGCTCCCGTTGACGCGGGTCCGGGAGCGGCCGGCGCGGACGTGGGCGATGCCGTGCCGCAGGGCCCACAGCTTGCCCGTCCACCCGGGCGGCGGGTCCCCCGGCGAGAGCACGGTCAGCGGCAGGCCCGGCTGCTCGGCGGCCAGCCGGGCGGCGAGGGCGGCGGTGCCGTCGGTGCTGCCGTCGTCGACGAGGACGATCTCGGCCTCGCCGGGGTAGTCCTGCGCGAGGAGCGAGGGGAGGCTGCGGGGGAGCACCCCGGCCTCGTCCCGCGCCGGGACGACGATGGCGACGGAGGGCCAGCGGGCCGGGGCGGTGCGCGGGGGGAGCCGGACGTCGGTGCGCCAGAACATGCCCTGGGCGAGGGTCAGCCAGAGCCAGGCGGCGAGGGAGGCGTAGGCGGCGAGGAGGAGGCCCATGCCCGCAGTGTGCCGAACCCCGCGCCCCGTGTCGCGTACCGCGACGGCACGGCGTCCCCCGGGCCGGGGGCGGATGGTGGCGGGGTCCGCGGCGGGGGATGGGGGTGGGCCGAGCCGGGGACGCGGGGGCGTGCGCGGCCGGGGGAGGGGCGGCCCGTCGATTAAGGTGACCAGGTGAAGATCGCCCTGATGGACTCCGGAATCGGCCTCCTCGCTGCGGCCGCCGCCACGCGCCGGCTGCGGCCCGACGCCGATCTGCTGCTGTCCTCGGACCCCGACGGGATGCCCTGGGGGCCGCGCACGCCGGCCGACCTGACCGAGCGGGCCCGCGCCGTCGCGCGGGCCGCCGCGGCCCTGCGTCCGGACGCGATGATCGTGGCCTGCAACACCGCCTCCGTGCACTCCCTGGACACCCTCCGCGCCGAGCTGGAGCCCGGCATTCCGGTCATCGGCACGGTGCCCGCGATCAAGCCGGCCGCGGCCGCCGGCGGCCGCGTCGCGATCTGGGCCACCCCCGCCACCACCGGCAGCCCCTACCAGCGCGGGCTGATCCGCGACTTCGCCGCCGGGGTGCCGGTCACCGAGGTGCCCTGCCCCGGTCTCGCCGACGCCGTCGAGGCGGCCGACGGGGCCGCCGTCGTACGCGCCGTCGCCGCCGCGGCCGAGCTCACCCCGGCCGACGTCACGGACGTGGTGCTCGGCTGCACCCACTACGAGCTGGTCGAGGGACCGATCCGGGCCGCGCTGGCCGCCCGTACCGGGGGCGCCGCCCTGACGTACCACGGCTCCGCCGTGGCCGTCGCCGTCCAGGCCCTGCGGCGCATCGGAGCCGAACCCGCGCCGGACCTGCCGCGCACCGGCGGCCTGACCGTCCTGCACAGCGGCCGCCCGGCCACGCTGTCGCGGGCCGCCCTGGACTACGCCGAGGGCAGGCTCCTCGCGGGCCACGAGCAGGGCGTCCCGGTAGCGGGCTGAGGCCAGGCCCACGCCCCGGCAGCGCACTGCGGTGGACCCCGCGGGCAGCCCTGCGAGCGTTCTAGACTTGGAGGACTTGAGCAGATCACGGGCAGGTGTGGCGGCGAGGAGTGGAAGTGAGGGCAGCGAAAGCCCTGGCGGCACTGGACGGGGTGGCGCCGGGCGACCACGTCTGCTGGCGGGTCGGCGACGAGCGTGGCCTCGCCGGCGGCCTGGAAACGTTCGTCGCGGACGGTGTCCTGTTCGGCGACAGGCTCGTGGTGGTCGGTACCCCGTCGTCCCTGACCGCGGTGGGACGACTGCGCTCGGTCCCCGCGTCCGCCGTGATGATCGACGCCTGCGAGAGCGCCGGCTCTCTCGCCCTCACCGTGGACCACGAGGTGCGACGGGCCAAGAGCGCCGGTTTTCCCTCGACCCGGGTGCTGGCATGCCGCGAGCCCGGGCCGGAGGCCTTCTCCGGGCTCATGGAGGACGAGCTGGCGCTCGACGAGACGGCGGCCCTCAGCGGCGCCACCGTGCTCTGCGCCTACCTGCCCGGCCGGTGGAACGCGGCCGACCTGGAGCAGGTCATGTGCGTACACCCGCACACCCTGGGCACCCGACCTGAACTGCCCGCGTTCCACATATACAGATCGACGAACGAGGACTGGAAAGTGTCAGGGGTGATCGATTCGGACGGGGCCCAGGCCTTCGGCACCGTGCTGCGGGCCGTTCTCCGGCGCACCCCCGCCATCCGGCTCCGGTTCGACGAGGTCGAGCTCATGGACGCCGCCGGCATGCGCGCCCTCGTCGAGGCCGCGACCCACCTGCCGGGGCACTCCGTGGTCATCGAAGGCGCCAACCGCATCGTCAAGCTGTCCTGGGAGCTCTCCGGCTACGCCGTGCCCGACATCCCGGTGGAGGTGATCGCGTGAGCACCACCACGCAACCGGAGAACGGCTTCCGCCACGAGCTCTACCCCTACGTCGGCGACGACCAGTTCCTCAGCGGTGCCCTCGACTTCATCGGGGAGGCCCAGGAGGCGCGCGAGGCAGTGATCATCTCCGTGCCCGGCGACCGCGAGGCCCTGCTGCGCGCCGAACTCCCCGACTCCAAGGCGGTCACGTTCCTCGGCGCGGCCGTCCCCGGCCGCAACCCCGGCAGGCTGCTGGCCATGTGGCAGGACGAGATCGCCCGGTACGCCGCCGAAGGACGGCCGCTGCGCGGCATCGGCGAGTCCGCCTGGCGCCAGGTGCGTACGCCCTCCGAGGCGGCCGAGCTGCGCTACCACGAATGGCTCCTCAACCTGGCCTTCGCGCGGAGCGCCGCCTGGTACCTGCTCTGCCCGTACGACACCGCCGGCGACGGGCAGGGCGCGCTGCCCGTCATGGCCCGCTGCCACCCCTTCATCCGCCGCGACGGCGCCGCCTCGGCGAGCGGCGACTATGACCGGGACGCCCCGTACGCCTTCGAGGAACTCGACACTCCCTGCGACCCCCTGGACGAGCTGGCGTACACCCGCGGCCAGCTGACGGCCGTGCGCGAGAAGATCGCCACCTGCGCGGGCGAGGCCCACATGCCGGAGAACCGGCTGAGCGAACTCCTCCTCGCGGTCACCGAGATCGCCTCCAACAGCATCCGCCACGGCGGCGGTCGCGGAACCCTGCGGACGTGGACCCAGGACGCCGCCTTCGTCTGCGAGTTCCGCGACGCCGGTCACATCGAGGACCCCCTCGCGGGCAGGATCCGGCCCGCCCACGACCAGTACGGCGGCCGCGGCCTGTGGCTGGTCCACCAGCTGTGCGACCTGGTGGAGATCCGCTCAACGCCCGCGACGGGCACGGTCGTTCGCCTGCACATGTGGCTCACCACGCAGTGACCGGGCACGCGTCCGCGCGCTGAGCGGCGCGGGCGCGGGCCGGGCGGGCTCGGTGGTGTCCGAAAGGCTGTTCCCAGGAGCCCCGGAGGCTCGCATACTGGGCCCGTGATTGCCTACGCCAAGCACCTGCCCACGGGGGCGGCACCGGCAAGTGGCATCGGTGCCTGGGGAGTTGAGGCGGCCGGACGATGGCGGGCGGCCCGGGCGCCCGCTGTCTTCGCCCCCGTCGCGGGGAGCCGGGCGCTCGGCGCCCTCGTGGCCCTCTCCCTCGTGCTGCTGCTGTGGAACGAGGGCTCCGACCCGGCCGTCGGTACCGCCTGGGCCGCCTACGCCGGTGCGGTGCTGCTGGTGGCGCTGCCGCTCTGGTACCGGTTCCTGCCGGCCGCCGCCGTCGTGTCCGCCGCGCTGCTCGCCGTGGCGTCGGCCGTCGCCTGGCCGGGGGCCCCCGGCTCCGACGCGGCCGGGCGGTGCGGGCTGGTCCTGGTGTGCGCCGTGTCGCTGTGGGCGCTGGCCGGGGCGCTCCTGCGGCTGCGGGCCCGGCGCCGGCAGGCCCGGCTCGCCCGCGCCGCGGCCGGACCGGCCCGCCACCCGCTGCCGCAGCGGCTGCCCCTCGGGCACGACCGGCGCGGCAACCTGCCGATGCTGTGCGGCGGCTTCCTCTGCCTCGTCGCCGCGGGCATCCTGCTCGACGGGATCCTCGGCGACCTCGGCGACGGAGCCCCGTACGACGCCATCGGCCAGCAGCGGGTCGCGTTGCCGCTGCTCGTCGTCGGCACCACCCTGCTGGGCCGGGGCTGGACGGCCGACCTGGCCGCGCGGCGGCTGCACGGCGCGCCTCAGCCCGTGCTGGTGGTGGGCGTACGGGTGGCGCCGTCCGGGCACTTCTGGCTCTACCCGGACGCCGACAGCCCGGTCGGGACGCCGCTGATCGCGTACCGCCCGCGCGGCGGGGACACGCGGGAGTCCGTACGGCAGCTGGCCCGGGCGGCGGACGGGCGGTACCCGCGCGGACTGCACGACATCGACGCGCGGGCCGAGCCCTTCGAGGCGGTGCTCTACGGTCCGCTCCACGAGGGCGCCGAGATCGTCGTCGAGTACGCCGTCCACGGCGGGACCGGCATCTCCGCCTCCGTCGCGGCGGCCCCGCTGCTGCCGAGGCTGCGGGCGGGGCTGGACCAGTGGGTCCCGGCCGGCGTCTCCTACCGGGAGACGATGGAGCGGCGCCGGGTGCGCTTCCCGCTGTACGACCCGCCGCCGCGCTCGGCGTCCACCCGCGGCGCCGCGGCCGCGACCGGCACGGGCACCGGCGCCGCAGCGGGGGGCGGCTGCGGCGGGGACGGCGGCTGCGGCTCCGGCTGCGGGGGCTGTGGCGGCTGCGGCTGCGGCTGACTCAGCGGGGCGCCGCCAAGCGGTGGGCCAGGGCACGCAGGGCGGAGGCGTCCAGGAGACGGGTGGGCGCGCGGCGGCCGTCGGCGGGCGGCGGGCCGGGCAGCGGGACGTGGAGCGGGGCCGTCCAGGCCTCCGGGACCGCACCGGCCCCGTACACCGCGCCGGCCAGCGTCCCCGTCACCGCCGCGACCGTGTCGGTGTCGCCGCCCAGGTCCACGGCGGCCCGTACGGCCCGCGCGAAGCCGGAGGTCGTCCGCAGCGCCCACACCGCCGAGCCGAGGCACGGCCACACGGCCCCGTTGAACTCGGTGGCCGGCCCGGGGTGCCAGCCCGGGTCGAGCACGCGCGCGTACCGCTCGCGGTGGCCGGGGTGCACCGCGTCCAGCACCGAGGGCAGCGCCGCGAGCGGATCGCCCCCCTCCAGAGCCACCCGTACGAGTTCGTGGAGCACCGCGGTGCCCTCCCAGGCGGCCCGGTCGCCGTGCGTGAGCGCCGCGATCCGCCGGGCGGCGTCCATGGTGGCGCTCCGGCCCTCGGGGGCGAACCAGACGGCCGAGGTCGCGGCCCGCATCAGGGAACCGTTGCCCGCCGCCCGCGCGTTGACCTGGAAGTGCAGGGCCGCGGCCAGGTCCCAGGGCTCCCCGTTCGTCAGGACGTCCTCGGTCTGGAGGCCGATGTCCTTGGGCTCCCAGGCCGCCCACTCCCGGAACCGCCGGAACAGGTCGGGCAGATCGAGCCCGCCGTGGGCGAGGAGGGACTCCCCGACGAGGACCGCCATCTGCGTGTCGTCGGTCGCCTCGCCCGGGTCCCAGCCCCCGCCCCCACACATCTCCTGACCCCGCGCGCTCAGTTGCCCCGCCGGCCCGAACTCGTACGGCGCCCCGAGCGCGTCCCCCACCGCCGACCCCAGCACCGCTCCCACGGCCCGGTCCAGCCGCCCCGTCGAGCCGTCCCCACCCGCCACGCGATCCCCTCCCGCCCGACCACATTCCACCCACCACACCGCCGAGCCTGCCGCACACCGGGCGGCGCCGGAAGGGCGGGGCCGGGGGCCGCGCGCCCTCCCCGTCCCCCGCCGGGGTGTGCGCCGAGTGGTGGAGAGGGGGTGGCGGGGGAGCGGGACGTGGGTACGCTGCTGGACATGACGGTTCACCCTCCGGGTCCGCTCTGGACGGGCCGGGCCTCCAACCGGGTGCAGTGGCTGCTGGCCGCGGCCGGCGCCGCCTGTCTCGCGCTCGGCGTCGAGCTCGCCGTCGACAGCGCGTGGACCTCCGGCATGGTGGCGCTGCTCATGTCCGTGATCGGCTGCCTCGCCGCCGGGCTGCTCATCCTCTACGGCACCCTCGCCTTCGTGCACGTGGAGGTCAGCGTCGACGCCGAGCGGTTCGACGTGCGCTGCGGGCACATCGGGCTGCCGCGCCGCACGATCCGGCTCTCCGAGGTCACCGCCGCCGAGTTCCGGCCCCGCATCACCCCGCAGCAGTGGGGCGGGTGGGGCTACCGCTGGCGGCCCGACAAGGGGACCGCGATCATCGTCCGGCGCGGCGAGGGCGTCGAGCTGCGGCTCGGGGACGGGAAGCTGTTCACGGTCACCGTCGACGACGCCGAGAACGCCGTCCGCGTGATCCGTACCCACCTGCGCGCCCTCGCCCGCTAGCGGCCCCTTCCGCGAAAGCCCCCCGACTGGCCCATTCCCCGCCGTCGGCGTTTCATCGAAGGACCAGGTCCCGCCCCGTGGCCGCGACGGCTCGTGCCGGGGCGTGCGCGATCCGTCGTCCCTCGCCCCCGGCGGGGGACAGGGGCTCGTCACGGCAGGAGAGCGTCATGGTCCTCGCAACCCGTGCGGCAGGCCCGGCCGGCCTGCCCGAGCCATGACCGCGCACCGGGGCCGCGCCCGGCTGGTGCTGCTGTGCGCCGCCGCGCTGGTGGGCACGGCCCTGCCGGCCGGCGACGGCTGGGCCGCCACCGGAGCGCGGGAGACCGCGCCCGCGTCCTGCGCCGCCTCCCCCGCGCCGACGGGCGGCGACGCCAAGCGGATCCTGGACATCGCGAAGACCACGCAAAAGGAGCTCGATCTCAAGTCCGTCGTGCTGCGGGTCACGCGCGACGGCCGGGAGGTCGTCACGGCCGCCCTGGGCGAGTCGATGTCCGGCGTCCCGGCCACGGCGGACATGCACTTCCGAGTCGGTTCGGTGGCCATCGTCTACATGGGCATCGCCGCCCTCCGGCTCGTCGCGGACGGCAAGGCCGGCCTCGACGAGCCGATCTCGCGCTGGCTTCCCGACGCCCCGCACGCCGACCGGATCACCCTGCGCATGCTGGGCGCCAGCACCTCGGGCCTGCGCGACTACGTGCCCGACCCCGCATTCGTCGCCGCCCTGTACGCCGACCCCTTCCGCCAGTGGACGCCCGACGAGCTCGTGGCGATCTCCGCCGCCCACCCCCTCCTGTACGAGCCGGGCACGAGCTGGAGCTACTCCCACGCGAACTTCGTGCTCCTCGGGCAGGTCCTGGAGAAGATCACCGGCCTCCCCCTGGCCACCGTGCTGGAGCAGCAGGTCATGGGTCCGGCCGGGCTGGACAACACCCGCAACGGCGCGACCCCCGAGATCGAGGAGCCCGTCCTGCACTCCTACGACGCGGAGCGCGGGAAGTACGAGGAGGGCACCTACTGGAACCCCTCCTGGACCACCGCCCCCGGCGCGGTCCTGAACTCCCACATCTGCGATCTGGCCCGCTCCGCCGAGGTGGTCGGGACGGGCGCGCTCCTCACGGCCCAGGCCTTCAAGACCCAGCTCGACCCGGGAACCGTCGGCCTCGGCGGCAACACGCCCGGCTGCCCGCCCAAGGACTGCTTCCGGCAGCTCCCGGTACGGCACTTCGGGTACGGCGTGATCGTCCAGAACGGCTGGATCCAGTCGAACCCGTCCTTCGCGGGATACGCGGCCATCCAGGCCTACCTCCCGTCCGAGCGGCTCGCGGTGGCGGTCACCACGACCGTGGGACCCGGCGCGCCCGCGTACAACACGGCGCAGACCATCGCCGGCCGCATCGCCGGGGCCCTGGCACCCGGCCACTCCCTCATGGGCGCGGGCCAGGCCGAACCCAGCCCCGCCAAGCCGGCCGGGCCCGGCGGCTAGCTCCTTACCGGCCCTTGGGGTGCGGGGCCGTACACTCCGCCAGATGAGCAGCAGTGTCACCCGCGCCGCCGAGAGCGAGCCGCCGCAGCCCGCCGGACCGTCCGAGACCCGTCCCGGCGCGGCCGGGGCCGCCCCGGAGCCCGGTGAGCGGACGCCGAGGACGCCGGCGGCGCGGATGGCCGCCCGGCTGGCGCGGCCCGCACTCGCCGTCGGCGCAGGAGTGCTGCTCTACGCCAGCTTCCCGCCCCGCTCCCTGTGGTGGCTGGCCCCCTTCGCGCTGGCCCTCCTCGCCGGCTGCCTGCGCGGCCGCCGCGCCCGCGCGGGCTTCGGCCTCGGCTTCCTCTTCGGCCTCGGCTACCTGCTGCCGCTGCTCGTCTGGACCAGCGAGGGCGTCGGCCCGGTGCCCTGGCTCGCCCTCGTCACCCTCGAAGCCCTCCTGATCGGCCTGACCTGCCTCGGCGTCGTCCTCGTCAGCCGCCTCCCCGGATGGCCGCTGTGGGCCGCCGCGGTCTGGATCGCGGGCGAGGCCCTGCGCGCCCGGGCCCCCTTCGGCGGCTTCTCCTGGGGCAAGCTCGCCTACGGGCAGGCCGAGGGCGTCTTCCTCCCGCTCGCCGCCCTCGGCGGCACCCCGCTGCTCTCCTTCGCCGTCGCCCTGTGCGGATTCGGGCTGTACGAGGCCGCCCGCATCGCCCGCGCCCACCCGGCCCGCACCACCGCCGCGCTGGCCGCCCTCGCCGTCGCCGCCCCCGTCGGCGCGGCGCTGGCCGCCCGGTCGCTGGTCTCCGACGCCGCCGAGGACGGGACCGCCGTCGCCGCCGTGATCCAGGGCAACGTGCCCCGCGCCGGCTTCGACTTCAACGCCCAGCGCCGCCAGGTCCTGGACAACCACGCGAACCGCACCCTCCAGCTCGCCGCCGACGTCAAGGCCGGCCGGGCCCCGCGGCCCGACTTCGTCGTATGGCCGGAGAACTCCTCCGACATCGACCCCTATACGCAGCCCGACGCCCACGCCGTCATCGACCGGGCCGTCAAGGCGATCGGCGTGCCCGTCGCGATCGGCTCCGTACTCGCCCCGGAGACCGGGCCGCTGCGCAACACGATGATCTTGTGGGACCCGGTGAAGGGCCCCGTCGACACCTACGACAAGCGCAAGATCCAGCCCTTCGGCGAGCGGATCCCGATGCGTTCCCTCGTCCGCCTCTTCAGCTCCGACGTGGACCGGGTCCAGCGCGACTTCGGCCCCGGCAAGGACCCCGGCGTCTTCGACATGGCGGGCAGCGGGGTCGGCATGGTCACCTGCTACGAGGCCGCCTTCGACGACGCCGTCCGCTCCACCGTCCAGGCCGGCGCCCAGGTCATCGCGGTCCCCAGCAACAACGCCACCTTCGGCCGGACCGAGATGACCTACCAGCAGCTCGCCATGGACCGGATCCGCGCGGTCGAGCACAGCCGCACCGTGCTCGTCCCCGTCACCAGCGGGGTCAGCGCCGTCATCCGCCCCGACGGCTCGGTCGTCTCCCGGACGGAGATGTTCACCGCCGACGCGCTGGTCGAGAAGATTCCGCTGCGCTCCACGCAGACCCCGGCCACCCGCTTCGGCCCGCTGCCGGAATACGCGCTGCTCCTGGTCGCCGCGGGCGGTCTGGGCGCGGTCCTGTTCCGTCGCCTCCGCGCCCGCCGGTCCGCATGACGGCCCCCGCCGACGGGGAGGCCGCGGCGGCCCCCGCCGCCGCTCAGCCGGCCGGGACCGCCGCCTCGCGGTAGAGCTCCAGGGCCTGGTCGCCCATCACCGCGCTGTACGAGACCTCCGGGACCGTGCCGCCGTCCTCGTAGCCGCCGAGGACCCCGGCCAGCGCGCCGTCGGCAAGCCACGGGCTGCCGCTGGTGCCGCCGCTGAGGTCGGGGCAGTCGATGCGGCGCTGTGTCGGCGAGAACAGGCTCGTGGCGTTGGCGCAGCGCAGCGGGGCGTCCAGGGTGCTGGGGTAGCCGAGGACGGTCACCGTCACGTCGTCGGGCTGCTCGGTGGCCACCGGGAACCCGCCGACGACGTCCTCTATCTCGACCCCGTCCACCGGGGCGAGCGTCGCGAAGGCGATGTCGTCGTCCGGGTCCTTCGCGTCCGTCCAGTCCGGGGCCACGTTCACCCCCGTCAGCCGCCACACCCCGTACGGGGCCTTGCCGTCCCGGTAGCCGGGCGCGAACACGGTGGTGTCCGGGTTGTCGAGGCAGTGCGCGGCCGTGGCGATCACGTCGCGGTCGGCGCTGTGGACCACGGCGGCGGTGCAGAAGTGCCCGCCGTCCAGGTCGCCCGCGAACAGCGCACCCACCCGGGCCACCGTCGCGTCGTCCTGGGCGGTGGCGGTGACGCCGAGCGGGGGCACGGCCGCGGCGTCGGGCATGTCCACGCTCACCAGGGCGGCCATCGCGGCCACGGCGAGCAGGATCCGGGACGCCCGCCGGGCGCGGGGGCGGCCGGCCTGTCGGAGGAGGATGCGTTGGATCATGCGTCGAGCCTGCCCAGCGAAACTGTGTCCGGAGCCCGGTAATCCGTATGAATCGGCTGTGAATCCCGCACAGGCCGCCGCCCGCCGCCCGCCGCCCGCCGCAGCCGCCCGCCGCCCGCCGCCCGGACCCGCTCGGCCCCGCCCCGGAGCCGGCCGCCCGCGCGCCGAGTCTATGGCCGCGGCGGTGGGTTTCCGGACCGGCTGTTGTGCACCGCGGAGCGTGATCGCCGGGGCCGTCCGCACCTAGCCTCGCCGCAGGAGCACGAACGAGGGGCGGTACCCGGTGAACTGGCTGATCCACGACTACCGCGAGAGCGATCTCGCAGCGGTGGTCCACCTCATTGACACCACGGCGGAACTCGGCCAGGAGTCGGTCTTCTCCCTCGCCGAGTGCATCGGCGCCCTCACCGACCGGCAGCCCTGCGTGGTCGCCGTCCACCAGGGCGTCCCGATCGGCGCGGCCCTCGCCAGTGTGACGGGGGAGCGGGCCTGGGTGATGCGCATCGCGATCGCCGCCGGATGGCGCGGCCGGGGCCTGGCCAGCGCCCTCCTCGTGGAACTGGAGCGGCGGCTGATCGCGGCCCGCGTCGGCCGGATCGCGTACGTCCTGCCCGAGGAGGACCTGCTCGGCGAGGGCCTCCTCAACGCCGGGTACACGCGCCAGCCCGCCGTCGCCTACTTCGAGAAGACCGAGCCGCTGCACGGCCCCGCCGCCGGTCTCCTCGACGACCTGGGCGGCCGGTTCCTCCCGAGCGACCTGTGGGACAAGGTCGCCGGCATGGAACACGAGAAGGACCTCATCGAGCGCCGCGTGGTCCTCCCGCTCGCCGAGCCGGAACGGGCCGCCGCGCACGGGGTGCGGCCGCCGCGCGCCATCACCCTCTTCGGGCCGCCCGGCACCGGCAAGACCACCTTCGCCCGGGCCATCGCCTCCCGGCTGGGCTGGCCGTTCGTGGAACTGCTGCCGTCCCGGCTCGCCGACGAGGGGAACCTGGCCGCCGCGCTGCGCGACGCCTTCGCCCGGATCGCCGAGCTGGAACGGGTGCTCGTCTTCATCGACGAGGTCGAGGAGATCGCCCCCGTACGCACCGAGCCCGCGCAGCCCGGCGGCATCCACGGGGTGACGAACGAGCTGCTCAAGCTGATACCGGGCTTCCGCGAGGGCGGTGAACGGCTGCTGGTCTGCGCGACCAACTCCATCCGCTCCCTGGACCCGGCCTTCCTGCGGCCCGGCCGCTTCGACTACCTGATCCCGATCGGCACCCCCGACGCCGGGGCGCGCTCCGCGATCTGGTCCCGGTACACGGCGGGCCGCTCCGACGTCGACGTGGCGGCGCTGGTGGCGGCGACCGAGCTGTTCACCCCGGCCGACATCGAGCACGCGGCGCGGATCGCGGCGCAGGTGTCCTTCGAACGGGACCTGGAGGCGGTGGGTGCGCGAGGCGCGGCGGCGGCGCAGCTCGGGGCGGGTACGGCGGACTACCTGGCGGCCGTCGCCCAGTGTCGGCCGACGGTGACCCCGGCGATGACGGGCGCGTTCCAGGCGGACATCAACGCCCACGCCCGCTTCTGAACCCCGTCCCCCGGTTGCGGCGGGGGACGGTCACGCGGAACGGCCCGCAGCCACTCCCCAAAGCGGCTGCGGGCCTCCCGCGCGGACTCGGCATCCGTGCGGGACGGCCACGTTCCGATAGGGGTGTCGCCGGCTGGAACGTGGCACGCAGGGGTGCCTGAGGGCGTCCTGCACGCCCTCGTCTACGTCCACGAGTCAACCAGCGGACCGGGCGCCGCCGCTTCGGCCGGACGGCCACGTCCGCCCCGGCCGAAAGGACGAGCCGCGGCCCGGTCCCCGCCGCTACGGCAGGCAGCGGTACGTGAACTCCGCCGCGCCGGACCGTACCTCCGGGGAGATCAGCTGGAGCTCGGCGCGCGCCGGGTAGCTGCCCGTCCCCCGGAAGGTCCACAGCAGGTACAGCGTGGCCTCCTCGCGCCCGCTCGGCACCCGCTCGGTCAGCTCGTCCGACCGCGTGCCGTCGCTGCGGACCCAGCGGTAGGCCAGGGTCCCGGGCCGCCCGTTCGTGTGTACGACGGCCACCACATCGGCGGCCGCGTCGCACCCGGGACCCGCCGGGTCGGTGGTGACCGCCACGTCCCGGACGACGACCGCCGGCCCGAACCGCTGCCAGCCCAGCCACGCCAGCACCAGCGCGAGCACCCCTGCCGCGAGGGCGTAGCGGCCCAGGCCCCCCGCCCGCCGCCGGGGCCGGACCGGGACGGGCGCCACCGGGAACGGGGCCGGGAGCGCCGCCGTGACCCCGGGCCCGAACCGCAGCACGGATCCCTCGACCCGGTCCGGGGCGGCGTCCTCGGGCGACGGCGGTCCGGTGAACCAGTGGCTGCCGAGGACGGTGGCGCTGTACCCGTCGTCACCGCCGGACGCGGGCGGCGGGGTGCGGGGCTCGCTCATCGCGGGACCTCCGGGCCCTGGTCCTGACAGCGCGCCAGCCGCTCCGAGGCGGCGGCCGCACCGGTCGCGGCGGCCGGCCCGGTGGTGACGCGGACGCCTCCGTAACAGCCGTGGCCGCGCGCGAAGGTGTGGGTGCGGACGACCGGGGAGGGCGACCCGGCCTGGACGACGACGGTCTCGGTGCCGTCGGGCACCGTGTAGGCCCCCTGCGCGGAGCCCAGGTACCAGGCCAGCACCACGGTGACCGGGCCGCTGCCCGTGGCGGTGACCGAGACGGTGGCCTCGCCCCGGTAGACCCCGGGCCTGAGGGAGACCTCCACGCCCGTCACCCGCAGGGTGGGGGTGGGCGTGGGCGTCGGGGACCAGGACACGGACGGCTTCCCCGTCGGGGCCGGCGAGGGGCTCGGGCCGGGCGGGTGGGAGGGTGTCGGCGACGGGGAGCCGGAAGGGCTCGGCGAGGCCGGGGCCGAGGGGCTCGGGGAAGCGCTGGGGGAGGCGGCGGCCGGGGCGGACGCCGAGGGCCCCGGCGCGGGCGGCACCGACCCCGGCGGGGCCGCGCTGGTGGTGGCGAACGCGCTGAGCGCCGAGGCGCCGGAAGGGGTGCCCCCGACGGCGTCCGTGGTCAGCACCAGCACCGCGCCCAGCACCAGGGCCAGCCCGGCCGCCAGCCACCCCGCGCGGCCCGGGGCCCAGCCGGCGCCCCGCCCGAGGGTGGTCGTCGCCACGGCCGTGGTGCCCGCCGGTGCCGCGCCCGCCGAGGGGAACAGCAGCGGCAGCAGCGCCGCCAGCGCGGCCAGCCCGCGCCGCCCGCGCTCCTCCCACCCGGGCCCGTACGCGGCCGCCGCCAGCGCCTCCAGCTCCGCCACGAAGGCCTCGGCGTTCTCCGGCCGCTGCTCGGGCCGCTTGGCCAGGCCCCGCCGGATCAGCGGCCGCACCGGCTCGGGGGCCTCGGTCTCCGGGACCGGCGCCTCGATGTGCTGGACGGCCAGCTCCCCGAAGTTCTCCCCGTCGTACGGCTTGCGCCCGGTCAGGCACTCGAAGAAGGTCGCGGTGGCCGCGTACACGTCGGCGGCCGGGGAGGCGGGCTCCCCCTGCCACTGCTCGGGCGCCATGTAGGCGGGAGTGCCCGCCACGCCGGGGGTGGTGCCGCGGCCCGCCGCGATCCCGAAGTCGACGAGCTTGGAGGAACCGTCCGGGGCGACCAGTACGTTCTCCGGCTTGTAGTCCCGGTGCACGACGCCCGCCCGGTGCGCCGCGGCCAGCCCGAGCAGGGAGCCCTTCAGCACCACCAGGGCCGCTTCCGGCTCCGCACGCCCCGACTCCCGCAGGAGCGCGCGCAGGGAGATCCCGTCGACCAGCTCCATCACGATCGCGGCGCCGCCCGGCGCCTCCACGTACTCGTACAGGCCCACCACGTACGGGGAACCGAGGCCGCCCAGCAGCCGCGCCTCCGCCCGGAACTCCCGCACGAAGGCCGGGTCCCGGCGCAGCCGTTCGGACAGGTACTTCACCGCGACCGCCGTGCCGGTGGCCGCGTGCACCGCGAGCACGACCCGGCCGCTGCCGCCCGCGCCGAGCTCCCGCACCTCGCGGTAGCCGGGCACCGTCCAGCCGTTCCCCATCGTCCGCCCCCGTCCGTGGCGTCACCGGCCCCCGAAGCGGCCGCCGGTCGTCCCCCGACCGGCCACTTCCGAGGACACGTTCGCGCCACGGCCGGTTCCCCACCCGCCGGGTGTCCGGTACACGGGTTCCGGCCGGGGTCAGGCCGCCGCGGAAACCGCCCCGATCATGGCGTGCAGCCGGTCGGCCGCCGCCCGTCCGAAGGCCGGGTCGTTGATGTGGGTGTCGTAGTCGTAGAGGCGGGCGGCGCTGCCGCGCAGCCCCTCGCGCAGCGCCGTGAACAGCGCCCGGTCCGCGCCGGGGTCGTGGTACGGGCCCCCCGGCGCGCCGAGCGTGGACAGTCCCCGCAGGGGCAGGCACACCGCCGTCGGGCCGGTGGCCGCGCGGAGCTTCGCGGCGACCCGGCGGCCGAGTTCCGCGCATTCGCTCTCCGTCGTACGGATCACCGTGATCGACGGGTTGTGGATGCGGACCCGGCGGTAGCGGGCCCGTTCGGGCAGGCTCTCCAGCGGCCCGAACTTGACCATGTCCAGCGCCCCCAGGCTCACCACCTGCGGTATCCCGGCCCGCCCGGCCGCGCTGAGCCGGTCGGGACCGGCCGTGAGGATGCCGCCGCACAGGTCGTCGGCGACCTCGCTGAGGGTCAGGTCCAGCACCCCCGCGAAGATCCCCTGCCCGGCCAGGGTCTCCAGGGTGCGCCCGCCGGTGCCGCTGGAGTGGAAGACCAGGACCTCGTAGCCGAGTGCGGTCAGCCGCTCCCGGGCCGCGTCCACGCCGATGGTGGTCACGCCCGCCATGCTCGCCGCGACCAGCGGCCGGGGGCCCGCCCCCAGCCGGGCCGGGCGGCGCAGTTCCAGGGAGGCGCGCTGGAACGCCTTGGCCATTGCGGCGACGGCTTCCACGGCGTTCGCCAGGACCGGGGCCGAGACGCTGTTGATCCCGGCGATGTCCACGACGCTGTACATCATCGTGATGTCCGCCGATCCGACGTACGGGGCCACGTCCCCGGACGCCATCGAGGAGACCATCACCTTCGGCACGCCGAGCGGCAGCGCCCGCATGGCCCGGGTCGCGATCGAGGTGCCCCCGCTGCCCCCGATCGCGAGCACCCCGTGCAGCCGGCCCTCGGCGTGCAGCCGCAAGAGGGTCGCCTCGGCGCCCCGGGCCATCGTCGTCACGGCCGCGCCCCGGTCGGCGGCCGCCCGTAACCGCTCCAGTTCCGTGCCCGCCGCCCGCGCCACCGCCGCGCGCGGGACGTCGGCGGTCCCACGGGGCTCTCCCATGATCCCCGTATCGACCAGTACCACCTCGACGCCGGCGCGCAGCAGCCTCTCGCGCAGCCAGCCGTACTCGACACCCTTGGTGTCCAGGGTTCCCACCAGCACGACGCTCGTCATATGTGCAATGTCCATGCAGGTGGGGTTTGTTGGCAAGTAAAGGTCGGGTCAACCCTCCAGCAGCCCCAACAGCCGCTCCAGGAACGGGATTTGGCCCGGAATCAGCTTGGTTCGGGCCAGCGGTGGTGCGAACCAGGCCACCCGGTCCAGCTCCGGGAACTCCTGTTCGCGCCCCGAGTGCGGGGGCCACTCCATCGTGAACGTCCCGGGCACCACCAGGGCCGGATCGAGGTCCGCCTCCACCGCCCAGACGGTCACCAGCTTCCCGCTGGTCAGCCGCACCTCGCCCAGCGGCAGGTACGCGCCCTCCGGCGGCGGCAGCCCGAGCTCCTCCGTGAACTCCCGGCGGGCGGCGTCCCGGGGTGTCTCGTCCGGTCCGTACTCGCCCTTGGGGATCGCCCAGCCGCCCGCGTCCTTGCGCGCCCACAGGGGGCCGCCCATGTGCCCGAGCAGCACCTCGACCTCGCCGCCCGGGCCGGGCGCGCCGCCGGTGCGGCGGAACAGCAGCAGGCCGGCGCTGCGTTTGTGCCTCTTCGGCTCCGTCATGGGTCCATGTATGCCCCGCCGGCCCGGCGCTCAGTGCGGGTGCGGGCCCTCCCGGTGGACCGGCCCGTGGGAGTCCGCGCAGTGCGCGTCCCCCGCGTCCGGCTCCTCGCCCGCCCGGCCCACCCACAGCAGGCCCTCCTGCCGGTGGTCCACCTGAAGGGTGGTGTGGGTGATCCCGTACTCCTTCGCCAGCAGCGCCTCCAGGTCCCGGCGCACCGCGTGGCAGTCGCCCGCCGGCTCCACCAGCACGTGCGCCGACAGGGCCGCCTGCCCCGAGGTGATCGTCCAGATGTGCAGGTCGTGCACCTCGGTCACCGGCGGCTGCCCGACCAGCCGGTCACCGACGGCGTCCGGGTCCAGGTGCGCCGGGGCCGCCTCCAGGAAGATCCGGCCCGATTCGCGCACCAGCCCGTAGCCCGCCTTCACCATCAGGACCACCACCACCAGCGTGGCGATCGCGTCGGCCCGCGCGAAACCGGTGGTCAGCACGATCAGACCGGCGACCGCCGTCCCGATGAAGGCGAACAGGTCGTTCAGGATGTGCTGGTAGGCGCCCTCCACGGCCAGCGAGGACCGGTTCGCCCGCGAGATGCACCAGGCCGCCGCCACGTTCACCACGATCCCGGCCAGCGCCGTCACCAGCACCAGCCCGCCCTCGACGTCGGGCGGATCGATCAGCCGCCGCACCGCCTCGTACGCCAGCCAGACCGCCAGCAGCAGCAGGGTGAGCCCGTTGGCCTGGGCGGAGAGGATCTCGGCGCGCTTGAGGCCGTACGTGAACCCGCCGCGCGCCGGCCGGGCCGCCAGCCGCATCGCGATCAGCGCGAGGACGATCGAGACGGCGTCGGTCAGCATGTGCGCGGCGTCGGAGATCAGGGCCAGCGACTGGGCGAGGACGCCGATGACCACCTCGACGGCCATGAAACCGCCGATCAGCGCGAGGGCGATGCCAAGCCAGCGGCGGTCGGCGTCCGGGTCGACACCGTGGCTGTGCCCGGTGTGGCCGTGGGCCCCGTGGCCGTGACCCGCGGGGCCCTCCTCGTGCACGTGTGCGTCCGCCTGGTCGTGCCCGGTCATGGCATCCCCCGTTTGTTCGGTTCCGACGCGTGAAGTGAAGCGCACCGCGCCGCGATCGGCAAAGGCTGCAACGGGGACCGTTGTCATTCCCCTTAAGACCCCTCTGACCTGCGGTGATGCTGCCCGCGCCGATCCGGGCGGAGCCGGCCGGGCGCCACCGCGCGCCGGACGCCGGGCAACGGTGAGACCCTGGCTGCATGGACCACCGGGGACACACCCCCGATGTCGACTGGCCCGCGCGGCCCGACCTGAGCCTCGCGCTCAACCGCATGGGCACCTTCGACTGGGATCTCGACAGCGAGCGGATGCACCTGGACGCCACCGCGCTCGACGTGCTCGACCTGCGCCCCGAGGAGTTCGACGGCACGTACGAAGGGCTGCTCGCCCGGGTGCTGCCGAGCGAGCGGCCCCGGCTGGAACGGCGCGTCCAACGGGCCTTCAAGGACGGCCGCAGCCACTACGGGGCCTACTTCCGCAGCGTCCGCCGCGACGGCGGCACCGCCTGGACCCACGTGCAGGGGAGCATCGTGCGGGACCCGGAGGGCGGCCGCCCGTACCGGGTCATCGGCATCCTCCGCGACGCCGCCGAGGACCCGAGCGAGCCGGGCGCCACCGGGGAACGGGACGAGGGCCGCCGCCGGATGACCGGGGTCGTCGAGCGGACCACCGCGATCCTCGCCCACGCCCGCACCGTCCACGACGTGACCGACGTCCTCAAGGACCCCGAGGCCCTCGGCCACCTCGGCGCGGTCAGCGTCATGCTCGGCGTGGTCGACGGCGCCCGCATCCACCTGGTGGCGGAAGGGCAGCTGGGCTCGTACGTGCCCGAGATCGAGTACACGCGGATCGACGCGCGGTTCCCGATGAGCGAGGCCGTACGCGGCCTGCAGCCGGTGTTCATCACCTCGCGCGAGCGCTTCCGGCAGCGCTACCCGGAGCTGTGGCCCTACATCGAGCCGCTCGACGTACGCAGCGGCGTGTACCTGCCGCTGATCGCCCAGGGCCGGCCCGTCGGCGCCCTCGGCCTGCTGTACACCCGGGAGGGCGACTTCACGGACGAGGAGCGCAACCTCCTCGTCGCCCTGGGCAGCGGCATCGCGCAGAGCCTCCAGCGGGCGATCCTCTTCGAGCAGGAGCACGACCTCGCCGAGGGCCTCCAGCGGGCCATGCTGCCGCGCCGGATCCCGGAGGTGCCCGGCGCCAGGATCGCCGTACGGTACCGGGCGGCCCGGATGGGCCGGGACATCGGCGGCGACTGGTACGACGTCATCCCCCTCGCCGAAGGCAGGGTCGGGGTGATGATCGGGGACGTCCAGGGACACGACACGGACGCGGCGGCCGTCATGGGCCAGCTGCGGATCGTCCTGCGCGCCTACGTCCTGGAGGGCCACACGCCCGGCACGGTGATGGCCCGGGCCTCCGCCTTCCTGCGCGACCTGGCCACCGAACGCTTCGCCACCTGCACCTACGCCGAGGTGGACCTGACCACCGGGGCGCTGCACCTGGTCCGGGCCGGACACCTCGACCCCGTCGTACGGCGCGGCGACGGCAGCTGCCACCGCCTCCAGGTGGCGGGCGGCCTCCCGCTCGGACTGCCCGCCCGCGAACATGCGGGGACCGGCTCCGGCTATCCCGTCACCAGCCTGGAACTGCACCCCGGGGACACGCTGCTGCTCTGCACGGACGGCCTCATCGAACGGCCGGGCGGGGACGGGGAGAGCGGTATGCGGGAACTCCTGGACGCCGCCCGCGCGGGCCCGGCCGACGTCGAGGAACTCGCCGACGTGCTGTGCGGCCTCGTCGGGGACGCGGGCGGCGGGGACGACATGGCCCTGCTCGTGCTGCGCCGCCGCGGCGCCCCCGCCCCGCGCGGCGGCGGCCCGCTCAGCCAGCGCCTCACGCCCGGGGACCGCGACGGCCCGGCCACGGCCCGGCACCTGATCCGGGCGGCGGTGGCGGCCTGGGGCGCCCGGGAGCGGGCCGACGAGATCGAGCTGGCGGCGGACGAGCTGATGGCCAACGCGCTCGTGCACACCGACGGCGGCGGCACGCTGAACCTGCGGCTGACCGCGGAGGGCCGCATCCGGGTCGAGGTCGAGGACCTGAGCAGCGCCCTGCCGCGCCCCCGCGAGGCCGACGACTGGGCGGTGTCGGGCCGCGGCCTGCTGCTGGTGGACCGGCTCGCGGACGGCTGGGGCGTGGAGCCCCGGGGCGGCGGGAAGTCGGTGTGGTGCGAGTTCACCGTCCCGCCGCGGGAAGCGCCCGGACGGAGCTGAACCCGTCCGCGCCGGGTCAGACGGCGGCGTACGGTCCCTGGGCCGCCTTGACGCTCTGCAGGGCGGTCAGCTTCAGCACGAAGACGATGGCCAGCACGCCCGCCGCGACCGTCGTCAGGCCGGCGAACGCGGAGAGGGCGGACACGGTGCTCAGCGCCTCCGGCGTCTCGGCCCGCCGGCCCAGGGCGGTGCCGACCGTGTCGAGCACCCCCGAGAGCACCCAGAGCGTCCACCAGGAGGTCAGCGGGAGCGTCGAGTACCGCCGGAACGAGCCGTCGGGGCCGAGCTGGACGCTCGCCGCCCAGGTCTGGGAGGCGACCCGGTAGGGGAGGAAGAGGTGGCCGACCGGAATGAACCAGGCACCGATGGCCCAGCCGCTCGACTGCGTGAACGCACCGGGGTTGAGGATCCCGCCGTTGACCCGCACCCGGTGGAACCAGATGACGAAGAGGACCGCCGTGGCGAGCAGCACCAGGCTCGCGAACCCGCCGGCGAGGGCGGTCAGCGTGTCGGCGCCCTCCAGGGTGCTCTGCTCCACCTTGAGGGGGTCGGCCCGCACGTCCTGCATCAGCGACCACGTGTACAGGTCGGCCGCGGCTCCCAGCAGGGCGGCCAGGGCCGCCACGCCGAGCAGCACCGACACGGCGACCGCGAGCCCCCGCGGGGAGCGCGGCCCCGCGGCGGCCGGCGGCGGTACGGGGTACCCGTAGGGCGCGGCCGGGTACGCGGGCTGCGGCGCGGCCCCGTACGGAGCGGTCCCGTACGGCGCGGCCACATGCGGCGCGGCCTCGTACGGCGGTGTTCCGTACGGCGGTGTTCCGTACGGCGGCGGACCGGCGGACGGCGGTCCGGACGGAGGCGGCGGGGGCGGTGAGCCGGGCGCGCTGAAGGACATGACGGAGGACCCCCCACGGGTACGGACGGAACGGCGGCGGAACGGGCCCCCACGACGGGCGGCCCGGGCAGGACCGAACATATGCCAGCCGACGTCCCCCGTCCAAAGGGATACGCCCGCGTTCCCGCAGGCAGGAGGCGACTTCGGCCGGGCCGGATGGGGTACCTCGCCCGAGCCGGGACCCCGCACCCCGGGGCGGACGACCGGCCCTAGAGGCGTACCAGGGTGACTTCGGTGGCCTTCACGCTCGCCCAGACCGCGACCCCGTCGGCCAGGCCCAGTTCGGCGGCCGCCTGTGGGGTGATCTCCGCGACCAGGTCGGGGACTTCGGGCGAGCCGATGAGGACGCGCAGCCTGCTGCCGGCCGGGGTGATCTCCCGTACGGTGCCGGGCCAGACGTTGCGCGGACTGCCGGCCGGGCGCTCCCGGTGGACCGAGACCGCCTCCGGGGCGATGATGGCCAGCGCCGGTACCCCCTCGGGCAGGACCTCCGCCACCACCAGCCGGCCGCCCGTCGCGAGCGCGAGCCCGTCGGCGGACGCGGCGCCGTGCCAGGCGTTGCGGCCGAGCATCCGGGCCACCCACGGGGACCTCGGATGCCGGGTCACCTCGGCCGGAGCCGCGTCCTGGAGCGTGCGGCCGTCGGCGAGTACGAGGACCCGGTCGGCCAGCGACACCGCCTCGACGGGGTCGTGGGTGACGATCAGGCAGACCCCGCCGAAGTCCGCGAGGTGCGTGCGCAGGGTGTGCCGTACGCGGGCCCGGGTGGACTGGTCGAGGGCGGCGAGGGGCTCGTCGAGGAGCAGCAGCCGGGGCCGGGCGGCCAGCGCCCGGGCGAGGGCGACCCGTTGGGCCTGTCCGCCGGAGAGCTGGGCCGGCTTGCGGTGGGCCAGGTGGCCGACGCCGAGCCGGTCCAGCCAGGCCCGCGCCTCCCGGCGGGCGGTGGCGCGCCCGACGCCCCGCGCGCGCAACCCGTACGCGGTGTTGGCGAGGGCCGTCAGGTGCGGGAACAGCGCGCCGTCCTGCGGGACCCAGGCGACGTGGCGCTGGTGCGGCGGCAGCCGCGTGACGTCGAGCCCGCCCAGCGTCAGCTCGGCGTGCGCGCGGGGGGTCAGGCCGAGCAGGGCCCGCAGCAGGGTGGTCTTGCCCGCCCCGTTCTCCCCGACCACGGCGATGGTGGTGCCGGGCTCGGCGGCGAGGGTGAGCTCGTTGAAGCCGGTCACCTCGGCGTGCAGGGGCCAGCGGCCGTCGGCGGCCGGGGCGGCGACTTCGCCGTCCGGCACCGGGGGGAGCGCGGGCCCCTCCTCCACCTCGGCGGGCTGCGGGGCACCGGCGTCCCGGGCGGCGGGCGGGGTCCCGGTCCAGCGGCCGCGCAGGGCGACGAGCACGCCCATGGCGATGGCGAGCAGCAGCAGCGAGACCGAGGTGGCGGCCTCCGGCTTGTCCTGGAGCAGCAGGTACACCTGGAGGGGCAGGGTCTGGGTGGTGCCGGGCAGGTTGCCCGCGAAGGTGATGGTGGCGCCGAACTCGCCCAGCGCGCGGGCCCAGGTGAGGGCCGCGCCGGCGACCAGGCCCGGAGCGACCATGGGCAGCGTCACCGTGGCGAACACCCGGACCGGCGAGGCGCCGAGGGAGGCCGCGGTCTCCTCGTAACTCTGCTTGAGCCCGCCGAGCGCGCCCTCCAGGCTGATCACGAGGAAGGGCATCGCCACGAACGTGGCCGCCACCACGGCGCCGGAGGTGTGGAAGGGGAGGGTGATGCCGAACGTGCCCTCCAGCCAGGGGCCGAGCAGTCCGCGCCGCCCGAACCCCAGCAGCAGCGCCACACCGCCGACGGTCGGCGGGAGCACCATCGGCAGCAACACCAGGGAGCGCACCAGGGACTTGCCCCGGAACTCGACCCGGGCCAGCAGCCAAGCCAGCGGCACCCCGAGCAGCAGGGAGAGGCCGAGCGCCCAGAGGGAGACCAGCAGCGACAGCTTGAGGGCCCGCACCACGTCGGGGCTGGTGAGGTGGCCGGCCAGATCGCCCCACTCGGTCCGGGTGAGGATCCCGGCCAGCGGCAGCAGCAGGAACGCGACGGCGAGCAGCGCGGGAAGGGCGAGCGTCAGGGGCGGGCGGGTGCGGGGTCTGCTCATGGGGGCGGTTCCTGATCGGGGCGGCGCGGCGGTATGGGGAGGGCGGCGGGCGCGGAGGAAGCGGAGGTGCGGCGGGCGCCGGAGCGCGGCGACGCGACGAAGGGGCCGCCCGTCCCCCCGGACGCGGGCGGCCCCCCGGTGCCGGAGCCGTTACGCCTTCTGGAAACCGGCGTCCTGGAGGATCTTCTGCGCCTCCGGGCCGCTCAGCCACGCCACGAACGCGGCGGCGGCCTCGGCGTTCTTGGACTGCTTGAGCGTGGCGGCCGGGTAGGAGGCCACGGCGTTCTGGTCGTCCGGGATGTCGACGTTGACCACCTTGTCGCCGGACTTGGCGGAGTCCGTCTTGTAGACGAGACCCGCGTCGGCCTCGCCCAGCTCGACCTTGGACAGTACCGCGCGGACGTTCGGCTCCTGCGAGACCGGCTTCACCTCGATCTTCTGGGCGTCCAGGATCTGCTTGCTGTAGCGGCCGACGGGGACCTCGGGCGCGGCGAGGACGACCTTGAGCCGGGTGTCGGCCAGGTCCTTCAGCTCGTCGATCTTGAACGGGTTGCCCTTGCCGGCCGCGATGACCAGGCGGTTCTTCGCGATGACCGTGGCGTCGTTCGTCTCGGCCTTGAGGCCGTCCATGGTCTTGGTGTCGGCGGTGACCAGCGCGTCGGCCGGGGCGCCCTGCTTGACCTGCGCGGCGAGCTCCTGCGAACCGGCGAAGGAGAAGGTGACCTTGGTGCCCGGGTGGGACTTCTGGTAGGCCTCGCCGGCGGTCTTGAAGACGTCGGTGAGGGAGGAGGCGGCGAGGACGGTGAGGTTCGCGGCCTTGGCCTTGGCCTCGGGCGAGGCGGGGGCGGAGGCGGACGGCGCGCTCGCGGCGTCGTCCTTCTTCGCGTCGCCGTCACCGCCACAGGCGGACAGCGGGACGAGCAGGGCGGCGGTGAGTACGGCGGCTGCGGTGCGGCGGTTCAGTCGTGCGGACACGGCGCGGGCTCCTCGGTCGGGTCGGCGGTCCGGCCGGTGCCGGGACCGCGTGGTGGTGACCCGCGCCGGTGACGGGCGGAGCGGGTGGGAACGGGCGAAAGGGTGGGCGTGAGCGGGGTGAGCGGCAGGGCGGGCGGAGCGGCGGACCGGCTTCAGGTGCGGTCGATGTGCACGTTGGTCGACTTCACGCGGGCGGTGGCCTGCATGCCGACTTCCAGGCCGAGTTCCTCGACGGCCTCGCGGGTGAGCAGCGAGACCAGCCGGTGGGGACCGGCCTGGATCTCGACCTGGGCGGCCACGTCGCCGAGTTTGACGGCGGTGACGATGCCCGGGAACGCGTTGCGCGCCGAGGTGTAGGGCTCCCCCTCCTCGGTGTGGGCGCCCTGCCCGACTTCGATGGAGAAGGCCGCCAGATCCCGGCCGTTGATCAGGCGCCGGCCGCCCTCGTCGCGATGGGTCGCGACCCGGCCGGCGTCGGCCCAGCGGCGGGCCGTGTCCGGGCTGACGCCGAGCAGACGTGCCGCCTGTCCGATGGTGTAGGACTGCATGTGCGACAAGGTAGGGGCACCTACCGCGCATGTGCAATCCAGTTGGGATGATCTCCCTTGCAGATGCCAAGCCGTTTGTGTTATCCGCCGAAGCTTCTTCCGCCTCGGCGTTAGAGTCGGGGCATGGCTGATGCACAGATGGAGACGGGAGCCGCCCGGGTGGACGCCTGGATCTGGTCGGTCCGTCTGACGAAGACCCGCTCGCTCGCGGCCACCGCCTGCCGGGCGGGGCACGTCAAAGTCAACGGGGAGCGCGCGAAGCCGGCGCAGCCGGTGCGCGCGGGGGACGAGGTACGGCTCTTCCATGGCGGCCGCGAACGGATCGTCGTGGTCCGGCGGCCGGTGACCAAGCGGGTCGGGCCCCCGGTCGCCGCCGAATGCTTCATCGACAACAGCCCGCCGCCGCCCACCCCCGTGGAGGCCGCCGTCGTCGGCATCCGCGACCGCGGCGCGGGCCGCCCGACGAAGCGCGAACGCCGCGAGATCGAGTCCCTGCGCGGCCGCCCCTAGCGTCCGGCGGTCACTGGAAGAGGGGCCCGGCCCCCCGTCCCGGCGCCGCCGGTGCGGGGGGTGTCAGGCCTTGCGGTAGGCGTACGCCTCCGCGGCGGACGCGGCCACCGCTTCGGCCGGGGCGCCGGCCGAAGCGGCCACCACCGCCGCGACCGCGCCCTCCAGGAAGGGGGCGTCCGCGAGGCGGGAGCCGGGCGGGAGTTCCTCGTCCTCCAGCAGGGCCTTCACGGTCAGGACCGAGCTGCCGAGGTCCGCGAGGAGCACCACTCCCGCGCCCCCGTCCACCGACGCGGCCGCCGCGAGGACCAGATCCGCGCTCGTGCCCAGCCCGCCGTCGGGGCCGCCGCCCGCCGGGGCCACCGGCGCCACCGCCCCGCCGGCCGCCAGGCCCCGGGCCAGCTCCGCCACCGCCTGCGCGACCGGCGCGCTGTGCGACACCAGCACGATCCCGACCAGCGGCCCGGCGTTCACGCGGCACCGTCCGCGGCTTCGGCGAGGGCGCGCAGCAGCAGCGCCGAGGAAGTGGCCCCGGGATCCTGATGGCCCACGCTGCGCTCTCCGAGGTAACTGGCGCGGCCCTTGTGCGCCAGCATGGGCGTGGTCGCCCGCGCGCCGTTCTCCGCCGCGTCCCCGGCGGCGGCGTAGGAGGTGGCGAGCGCCTCGACACCCGGTACCAGGGCGTCCAGCATCGTCTTGTCCCCCGGCGCCGCCCCGCCGAGCTGCGCCACCGCGCCGACGCCCGCGTGGAGTGCCTCGCGCAGCGCCTCGTCGGAGACCTCGGCGGCGTCCCCGAGCTCCTTGCCGGTACGCCGCAGCAGGGTCCCGTACAGCGGACCGGAGGCGCCGCCGACGGTGGAGATCAGCGTCCGGCCCGCCAGCTGGAGCAGCGCCCCCGGCGCGGCCCCGCCGTCCGCCCCGTCCAGTGCCGCGCGGACGGCCACGAAGCCGCGCAGCAGGTTGTTGCCGTGGTCGGCGTCCCCGATGGGGGAGTCGAGCTCGGTCAGCCGGTCGGCCTCCCGCTCCACCGCCGCGGTGGCGGCCTCCAACCAGCGTCGGAAGAACTCTGCGTCGCGCACCGGATCTCCTCGTCTCGCACCCGCTCGGACGGTCCCGTCCGCCAGCCTACGTTCAGCGTGCCTCAGCGGCCCCAGCGCAGCGCGGGCGTCTGCACGGGCGCGTCCCACAGGCGCAGCAGCTCGTCGTCGGCCCGGCACAGGGTCACCGAGCAGCCCGCCATGTCCAGGGAGGTCACGTAGTTGCCGACGAGCGACCGTGCCACGGGCACCCCGCGGGCCTCCAGCACCCGGGCCACCTCCGCGTGGAACCCGTACAGCTCCAGCAGCGGGGTCGCGCCCATCCCGTTGACGAGGGCCAGCACCGGCGCGTCCGACGGGCCGGACCGCACGAGGTCCTCCAGTACGGCGCCCACCGCGAACTCCGCGATCTCCCGCGAGGTCATCATCGCCCGCCGCTCCCGGCCGGGCTCGCCGTGGATGCCGATGCCCAACTCCAGTTCCCCGTCGGGCAGGTCGAAGGTCGGGCTGCCCTTCGCGGGGGTGGTGCAGGCGCTGAGCGCGACGCCGAAGCTGCGCGAGGAGTCGTTGACCCGCCGGGCGATCGCCGCCACCTGGTCCAGCGGGGCCCCCTCCTCGGCGGCCGCCCCGGCGATCTTCTCGACGAACAGGGTCGCCCCGGTGCCGCGCCGGCCGGCCGTGTAGAGGCTGTCGGTGACGGCCACGTCGTCGTTGACCAGGACCCGCTCGATCCGTACGCCGTCCTCCTCGGCCAGCTCCGCCGCCATCTGGAAGTTGAGCACGTCCCCGGTGTAGTTCTTCACGATGAACAGCACGCCCTGCCCGGACTCGACGGCCCCGGCCGCCCGCAGCATCTGGTCCGGAACCGGTGAGGTGAACACCTCCCCCGGACAGGCGGCCGACAGCATCCCGTATCCCACGAAGCCCGCGTGCAGCGGTTCGTGACCGGACCCGCCGCCGGAGACCAGGCCGACCCGCCCGCCGCCGCGCGCGTCGCGGCGTACGACGACCCGGTGCTCGACGTCCACGTCGAGGTCGGGGTGGGCGGCCGCCAGGCCGCGCAGCGCGTCGGCGACGACCGTGTCCGCGGTGTTGATCAGCATCCTCATGGTTGTCTCCCGGTGAGATCGAGGGGACCCGACACGACCGGTGCCCGGTCACGTTCCCACCTATACCGGACGCCGTACCCACTCGAAGTGTAGGCCGCGGGACCCCGGTGCCGCCGCGTATGCCGGTAGCATATTCGAGGCGAAAGCACTTTCGGTATTTTCCGGATTAATTCATCTTCTCCTCTCGTCCTACATTGACAGTACGCTGCGGCCTGCGAGTTAATTAGTTCTACGGTGGCCTGATGTGGTCGTGCGTCGGCTGGATCTGGTCGCTTGGTGACCGGTTTCCTTTCGGCGGCCGCAGCCCGCTGCCGCGACGATGCCGCAGCACAGAGGTCTCTTCACACGATCGCGACGGGCGCCGGTCGTGCAGGTGAGCGGGTATTGGCGAATTCGGACTCTTTTCATGGGGGGATCAATGACCCGGCTCGACTCTTTCTCTGTTCCCGACTTTCACCTTCCGTTCGGGAACTCCAAGCATCCGCAGGCCGCCCAGGCCAACGCCGAAGCCACCACGTGGGTGGTGCGCCACGAACTCGTGACCGACGCGGTCGAACAATTCGCGGGGATCGGCTTCGGTCATCTCGCGGGGCGGGTGAGCGGTGAGGTGCCCTACGAGACGGTCGTCCTGCTCGCCGAGTGGATGGCGTGGTCGTTCGTCCTGGACGACCAGCACGACCACCTCATCAGGACGGGTGAACTGGCCGCCTGGCGGCCGGTGGTGGACACCATCACCACGTACCTGGAGACGGGGTCGACCGCCGGCGCGCCGGCCCGCAACCCCCTGGTGAACGGGTTCACCGACCTGTGCGACCGCATCCTGGCCGGCATGCCCGAGGGCCCCGCGGCCCGCTACCGGGCCCATGTCCCGCTCATGCTGCGCTCCCTGGACCAGGAGGCGGGCAACCGCGGGGCGGCCGGCCGCCCGACGGTCGACGACTATGTGCTGATGCGCCGGCACAGCTCCCAACTGCTGCCGATGATGGACATGGTGGAGGCGGGCCTCGGTCTGGACGTGCCGCAGCGCATCCACGACCTGCCCGAGTACCGGGCGCTGACGGCGAGCGCCATCGACGTCATCTCCTGGGGCAACGACGTGTTCTCCCTGCCGAAGGAGTACTCCTGCGGGGACAACAACAACCTCGTCTCCCTGATCTCCTCCTGGGAGGGCTGCTCGCTCCCCGACGCGGTCCGGGCGGTCGAAGGCCGCATCCAGACCCGGATCGAGGAGTACCTGGCCGCCGAACGGCTGCTGGAGGAGACGCTGGACGCCCGCGGGGAGAGCGACCCGGAGGTGCGCGAGGCCGTTTCCCGGATGGTGCGCAGTTATGAAGACTGGATCATCGGCGCGGATCTGTGGCAGCGTTACGAGTGCACGCGGTACAGCGACGAACGGTTCGCGGCCGGGCTGGAGTCTGCGTACACCCGCCCCGGCCTGGTCTCGGTGGCATGACAGGGAGTCGGTCCATGGCACAGGTGGAGCATCCCGGCCCGGTGGTCAACGCCCCCGTGGCCCCGGGGCGGTTACCGGTTCTGGGTCACGCGCTACAGCTGTGGCGGCAGCCGATCGCGTTCCTGGAGTCCCTGCGCGACCACGGCGGGATCGTGCGGCTCGACATCGGCACCTGGCCCGTGTACGTCCTCACCAGCCCCGAGCACGTCCACGCCGTACTCGTCCAGCAGGCGCAGCGGTTCGGGCGCGGCCGGGTCTTCGACCGGCTCCGCCCGATGTTCGGCAACGGCATCGTGACGACCGACGGCGACTTCCACCGCAAACAGCGCCGCATGATGCAGCCGGCGTTCCACCGCGGCCACATCACCGAGTACGCCGAGGTGATGGGCCGCCAGGCGCGGGCGATGACCTCCTCGTGGGTCTCGGGCCGCGAGGTCTCGATGGTCAACGAGACCCGCACCTACGCCCTTTCCTCGGTCGCCGAGATGATCTTCTCGGGGGACCTGAGCCGGCCGGCCGTCGAGGAGGTGCACCGCTCGCTGCCGATCGTCCTGGAGGGCATGCTGATGCGCGCGGTCATGCCCAAGTCGCTGGACCGGCTGCCCGTTCCGCAGAACCGGCGCTTCGACGCGGCCGCCGCCCGGCTGCGCGGGATCATCGACCAGGTGATCGCGCGGTACGAGGCGGCGGGGGAGGGGCGCCAGGACCTGCTGTCGCTCCTGCTGTCCAGTGTGGACGCCGAGACCGGCGCCATGATGAGCCCCGAGCAGGTGCGCGACGAGGTGATCGCCATCATGTTCGCCGGTACGGAGACCTCGGCGACCACCCTCGCCTGGATCTTCCACGAGCTCGGCCGTCACCCCGAGGTGCAGCGGCGCCTCCAGGCGGAGGTCGACGAGGTGGTGGGCACCGGCCCGGTCCGCGCCGAGGACCTGTCCCGGCTGACGTACGCGAACCACGTCTTCCAGGAGGCGCTGCGCCTGCACTCGCCGCTGCTGTTCACCCGGCGCGCGCTGGTCCCGCTCACCCTGGGCGGGATCTCCATCCCGCTCGGCGCCGAACTGGCCTACAGCCCTTACGCGTTGCACCGGGACCCGGCCCTGTTCCCCAATCCCTCGGTCTTCGACCCGGACCGCTGGCTCGGGGACGCCGCCGACAGCCCGCGGGACCACCGCTACGTCCCGTTCGGGGCCGGCCAGCACAAGTGCATCGGCGACACGTTCGCGGTGGCGGAGATCCTCACGGCACTGGCGACGGTGGCCTCGCGGTGGACCCTGACCCCGGCCCCGGGGGTCACGGTGCGTGAGGTTCCGGCTGGGATTCCCCAGCCGAGTGAACTGCCGATGATTCCCATAGCCCGCGATTGACGGAATCTGACCGATCCTGTCCTGGTCGGGGTTGATCTTCGGCCGTTTCCAGCCGATTTCCGTCAATCCGTTAATGTCACACCGCAATGAAGCCCGCCGAGAGTACAGCATTGCTCCCGCAGGAGTGGTGAGATGCCGCAATATTAAGTTTAAGCAGCAACATCTCGCCCCCAGGGTCATACACTCGGCCGCACGCGCAGGAGGGGGCAGGAATGTCACATGTCACGGAACCGAGGGGTGGGGCGTCGCAGTCCCTCCTGGAGCGGGAATCCGAAATTCTGGCGATCCACCGCGCGGTGGACGAACTCTTCGGACTCTCCGACAGCGGTTCGGCCACCCGCCGCGGCGGCGTGCTGACCTTCGCCGGATCGGGCGGGATAGGCAAGACCACCCTGCTGGCCGAGGCCCGCCGGCACGCCGCCGAGCGGGGCTGCACCGTCCTGTCCGCACGGGGCGGCGAGCAGGAGAAGCAGGTTCCGTTCCACGTCATGCGCCAGCTCATCCAGCCGACGTTCGCCGCCCTGAGCGAGGACGAACGGCGCGACGTGCTCGGCAGCTGGCACGGTATCGTCGCCCCGGCGCTCGGCCTGACCGCCTCGCCCAAGGGCCCGGCGGCGCCCGACCCGCAGGGCGTGCGCGACGGCCTGGACTGGGTCGTCACGCATTTAGCGGTCCGCAGCGGCGCCCCCGTCGTACTCGTCCTCGACGACGCGCACTGGGCCGACGCCGAGTCCCTGGCCTGGCTGGCCTCCTTCGCGACCCGGGCCGAGGAACTCGCCATGCTGATCATGGTGGCCTGCCGACCGGACGAGATCCCGGCCGACGCCGCCCCGTTGCGCGCCCTGCTGGGCCGCCAGGGAGCCCGGCCGCACGAACTGGCCCCGCTCACCACGAGCGCGGTGGCCCGCATCGTGCGCGAAGCCCTCGGCGAGAGCGCCGACGACATGTTCTGCCGCGAATGCTGGGCGATCACCGGCGGCAACCCCTTCGAGGTCGTCGAACTCGGCATGAAGGGCCGTGACCGCGGCCTCAAACCCCACCAGGACAACATCCCGCAGCTCCGCGACCTGGCCTCGGCCGTCAAGGGCAGCGGCCTGATCGAGCGGCTCGAACAGCTCGGCCCCTCCACCGTCCGGCTCGCCTGGGCGGCCGCCGTCCTCGGCAACGCGGTCCCGGTCGGCATCGTGGGGAGCGTCGCCGCACTCGGCGACGCCCAGACCGCCGACGCCATCGACCAGCTGCGGTCGGCGCGTATCCTCACCGTCCTGACGAGCCTGCAGCGCAAGGAGGTCGTGGAGTTCTTCCACCCCCTCATCGCCACGGCCGTCTACCGCTCGATCCCGCCCGGCGTCCGCGTCGGCATGCACGGGATGGCCGCCACGGCCCTCGTCGACGCGGGGCTCGGCTCCGGGGCCGCCGCCCGCCACCTCCTGGAGATGCACCCCGAGGGCGACCCGTGGGTGGTCCAGCAGCTGCGCCGGGCGGCCGGGGAGAGCTTCTCCGCCGGAGCACCCGACGCCGCGCGCCGCTATCTGGCCCGCGCCCTGCGCGAACCGCCGGACGCGGAACACCGGGCCCAGGTCCTCTTCGAGCTCGGCTCCGCCAACCTCCTGCACGACCCCATGACCACCATCAACCAGCTCCGGACCGCACTGGAGGAACCGGGGACCGCGCAGGAACTGCGGGAGCAGATCACCTACCGGCTCGCCCAGGCCCTCGGCCACACGGGACAACTGGCCGCGGCGGCCGAACTCCTCGCCGAGGAGGCCCGCAGCGCCACCAACTCCCGCACCCGGCTGCGCATGCAGGCCGAACAGTTCAAGTGGAACTCCGTCCGGGTCGACGAGGAGAACTCGCCCGCCCGCTCCCGGCTCCTCGCCCAGTTCGCCAAGCGGCTCGCCGGCCGCGGACTGGCCGAGCGGCACATCCTGGGCCTGCGCGCCTGGGACGCCACCGTACGCGGCGAACCGGCGGCCACCGCCCTGGAGTACGCGGAGCAGGCGCTCGAAGGCGGCATGAGCTGGACCGACCAGGACTTCGGGTTCGAGGTGCCCGCCGTGGTGGCCATCAGCCTCATGTACTGCGACCAGCCGGGCCGCGCCGAGGAGCTCTTCAACAACGGCATCGTGGAGTTCGAGGCGAAGGGCTGGCGCGGGGCGCACCTGTCGTTCGTCTACACCCTGCTCGGTTACGTCCGCTACCGGCGCGGACGGCTCGCCGAGGCCGAGGACTTCGTCCGCAACGGACTGCAGATCGCCGACCGCGTCGGCCAGGACATCCCGGCCCAGTGGTACGCCATCGGCACCCTCATCGAGACGCTGCTCGCCCGGGGCAACGTCTCCGAGGCCAAGCAGGTCGCCCGCACCTACCGGCTGGCCGACGGGTTCCCGCGGGCGGTCGTCTACCCGGACCCGCAGGCCGCGTACGGCAAACTGCTGCTGGCGCAAGGGCGGATCGACGAGGCCGAGCACCATCTCGCGGCGGCCGGAAAACGTCTCGATCTGCGCGGCACCCGCAACCCGTCGTGGAGCCCCTGGCAGCTCGACCTGGCTCTCGCCCAGGTCACCCACGACACCGAGCTGGCCCGGGCCACCGCCGCCGAAGCGCTCTCCCGCGCCCGGGCGTTCGGAGCGCCCAGCATCATCGGGCACGCCCTGCGGGTCTCCGCGGCGGCCGCGGATCCGGCCCGCGCCGCCGTGCTGCTCAAGGAGGCGGTGGGGCATCTCGAACAGTCCCCGGCCGCCTACGAACTCGCCCACGCCCTCATCGACCACGGCACGGCCCTGCACACCCTCGGCGATCCGCACCTCGCCGCCCAGCAGCTCTACCGGGGCATGGAGACCGCCTCCCTCTGTGGCGCCGACGCGCTGGTCAGCCGGGCGCGCGCCCAGCTGGCGTCCGCCGGACTGCGCCCGCGCCGGCTGTACACCGCGGAGCGGGACTCCCTGACCGTCGCGGAGCACGAGGTGGCGCGCCGGGCCGCCGAGGGCCTGGACAACGCGGCGATCGCCAAGGAGACGCACAGCGACGCGCGGGCGGTCTCCGAGCTGCTGTCCGCGGTCTTCACCAAGCTGGGCACCGACCGTCAGGGCCTCGCCCGGGCCCTGCGGGACTGACCGGACGACCCGGCTGACCGGGCTGACCGGACCGACCCGGAGGCGGGCCGTCGCACCTCGTGCGGCGGCCCGCCTTCCGGTGTGCGCCCGGGGCCCTTGCCGGGGTGGGCGGACCGGCCGGCCGGTCCGCACGCCGACCCATCCGCCGTCGGTCCCGCTCCGAAGACCAGGTGTGAGCATCGACCGCGGCCCCGGCGCCTCGGTTTCCGGCTCTGTCGACCACCTGGGAGAACCCGTCATGAACATGAGCACGATTCGGTTCCGTCGCACCGCCGTCGCCGTAGCCGCCGCCGCGGTGCTGCCCTTCGCGCTCGCCGCCTGCTCCTCCGATTCCGGTGACGACGCGGCGTACGGGAGCGCCCCCGCGGCCGACGGGGCCGCCGCCTCCCCGGGCAGTGCCGGTTCACCGGCCGCCGCCGCGGCGGACCAGCCGTTCGGTCCGGGCTGCGCCGGGGTGCCCAAGGAGGGCGCGGGCAGCTTCGACGGCATGGCCAAGGACCCCGTCGCGACCGCCGCCTCCAACAATCCGGCGCTGTCCACGCTGGTCGCCGCCGTCAAGAAGGCCGGGCTGGTAGACACCCTGAACAACGCGAAGGACCTGACCGTCTTCGCCCCGACCAACGACGCGTTCGCCAAGATCCCGAAGGCGGACCTGGACAAGGTGCTGGCCGACAAGGCCACGCTGACCAAGATCCTCACGTACCACGTCGTCGGACAGGCGCTCACCCCCGCGCAGCTGGAGAGCGGCTCCTTCGACACCCTGGAGAAGGGGAAGATCACGGCGGCCGGCGCGGGCGGGGCCTACAAGATCAACGGCATCTCGAACGTGGTCTGCGGCAACGTCCCGACCGCGAACGCGACCGTCTACATCGTCGACACCGTCCTGATGCCGAAGTAGCGGGCGCCGGGCGGCCGCGCCGTCAGAGGGTCCGGTCGGCGGGCCCCCTGGCGGCGGCCGCGGCCGCGTGCAGGGACTTCAGCGCCAGCAGCAGGACGCCGATGTCGTCCAGGTAGACCGGGTCCGGGATCAGGTCCACGGGGGAGAGGGTGTACACGACCGCCACCCAGAACAGCGCCTTGTCGCGCAGCGGGATGCCCGCGTCCAGCAGCAGCCGGCGCGCCGCGAAGACCCGTACCAGCAGTACCGCGGCGGTGACCGCCAGCCCGAGGGCGAGGACCACGGCGAGGATGATCCAGACTGTTCCGTCCATGCGGCGCTCCTACCCCGTCAGGCGCCCTGTTCGCGCAGCCGGCGGCTGACTTCGCCGAGACCGGCGGCCAGCGCGTCCAGTTGCCCGGGGGTCAGGACGTCCACGAGGACCTCCCGTACGGTGGCCACGTGCCCGGGCGCGGCCGCCTCCAGCCGGGCGAGGCCCGCCTCGGTGAGGACGGCGAAGACCCCGCGCACGTCGGACGGGCAGCTGCGGCGGCGGACGAGGCCGGCCTTCTCCATCTGGGTGACCTGGTAGGTCAGCCCGCTCTTCGAATTGATCAGGCCATTGGCGAGTTCCGTCATCCGCAGTTCGCGGTCGGGCGCCGCGGCGAGCCGCACGAGGATCTCGTACTGCGGATGGGAGAGGCCGGAGTCGTCCTTGAGCTGTTGGTCGAGACGCCGGTTCACCAGGGCGGACGCGGCGAGGAAACCGCTCCAGGCGTGCATCTCGCGGTCGTCCAGCCATCTCGTTTCAGCCATGGATCCAGCCTACACGGGTTGTTCCAATTTGAATCAGTGGTTAGGGTCGCAGGGTCGGTTCGAATTTGAACTACTCCCCTCGGGCCGGCCCGACCGGAAGGAACACCCCCCATGACCAGCGCCTCCGCCCCCACGACGAAGGCCCCGGCCGGCGCCCCGGCCGCGCAGTCCCCCGCCCCCGCCGCCTCCACCGCCCCGTACGACGCCGGCCTGCTGCTCCTGCGCGTCGTGCTCGGTCTGACGGTCGCCGCCCACGGCGTCCAGAAGCTCTTCGGCTGGTTCGGTGGCGGCGGCATCAGCGGCACCGGCCAGTTCTTCACCGCGAGCGGCTACCCGGCCGGCGAGGCGATGGCCACCCTCGCCGGTCTGACCGAGACCCTCGGCGGCCTCGCCCTCGCCGCCGGCCTGCTCACCCCGCTCGCCGGCGCGGCCGTGCTCGGCACGATGATCAACGCCGCCGCCGTGCACGGCGCCGGATCCTTCTTCGCCCCCAAGGGCGCGGAGTACGAGTTCCTGCTCGCCGTGGGCGCCGCGGCCCTCACCCTCACCGGCCCCGGCCGCTACGCCGTCGACCGCCTCCTGCCCGTCCCGGCCCTGCGCACCCACCGACTGCCCCTGGGCGCCCAGGCCCTGGCCCTCGGCGTGGTCCTCGCGGCCGTGACGCTCCTCGTACGCAACTAGCCGCCGCGCCCGACCGGCTCCGGCAGGCGTCATCCTCCTGCCGGAGCTGCCGGGCCGTCAGCCAGTGGATCAACGACCGACACCCTGATTGCCCCCGGGCATTCGGGGGAACAGCGGAGAAATGACACAACCCATCGAAGACTACGCACTCATCGGCGACCTGATGACCAGTGGACTGGTGGGCCGCGACGGGTCCATCGACTGGCTGTGCCTGCCCCGCTTCGACTCCGCGGCCTGTTTCGCCGCCCTCCTCGGCGACGAGGAGAACGGCCACTGGCGCATCGCCCCCGAGAGCGCCGCCCCCGGCGACCGGTGCACGCGGCGGGCCTACGTCGACGGCACCCTGGTCCTGGAGTCCTACTGGGAGACCGCCGAGGGCACCGTCAAGGTCACCGACTTCATGCCCCAGCGCGACACCGCCCCCGACGTGATGCGGATCGTCGAGGGGATCTCCGGCCGGGTCACCGTCCGCAGCACCCTGCGGCTGCGCTTCGACTACGGCCACGTCGTGCCCTGGGTGCGGCGCAGCGAGGGGGACCGGGTCGCGGTCGCCGGACCCGACTCCGCCTGGTTCCGCAGCGAACCGCCCGTCCGCACCTGGGGCGAGGACAACAGCACCCGCTCGGAGTTCACCGTGGACCCCGGGGAGCAGGTGGCCTTCGTCCTGACCTGGCACCCCTCGCACGAACCGCGCCCCGCGCGCGTCGACCCGTACGAGGCGCTCCGCCAGAGCCTCGCCGACTGGCGGGAGTGGTCGGACGTCTGCAGTTACGAGGGACCCCACCGGGAAGCCGTGCTCCGCTCCCTCATCACCCTCAAGGCCCTCACCTACGCCCCCACCGGCGGGATCGTCGCCGCCGCCACCACCTCCCTGCCGGAGGAGCTCGGCGGCGTCCGGAACTGGGACTACCGCTACTGCTGGCTGCGCGACTCCACCCTGACCCTCGGCGCGCTGATGTCCACCGGCTACATCGAAGAGGCCCGCGCCTGGCGCCACTGGCTGCTGCGCGCCGTCGCCGGCGACCCGGCCGACCTCCAGATCATGTACGGCATCGCGGGTGAGCGCCGGATCCCCGAGACCGACCTGCCCTGGCTGCGCGGGTACGCCGGCTCCGCGCCCGTACGCGTCGGCAACGCCGCCGTCGACCAGCTCCAGCTCGACGTGTACGGCGAGGTCCTTGACTCCCTGGACCTGGCCCGCTCGACCGGCCTGGCCCCGGAACGGCACGCCTGGAAGATCCAGCTCGCCCTGCTGGACTTCCTGGAGCGCAACTGGCGCCGCCCCGACGAGGGGCTGTGGGAGGTGCGCGGACCCCGCCGGCACTTCGTGCACTCGAAGGTGATGGCGTGGGTCGCCGCCGACCGGGCCGTACGGGCGCTGGAGGCCGACCCGGACATGCCCGGGGACATCGAGCGCTGGCGGGCGATAAGGGACGAGGTCCACCGCGACGTCTGCGAGAACGGCTTCGACACCGAGCGGGGCACCTTCACCCAGTACTACGGCTCCCGCGAACTCGACGCGGCCACTCTCCTCATCCCCCGCGTCGGCTTCCTGCCGCCCGACGACCCGCGCGTCATCGGTACCGTCGACGCGGTCCGGGCCGAGCTCGGCGCCAACGGCCTGGTCCGCCGCTACAGCACCGACGGCGGCCCCTCCGTCGACGGGCTTCCCGGCGACGAAGGGGCCTTCCTGGCCTGCTCGTTCTGGCTGGCGGACGCGCTGTACATGACCGGCCGGGAGAAGGAGGCCCGGGCCCTGTTCGAGCGGCTGCTGGAGACCTGCAACGACGTGGGCCTGCTGGCGGAGGAGTACGACCCCGTCGGCTGCCGCCAACTCGGCAACTTCCCCCAGGCGTTCAGCCACGTCGGCCTGGTCAACACCGCGCTCACCCTGGCCGGGGGAGCCCCGACCGGCCGGCGCGACGGCTGACCGGCGGGGTCAGTCCGCCAGCCCCTCCTCGGTCTCCGGAATGCTCACCAGCCAGCGCGTGTCCTTGCGCGGCCGCAGGTACAGGGCCCAGTACAGGGTGGCCACGGCGGTGATCCCGCCGGTCCACAGCAGGTACTGGGTCTCCTGCTGCGTGAGGATGTACGCGAGTACGAGGATCAGCGCGACCGGCACGGCCGGCCACAGCGGCATCCGCCAGGCGGAGGCCTGCCCGTGCGCGCCGCGCCGGCTGAACAGCGCGGCCACCGCCACCAGCAGGTACATGCCGGTCACCGACACGCCCGTCACCCCGTACAGGGTGTCGAGGTTGACGAAGCACATCGCCGCGCCCGGGACGCCGACGAGCAGGGTGGCCACCCACGGGGAGCCGAAGCGGCCCAGGCGCGCCAGGCCGCGGTTGACGGGCTCGGGCCAGGCCTTGTCGCGGGCGGAGGCGAACAGCACGCGGGAGTTCTGGATGACCATGACGATGCCCGCGTTGACGATGGCCAGGGCCACGCACAGGCTGACGAAGGTGCCGACGGCGGAGTTCGACCAGGCGGTCACCATCGCGCCGAGGTCACCGGCGGCGAGCGCGTCGAGGTCCGGGGCGCCCATGGTGATGGCGATGACCGGGACCAGGATGACGGCGGTGGAGATGGCCAGGGTGGCGAGCACCGTCCGCGGGACGTTGCGGCGCGGCTTCTCCAGCTCCTCCGAGAGGTACACGGCGGTGGAGAAGCCCTGGGTGATGAACAGGGCGATGGCGAGCCCGGAGACCACCATCATCGCCGTCACGGTGGAGGTGCCGCCGCCCCCGGCGGCCACCTGCCCGTGCACCAGGGCGTCGGCGCCCCGCTCACTGTGGGCGAAGCCGAGCACGGCGACCAGCGCGGCGGCGATCACCTCCAGGACGAGGAAGATGCCGGTGATCCAGGCGTTGGCCCGCAGGTCGAGCAGTCCGGCGAGGGTGGCGAGCAGCATCACGGCGCCGCCGGCCACCGGGGCCGGTATGTCGACCACCGGAGAGAGGTAGTCGGCGGTCCCCATGGCGATCACCGGGGGCACGATCATCACCACGAGCAGGGACAGGACGAAGACCAGCCAGCCCGCGAGTCGCCCGGCCAGGGTGGACACCATGGCGTACTCGCCGCCGGCGCTGGGGATGAGCGTGCCCAGCTCGGAATAGCAGAACGCCACCCCGACGCAGAGCAGCGAGCCGATGGCGATGGTGAGCGCGGTCCAGGTGCCGAGGCTGGAGAACAGATCGGGGACGACGACGAAGAGGGTCGAGGCAGGCGTCACGCACGAGAGCGTGAGCAGGGTCCCGCCGACGACGCCGATGGAACGCTTGAGCTTCTGCGGGACGGGCCCGGTGGCGGGGGCGAGGGCCTGGGGAGCGCTGATCGTGTCAGTCATCGGGGCGGTGTTCCGATCGGCAGGTGCGGTGGGGGAGAGCGGGAGCGGTATCGCCTCCGGGGCGGTGGTGGGCACGGTGTTCGCGGGGCTCCCGGGCCGCTATGCAAGCTGTACGGGATCCGCAGGTCAAGAGCTGTTCATGTGCGGATTCCATCGCGGGACGGCCCCGCGGAGCCCCGGAACGCGCGTCAAGGCCGCGTAAACGCTGACCGGGGGAGGGGCGCGGAAACCGCAGCCCCCGCGCGATGAATTTTCTTCCGCTTTGCTGGATCGATGCGCACCGTCGGCCGTTCCGTCACCGCGCCGGGCCTTACGGATCTTCGCCGGTCCGGGTGGCCAGCAGCAGGGCGATGTCGTCGGGCCGGTCCGCCGTGTTCCCCGGCCCGGCGACCAGCCGGTCGGCCGTCTCCGTCAGCGGGGACGGCCGGGCCGCCGCCAGCGCCGCGCGCAGCCGCTCGACCCCCTCGTCGATGTCCGTGCCCGGGATTTCCACCAGCCCGTCGGTGTACAGGGCGAGCACCGCGCCCCGCTCCATACGCAGCTCGGTCACCGGGTAGTCGGCGCCCGCGTCGATGCCGAGCACCAGGCCGCCGGGCAGGTCCAGCACCTCGGCGGTGCCGTCGGGGTGGCGCAGCAGCGGCTGCGGGTGCCCGGCGCGGACGGCCGTCGCCCGGCCGGTCCCCGGGTCGAGCAGGACGTAGCAGCAACTGGCGAACTGGCCCGGGTCCAGGTCGATCAGCAGCTGGTTCGTCCCCCGCACCACCTCGTCTGGGGTGTTGCCGCTCAGCGCGAAGGCCCGTACCGCGCTGCGGAGTTGGCCCATGGTGGAGGCGGCGGCCACGCCGTGGCCCTGGACGTCCCCGATGACCAGCGCCAGCGGTCCGGCGCGCGTCGCGATCACGTCGTACCAGTCGCCGCCGATGTCCATGCCGACCGTCCCGGGCAGGTACCGGCCCACCGTGTCCACGTCCTCCAGGACCGGCAGCCGGTGCGGCAGCAGGGCCGACTGGAGGCCGCGGGCGAGCGCCGCCTCGCTGTCGTAGCGCCGCGCCCGCTCCAGGGCCTGCGCGATCAGGCCGGCCAGCGCGGTGAGCACCGTACGCTCCTGCGGGCCGAAGCCGCGCGGGGTGTCGAAGCCGAGGATGCAGGAGCCGACGGGACGGCCGGAGGCGATCAGCGGCAGGAAGGCGCGGGCGCCGACGTCGGCGTCCAGCGGGATCCCCGGGTAGGCCTCGGCGAGGTGCCCCATCGACTCGAAGAACAGCGGCCGGCCCGTGGTCAGGGTCTCCACGCCGGGCAGCCGCACGTCCAGTGACACCCCGTCGAAGCGGTCGAGGAACCCCTTCGGGAAGCCGGTCTCCCAGGCCAGGTGCAGGTGCCGCTCGTTCAGTACGTAGATGGCCAGCTGGCGGCCGCCGAACGCGGGCAGCAGCTCCTCGGTGACCACCGCCGACACCTGGCGGGCGGTCACCGCCTCCGTCAGCGCGATGGCGAGGGCGACCGGCCGGTACAGCGCCGACGCCTGATCGGCCGGCGAGCCGGGGCCGGCCCCCGGCGGGGCCACCGCACCGGGCGCGTACGCGGGCTCCTCGACGGAGCCGATGATCACGCTCACCCCGTCCGGCCCGGGGTGCAGGCCCACCGTCACCCAGTCACCGTCCGGGCCCGTACCGCGCCGGGCCGGGAAGCGCACGGGCACGGGGGACAGGAACACACCCCGGAAGTGGTCCTCGTAGGCGGGGCGGCCCAGCCAGGGCAGCGCCTCCCAGAGCAGCCGCCCGCGCAGCGGGGGCCCGCCCCCTCCCGGGAGGTCCCCGGCGAGGGTCTCGGCGGCGGAGTTGGCGAAGCCGATCCGGCCCTCGCGGTCGATGGACAGGACCGCCTGCGCCAGCCGGTCCACGGTCTCCCGGGCGTCCCCGCCCCCGCCGCTCCGGGGCGGGACCACCTCGACCGGATCGCCGCTCCACCGCACCGGGCCGGCCCCCGTCTCCGGCCCGGCCAGCTCCGCGGCGAGGGCGTCGGCGGCCTCACGCAGCCGCTCCCGGTCCACCGCCCCGACCGGGACCCCGGGGGTCGCCGGGCGGAGCACGAACAGCACCCCGTACCGCTCCGGCCCGTCGGTGACGGGCTCGTACAGGGAGGCGAGCATGAAGGGCAGCCCGGCCATCAGCTGGGGGAAGCGGCGCATGGCCGCCTCCTGGTCCGGCAGGTGCACGGACTGTCCCGAGCGGTAGGCCTCGGCGACCGGGTACGGGCGGTGCACCTGCATCCGCCACCAGGGGCGGAACAGCGGCCCCGGCAGCCCCGTCACCACCGCCAGCCGCAGCAGATCGGGCGACTCGGAGCGCAGGTAGACGCCGCCCGCGTACCCGCCGAGGGCTTCCACGGCGTTCACGGCGGCATGCGCGAGCACCTGGGCCGTGGCGTCATCGTCCGGTCTCGCCGTCACACAGCCAGCATGCGCCCGCGCCGCCCCCCGCCGCACCCCGGCCCGGCGGCCCGTCGCGGGGACCCGTACGTCGTAGCCGATGGCCCGAACGCCTCCCCCGTGCGGGGGACGCGGGCGCGCGCGGGCCGTCGCGCGGCCCGGCAGCGGGGAGCATGCCGGCATGCACCAGCCCGCCGACACGGCCACGCACCCGGCGCCCCGGGCGGCCTTCACCGCCGCCGACGCCCACACGCTGCGCACCGCACTGGACGCCCTGGGCGGGGTCCGCGACCTCGACGCCCTCGACGTGGCCTGCGGACACGGTGCGACCGCCGCGCTGCTCGCGAACGGCGGCGCCCGGCGCACGGTCGGCGTCGACAGCTGCCCCGACCGTCTGCGCCGTGCCCGGGAAGCCGCTCCCGACCGCGTCGAGTACGTCCTCGCCGACGCGGTCGACATGCCCCGGCTCGGCCCCTTCGACCTGGCCACCGCCGTGTACCTGTTCAGCCACGCCGCCGACCGCGAATCGCTGCACGCGATGTTCCGCGGCATCCGGGCCAACCTCCGCCCCGGTGGGCGGCTGCTGGCCCTGGTGCGCAACCCGGGCGGCTCCCCGCCCGCGGACTGGTCCCCGTACGGGGTGCGGATCCTCGACCGGCTGCCGGAGGGCGACGCTCCGCTGCTGAGGGCGCAGTTCCTGACCGAACCCCCGCAGCACTTCGAGTACCGCGAATGGGCGCACTCCGACTTCGCGGAGGCCGCCGTCGACGCAGGGTTCGCCACCGTCGCCTGGCAGCCCAGCCGCACCCCGCCCGCCGACCCGGCCGAGCCGGCGCGCGACGAGGCGTACTGGAGCGCCTACCGCGCCCGGCCGGTCAGCTCGCTCATGACCTGTACGGCGTAAGGCCCCGTCATGTCCAGGGGGCGGGATCGGACGCGGTGGCCCTGATCAGCTCGACGATGCGGTCCCGGGCGGCGCGGCCCTCCGGGACCGGGAGCAGCGGGTACAGGTGCGGCAGGCCGGCCTCCTCGTGCCAGTCCACCTCGACCCCGGCCGCGCGGGCCCGGCGCGACAGCTCCCGGCTGTCGGTGCTGAGCATGTCCCGGGTGCCGGTGAACACCGACAGCGGCGCCAGCCCCTCGAAGGAGCCGTGCAGCGGGCTCACCCGGGGGTCGTCGGCCGCGAGGTTCCCCGCGTACAGCCGGCCCGCCTCGGCCAGGCCCGGCCGGGCCAGCAGCGGATCGGCGGGCTCGATCGCCGCCTGGGCGGGGTCGCTCATGCTGACGTCCAGCCAGGGGGAGATCAGCACGATCCGGGACGGCTGGGCCCCGGTGCGCCCGCGCAGCCGCTGCGCGGCGGCCAGCGCCAGCCCGGCCCCCGCCGAATCGCCCAGCAGTACCGTGCCGCCCGCGCCGCCGCCCTCGATCAGGCCGCTCAGCAGGTCGGCGGCGACCGGGACGGTACGGTCGGCGGTCCCGCGCGGCGCCAGGATGTACGCCGGTACGACGACCCGGGCGCGCGCCCGCGTCACGAGATGGCGGATCAGCGACCAGTGCGGCCGGTCCAGCTCGTCGATGAACGCGCCGCCGTGTACGTACAGCACCCGCGCCAAGGGCTCCGCGCCGCGCGGGGAGACGTCGTACACCGGCCAGGCTCCGACGAAGGTCCGCGTCACGTCCGCGACCCGCCCCAGCGAACGCGGCGGCAGGTGCGAGGCGGGCCGGCGGGCCGACTCGGCCACCTTGGCCCGGACCGCTTCCGCCGTCGCGAACCGTCTTCGCCGCCCCGTCGCGACCAGTGCGGCCGAAAGCGCCCTGCTGCGCAGACTCGGCACGCCCCTCACCTCCCCTTTTCCCACCGGAGCGGGACCTTCCGCCGGATCCTTCCCCGGGCCCCGTCCCCCTCACTGGAGGAGCATAGGCGTGAAGCTGCGCTGTCGGCCCGCTTAAGAAAGTCTCGATGGACTGATCACCGCGCCGATCGGCAGATTGGTGCACGTCACCCTCGCCACGCGCGCACCAGCGCGCACGGCGCCCCCTTCCGCATGCCTGGAGCCACCGCCATGAAGGCACTCGTCAAGCACAAGGCCGAGCCCGGGCTGTGGCTCATGGACGTCCCCGAGCCCGAGTACGGCCCCGGCGACGTGCTGATCAGGGTGCTGCGTACCGGCATCTGCGGCACCGACCTGCACATCCGGGCCTGGGACGGCTGGGCGCAGGGCGCGGTCAAGACCCCGCTCGTCCTCGGCCACGAGTTCGTCGGCGAGGTCGCCGCACTGGGCGCGGACGTCCGGGACATCGAGATCGGCGCCCTGGTCAGCGGCGAGGGCCACCTGGTGTGCGGGAAGTGCCGCAACTGCCTGGCCGGCCGCCGCCACCTGTGCCGCAGCACCATCGGGCTGGGCGTCGGGCGCGACGGGGCCTTCGCCGAATACGTCGTGCTGCCCGCCCAGAACGTGTGGGTGCACCGCACCGCCGTGGACCTCGACGTCGCGGCGATCTTCGACCCCTTCGGCAACGCCGTGCACACCGCGCTGTCCTTCCCGCTGGTCGGCGAGGACGTGCTGATCACCGGCGCGGGCCCGATCGGCATCATGGCGGCGGCCGTCGCCCGGCACGCCGGCGCGCGCAACGTGGTGATCACCGACGTCAGCCCGGAGCGGCTGGACATCGCCCGCAAGGCGGGCGCCACCCTCGCGGTGAACGTCGCCGAGTCCTCCATCGCCGAGGCTCAGGCCCGGCTGGGGCTGCGCGAGGGCTTCGACGTGGGCCTGGAGATGTCCGGCCGCGGCGAGGCGATGCGCGACATGATCGACAACATGACGCACGGCGGCCGGATCGCCATGCTGGGCCTGTCGGCGCAGGAGTTCGCGGTGGACTGGGCGAAGGTCGTCACCTCGATGATCACCATCAAGGGGATCTACGGCCGCGAGATGTTCGAGACCTGGTACGCGATGACCGTGCTGCTGGAGGGCGGGCTCGACCTGTCCCCGGTCATCACCGGCCGCTACGCGCACCGCGACTTCGAGGCCGCCTTCGACGAGGCGTCCACGGCCCGCAGCGGCAAGATCATCCTGGACTGGACGAAGTAGGCCCCCGCGCCGGGCCCCCGGCCGCACCGCCGGGGTCCTGGATTCGGCCGGGCCCGCCGAGGCCCCGGGGCCGGTGGCGCCACTGACGGGTGGGCGCACCACCGCATCCGCACGACCGCGCAACCACACGAGACCATCTCCCTACGGCCGGGCCCCGCCCACCCCCCTCCGCGGGGCCCGGCCCCCTTCCGTCCGCCGGACGGCACACCGCACAAGGAGAAACGAAGCCATGTTCGAGTCCGTCCGCGACGACCTTCGCGCCACCCTCGACGAGATCCGCGCCGCGGGCCTGCACAAGCCCGAGCGCGTCATCGGGACCCCGCAGAACGCCGCCGTCGCGGTCACCGCGGGCGGCGCCCCGGGCGAGGTCCTGAACTTCTGCGCCAACAACTACCTCGGCCTCGCCGACCACCCCGAGGTCGTCGCCGCCGCGAAGGACGCCCTCGACCGCTGGGGCTACGGCATGGCCTCCGTCCGCTTCATCTGCGGCACGCAGGAGGTGCACAAGGAGCTGGAGGCGCGGCTGTCGTCCTTCCTCGGCCAGGAGGACACGATCCTCTACTCCTCCTGCTTCGACGCCAACGGCGGCGTCTTCGAGACCCTGCTCGGCGCCGAGGACGCGGTGATCTCCGACGCCCTCAACCACGCCTCCATCATCGACGGCATCCGCCTCTCCAAGGCCCGCCGCTTCCGCTACGCCAACCGCGACATGGCCGAGCTGGAGGCGCGCCTGAAGGAGGCCACCGAGGGCGGTGCCCGCCGCAAGCTGATCGTCACCGACGGCGTGTTCTCCATGGACGGCTACGTCGCCCCGCTCGCCGAGATCTGCGACCTGGCCGACCGCTACGACGCCATGGTCATGGTCGACGACTCGCACGCCGTCGGCTTCGTCGGCCCCGGCGGCCGCGGCACCCCCGAACTGCACGGCGTCATGGACCGCGTCGACATCATCACCGGCACCCTCGGCAAGGCCCTCGGCGGCGCCTCCGGCGGCTACGTCGCGGCCCGCACCGAGATCGTCGAGCTGCTGCGCCAGCGCTCGCGCCCGTACCTCTTCTCCAACTCCCTCGCCCCGGTGATTGCCGCCGCCTCCCTGAAGGTCCTCGACCTGCTGGAGTCCGCGGGCGACCTGCGCGAGCGGCTCGCGGCCAACACCGCGCTCTTCCGCTCGAAGATGACCGAGGCGGGCTTCGAGATCCTGCCCGGCGACCACGCCATCGCCCCCGTCATGATCGGCGACGCCGCCGAGGCCGCGAAGATGGCCGAGCTGCTGCTGGAGCGCGGCGTGTACGTGATCGGCTTCTCCTACCCGGTCGTCCCGATGGGCGCCGCGCGGATCCGCGTCCAGCTCTCGGCGGCCCACTCCACGGCCGACGTGGAGCGCGCGGTGGCCGCCTTCACCGACGCCCGTGCGGCGCTGGGCCCGTCCGCCGGCTGAGACAATGGAGGGGTGATCGACCCCCGCCGGCTGCGCATCCTGCGGGCCGTGGCGGACCACCGTACGGTGACCGCCGCGGCCGCAGCCCTGTACCTCACCCCCTCCGCCGTGTCCCAGCAGCTCGCCGCGCTGGAGCAGGAGACCGGCCACGCCCTGCTGACCCGCAGCGGGCGGGGCGTACGGCTCACCGCGGCCGGGGAGATCCTGCTCGGCCACACCCACGAGGTGCTGGCCCAGCTGGAGCGCGCCGAGGCCGAACTCGCCGCCTACGCGGGCGGATCGGCGGGCGAGGTCACGGTGGCCGCCTTCGCCACCGGAATCGCCGAGGTGCTGGCGCCGGCCCTCTCGCGCCTCGCGCTGGACCACCCGGGCATCCGGCTGCGGGTCCGCGACGCCGAGGGCGACCAGAGCCTGCCGATGCTGCTGGACGGGGAGGCCGACGTGGCCCTGGCCGTCGAGTACCGGGGCGGTCCCGGCGCGGACGACGCCCGGCTGTCGGTGCTCCCGCTCTACGCGGAGCCCTTCGACGCCGTCCTGCCCGCCGGGCATCCGCTGGCCGACCTCCCGGCGGTGGCGCTGGCGGACCTGTCCGACGCGGAGTGGGTGGGCCAGTACCCCGGCAACCCGTGCCACGACGTGACCCTGCTGGCCTGCGAACTGGCGGGCTTCCAGCCCCGCTTCGCGCACTCCTCCGACGACTTCCGGGCCGTGACGGCCCTGGTGGGCGCGGGGGCCGGGGTGGCCCTCGTACCGCGCTCGGCGCTGCGCGGCATGGACCTCAAGGAGGTCCGGGTCCGCCCGGTGACCGGACCGGCCGCCACCCGCCGCGTCTTCGCCGCCACCCGCCGCGGCGCCGAGTCGCACCCCCTGATCGCCCCGGTGCTGGCGGCCCTGTCGCGCGAGGCGGAACGGCTCCCGGCGCACTGACCGTTCCCCGTCCGCCCCGCGCGGCTGGTTCCTAAGAGCGGATCGCCTGTCGCCAGATCGTGGCGTCGAAGGTGAGGTAGGAGCTGGCGGCCTTGGGGTCGGGAAGAGCCCGGATCTCGATGAGTCCTACATTGGCCTTGTTGACGACGCAGAGCTGGGTCCCCGGCGTCAGTTCGGCCACCTCCAGCCGGCGGACGTAGCGGGTGTCGGAGGTGCAGACGTCCAGCGATCCCTGCTGGCCGGGGTCCAGCCGGACGACCGTGCCTCCGGACGAGTGCGGCGGAGGCGTTGCGGTGACGGTCTCGCGGACGTTCCTGGCCGTGGGGGAGTTGACGATCGTGGGCAGACCGAAAAACCCCAGCAGGAGTCCGATGACCCCGGTCACCGCCGAGATCAGCGCCGCCCATTCGGCGATGCGGCGACCCGACCGGGGAGGTTGCTCGGGAGGCACTCCGGATCCCGGCGGGGTCGGGGACTCTGCACTCATCGACTGCTCCCTCTGCCTCGTGATGACGTGCACGCGGGAATCGGGCCAACGGGGCGGCCCGGAAAGCGTGTTGCCGCCATACAACCCCATGCGCCGACAGCGCAGGAGGAATTCCCACGGGTCCGCGGGCTGAGCCGTCCGTGATGGCGCCGGGGCGCTTCCGGATCTTGTCGGCGACGGCACGGGCCGGGGTGCGGAAGATCCGGAAGGCCGGGCCTAGTTCGCGGCCCGGCGGCGGCGGACGAGGAAGACGGCGCCAGCGCCGGCGATCACCGCCGCGCCGCCGACCGCGGCGACGGTCGGCAGGGCGGAGGAGGAGCCGGTCTCGGCGAGACGGCCGCTCACCGGCAGCTCGGCGCGGCCGCCCTGGGGCGCGGGCTTGGGGTGGCCGTCACCCTTGGCGTCCGGCAGACCCGGCGTGCCGGGCTTGGCGGGCTTGCCCTTGGCGTCGTCGACGCTGCCGGGCTTCGCGCCGGGGGCCAGGACGGTGAAGTCGAACTGGCTGATGTGGTCGGAACCGCACTGCCCGTCCTCACCGTAGGAGAAGCCGAGGGTGAAGAAGTAACCGTTGCCGGGCGTGGCCTTGTCGCCGACCTTGATGCGCATGCGGGCGTCCGCGTACTCGCCGGGCTTCAGGTTCTTGGCGGTGGCGAACCCGTAGTCGTCGAAGATGCCCGCGCCGTCGCCCTGGATCGGCTTCCACTGGCCGGTGCCCGGGTTGAACCACTCGACGGTGACGGCCAGTTGGGCGATGTCGTGCAGCTTCGGGTCGGCGGTGCCGAGCCAGAGGGAGACGTCCGTCTCCGTCACCTTGGTCTTCGACACGTTGGAGACGCGGTACGTGAACTCGTGCCAGCCCGAACCGGCCACGATCTTGCCGGGCAGGCCGCGGAGCGAGGTCTTGCCGCGCTCCTCCTCCGGGACGCCGGAGCAGAAGGCGGGACGGGAGTACGAGGGCGACGGCGTGGCCGCCGGGGCGGTGCCCGACGGGGACGTGCCCGGCTTCGCGGAGGCGCCCGGCTTGGCGGACGAGCCGGGCTCGGCGGAGGCCCCGGGCCGGCCGGAACCGTCCGCGCCGCCGGTCGTGCCCTCGTCGGAGTGGCCCGGCGCCGGGGTGCCCGAGACGTGACCACCGGTCGGAACGGACGGCGCCACCGAGGCGGTCGGCGCAGGGGTCACCCCCTCCGCGTGGGCGGCCGGCGCGGCGAGCAGGGCCACGGGCCCGACGGCGGCCATGACGGCGGTGGTGGCCAGGAAACGCTGCAGCTTCATGGGGTCCTTCTGGTCGGGTCTCGGAAGGCCGGCGCGAAAGGTTCCACCCGGCACCGGCCTTCCGTGGTCGTCCAGTTGACCGGTTCGCCCGGCAAGAGGTTGTAGTCCCCACCCGGTTCGTGATCATGGTCACAGCCGGCATCGGACGGCCCGTCAGACCCGGATCACCTCGACGCCCGCCGCCCGGAAGGAGCGGACGCCCGCCTCCGGGAACGCCGTGTCCGTCACCAGGACGTCGATCTCGGAGGTGGCGCAGATGCGGGCGAAGGCGCGGACCCCGAGCTTGCTGGAGTCGGCGGCGATGACCACCCGGCGGGCGCGCTCGCACAGCAGGCGGTTCATCGCGGCCTCGTCCTCGTGGCGGGTGGCGGCCCCGTCGACCGGGTCGAAGGCGTCCACGCCGAGGACGGCGGTGTCCATCGTGAGCTGCCCCAGGACCTGTTGGGCCAGGGGGCCGGTCAGCTCGTAGGACTGGGGGCGGGCCACGCCCCCCGTCAGGACGATCTTGAACTGCGGCCGGATCACCAGTTCGCCGGCGATGTTCAGGGCGTTGGTCACCACGGTCAGCGCGGGCGAACCGGCGGGGGGACCGGCGGACGGACCGGCGGGGGAGCCGACGGCCAGGTCCGCGCGGGCCGCGAGGGCGCGGGCCACCTCGGTCGTCGTGGTGCCGCCGGTCAGGCCGATGACCTCGCCCGGGGCGATCAGCGCCGCCACGGCCCCGCTGATCCGCAGCTTCTCGGCGGCCCGCCGGGAGGTGCGGTAGCGCAGGGGGAGTTCGTACGAGACGCCGTGGGGCACCGCCCCGCCGCGCGTGCGCACCAGCAACTGCTGTTCGGCGAGCTGGTCGAGGTCACGGCGGATCGTCGCGGCGGACACGCCGAGGACCTCGGCGGCCGGTTCCACCTCCAGGCCGCCCCGCTCCACGAGCAGGTCCAGCAGCCGCTGCCAGCGTTCCTTGCGGGTCATGGCGCCCCTCCCGTGTGCTCCCCGGGACGCTCACCCGGCCCCGCCGTCGAGATTAACCCAGGCGATCACCCCGTGGATGCTTGAAGTTGCGTGAAACGGCCCGCTACCTTGCAGGAACACGCACCCCAACGCGCAGGGAGCCCGTATGAGTCACGTCGCGCACGAATTGGCCACGCAACCCGACAGCTGGGAACGCGCCGCCGAACTGGCCCCGGTCCACCGGGCGGTGCTGCCGAAGCCGGGGGAGCGTACCGCGATCGTCGGGTGCGGCACCTCGTACTTCATGGCCCAGGCCGCCGCCGCCCTGCGCGAGGAGGCCGGGCAGGGCGAGACCGACGCCTTCCCCGCCTCGGAGTTCCCCCGCCACCGCCGTTACGACCGGGTCGTGGCCCTCACCCGCTCCGGGACCACCACCGAGGTGCTCGACCTGCTGGCCGGTCTGCGGGAGGCCGGGGTCGCCACCACCGCCGTCGTCGGCGACCCCGACACCCCGGTGATGACCCTGGCCAACGAGCTCGTCGTCCTGGACTTCGCCGACGAACGCTCCGTCGTCCAGACCCGGTTCGCCACCACCGCCCTCACCCTGCTGCGCGCCCACGTCGGCGCGCACACCCCGGCCGTCGTCGCCGACGGCCGCACCGCCCTCGCCGAGCCGCTGCCCGCTGGGCTGGAGAGCCGGGGCCAGTTCACCTTCCTGGGGCGGGGCTGGAGTGTGGGCCTGGCTCACGAGGCCGCCCTCAAGATGCGCGAGGCCTCCCTCTCCTGGGCCGAGTCCTACCCCGCCATGGAGTACCGGCACGGCCCGGTCAGCGTCACCGGTCCCGGCTCGGTGACCTGGTCGCTGGGCGGCACCCCCGAGGGCATCGCCGCACAGGTCACCGGCACCGGCGCGCACTGGGTCGACGGCACCCTCGACCCGCTCGCCGAACTGGTCCGCGTCCACCGGCTGGCCGTCGCCGTCGCCGCCCACCGGGAACTGGACCCGGACGCGCCCCGCAACCTCACCCGCTCGGTGATCCTCACCACCGGCGAGGGGGCGGTCCGATGAGCCTCGCCCGCGCCGGGGAACTCGTCGCGGCGGCGGCCTCCGCCGGCCGCGCCGTCGCCGCCTTCAACATCATCACCCTGGAGCACGCCGAAGCCGTGATCGAGGGCGCCGAGCGGACCGGACTGCCCGTCATCCTCCAGCTCAGCGAGAACGCCGTGAAGTTCCGCGGCGGGGCCCTGCTGCCCATCTCCCGGGCCGCCGCCGCCTGCGCCGAAGCCGCCGGGGTGCCCGTCGGACTGCACCTCGACCACGTCAAGAGCGCCGACCTGCTGCGGCGGGCCGTGGACGCCGGCTTCGGGTCCGTGATGTACGACGCCGCGCACCTGCCCTACGCCGAGAACCTGGAGGCCACCCGCTCCGCCGCCGACTGGGCGCACGCCCACGGCCTCTGGATCGAGGCCGAGCTCGGCGAGGTCGGCGGCAAGGACGGCGCCGCCCCACCGGATCCGCACGCCCCGGGCGCCCGCACCGACCCGGACGAGGCGCGCCGGTTCGTCACCGACTCCGGGGTCGACGCCCTCGCGGTGGCCATCGGCAGCAGCCACGCCATGACCAGCCGCACCGCCTCCCTCGACCACGCCTTGCTGGCCCGGCTCGCCAAGGCGGTGGACGTCCCGCTGGTCCTGCACGGCTCCTCGGGGCTGCCGGACGAGGAGCTCGCGGCGGCCGTCGCCGGGGGCATCCGCAAGGTCAACATCGGCACCGCGCTCAACGTGGCCATGACCGGCGCCATCCGTACGCACCTCACCGAGGCCGACCCCCGCCCCTACCTGACCGCCGCCCGCGCGGCGATGGCGGCGACGGCCGCCGTCATGATCAGCGCCCTGAACTGACGTCCCGCGCGGCACCGGGATCCTCCAGAGCGGCGGCGTCACGACGGAGGACGTGATCCGTCCGGTGGTCGGCATCGACAAGGAGATCACCCGCGCCCGACCCGGCCGAGGCCGCACCGGCGCGGCCCTTCCCGATTCTTGCAACAGGTTCTAATCTGACCGCCGCCACCCCAGCGACCGGCTGGACCGCGAGACTCCCGGAGGGGCCGTGCACCTCGAATACACGCCTGAGCAGCAGCGGCTGCGCACCGAACTGCGTGCCTACTTCACCGAGCTCGTACCGCAGGACGTCTACGCCCGCTACCAGGACCCGGCCGCGCAGAAGCGTTTCTACCGGGAGACCATCCGCCGCCTCGGCGCCGACGGCTGGCTCGGGGTCGGCTGGCCCGAGGAGTACGGCGGGCGCGGCATGACGCCCATGGACCAGTTCATCTTCTTCGACGAGGCCGCCCAGGCCGTCGTACCGCTGCCGCTGATGGCGCTGAACACGGTCGGGCCCACCCTCATGCAGTTCGGCACCGACGAGCAGAAGGCGTACTTCCTGCCCCGGATCCTCGCCGGGGAGATCGACTTCGCCATCGGCTACAGCGAGCCCGACGCCGGCACCGACCTCGCCGCCCTCAAGTGCAAGGCCGTCCGCGAGGGCGACGAGGACAGCGGCACCTACGTGGTCAACGGCCAGAAGATCTGGACCACCAATGGCGACACCGCCGACTGGGTCTGGCTCGCCGTCCGCACCGACCCGGACGCCCCCGCCCACAAGGGCATCACCATGCTGCTGGTGCCGACCACCGACCCCGGCTACTCCTGCACCCTGATCAACACCCTCGCCTCGCACGACACCACCGCCAGCTACTACGAGGACATCCGCGTCCCGGCGAGCCGCCGCGTGGGCCGGGAGAACCAGGGCTGGCGCCTGATCACCAACCAGCTCAACCACGAACGCGTCACCCTCGCGGCCCACGGCACCATGGCCATCCGCGCCCTGCACGACGTCCAGCGCTGGGCCGCCGAGACGAAGCTCGCCGACGGCCGCCGCGTCATCGACCTGTCGTGGGTGCGCGGCCGCCTCGCCCGCACCCATGCCCGTCTCGACGCGATGAAACTGCTCAACTGGCAGATGGTCAACGCCGTCGAGTCCGGCACCCTCACCCCGCAGGACGCCTCCGCCGTCAAGGTCTACGGCTCCGAGGCGCGCCGGGACGCGTACGCCTGGCTCATGGAGGTGGTCGGCGCGGCCGGCTCCCTCAAGGATGGCTCGGCGGGCGCGGTCCTGCACGGCGAACTGGAGCGCGGCTACCGCAGTGCGGTGATCTTCACCTTCGGCGGCGGCAACAACGAGATCCAGCGCGAGATCATCTCCTGGATCGGCCTCGGCATGCCCCGCGTCCGCCGCTGACACCGGGTGACGAGGCTCTTCGGAGGCGGGAGCGCCCCGCGGCGCGTGGCCGCGGGGCGCCTTGTGGAGTCAGTCGATCTTCTCCCCGTTGTGCGTGCCGCCCATGCAGAGGTTGGCCGTCAGATCGGGCGTTCCCCCGCCCTGCTTGCACTCGGAAGGGGTGACGTAGGTTGACGCACCCTGTGCGGCGGCGGTGGCGGTGGCGGCGCCGGTGAGGCCGAGTCCGGCGAGGGCTGCCGTGGCGATGACAGCGGCGAGGATTCGTCGAATGCGCATGTGGATTCCCTTTCACTCACGGATTGCCTCGGTTGGGACACCTTTCAGCTTCTCACCCAAGTGAGTGACGCGTCATGTCGGGCCACGACAGTGCTGTCCGTGGTGCGTCGCAGACGGGCGAGCCCTTGGCCGGGCCGGGCGCCTCCCCGGGTGCCCAGGACGGGCGGGGGAGAGGATGCGACGCTGGAGGGAGGGGCCGGCGAGCGGGGCCGGGTGCGGCTCATCCGGTCCGCGTCCCTCTCCCTCCGCCTGGCGATCATGTCCTGGTGCGGCTCAACGGATCCGGGGGTACCACTCACCGGGCGTCGCCGGGCGGCCCCACGCGTGGATCCGGCCCGCCGGGGCCGAACCGCGCGACCAACCCGGAAGGCAGGTGCGTCCCATGCGCACGTCGACCCGTATCGCCGGTGCCCTCACCGGCCTGACCCTCACCCTGGGCGGTGCGGTCCTCGCTGCTCCGGCCGTCCGGGCGGACATCCCCGCCTGCACACGGATGGCCACACAGGCCGGTGCCACCGACTCCGAGTCCGTCGCAGCGGCCTGCGGCCGTGGCGTGGGCGGGGACCTGCAGAGTTGTGTGACCGGGCTGACCGGGGCCGGAGTGGCGGGCGGCGCCGCGACCGGTGCCTGCCGCGCGGCGGCCCACGAGCCGCGTTAGCGGATCGCGCGCGGCAGCCGCTCGCGGACACCGGTCGTGCCGATACGGCGGTCGCGGTCGGTGAGGTCATGCCTTGCCTCGCGGGCCCCATGCCGAGCGCTCATGCTGAGGAGGAGGGCGCCGTCTTCCCGGGACTGTCCTTCCCGACGGCCGGACGAAGGTGCCTGAGAGGAGGAGAAGTCATGCGCACACGAAGAATCCTGGGCCTCGCCCTGGCCGCGGCAACCCTTGCCGGCATGAGCGCCGTCGGCGCTGTCAGCGCCGGGGCCGCCTCGTCTCCGAACATCACCCGCGACGAGTGCACGGCCGCCGGCGGGCAGGTCATCTCCCGCCCCTACGCCGGCGAGTCCTGCGCGCTGCCCGACGGGACCACGCAGGCGATCACTTGACCGTCGGCGCACGGCTGGGCAACCAGCCCGGCCGGAATCCGGCGCGGTGCGCAGGGGGTGACGGCTCGCGGTCCACGATCGGGTGGATCACCCGCTCCGCTCTCGACACCGCGGCACTCGCCAGGGTGGACGCGGACCGTCTCGAAGCCACGGCCGCCACCGCTTCGAGACGGTCCGCGCGCTCCTGAGCACCGCGCTCGCCGCCGTCCTGAACGACCTCGGCCCTGTCGTCGAACCGTGACCGCCGGGGTCGTTCGCGTGTCCCGCTCCCGACGGTGATGAAGTCTTCTCTCCGGCGCGGGTGATGAACGCGCCGACCGGCGCGCGCGGCCCGCGCCCCGCTCCCGGGACCTACGAGACGGCGCGCCGCAACAGCACGACCAAGGAGCCGACCGGCACGGTGCCCCGCCGGTCGGCTCCGCCGTGCTCCTCGACCACCCCGGGGATGACTCCGTCGTTCGGCCCATCAAGGGCACCGGCCACCACGCCGAAAAGAACCAAGCGGAGTCGCCCCACCCTCGCGTTCCGATACGCCTCCGTGCCCCAGGCCGCCCCGATGACGGCGGTCCCGTGCCCTGGCCGACAGGCCCGGAGGAGATCCCGCATGCGCGTCTTCCTGTCCCTGACCGCCGTCACCACCGCCGCGCTCCTGCTCGTCACGGTCACGGGCGTGACTCCCGCCGCAGCGGACCGGAACCCCGATGGCACACCGCTGGTGAAGGTGTCCCAGGGCGACCCGTACGCGCATTGCACCATCGGGGCGAGGTCCCCCGACAGCGTCGTCTACCCGGCCACCGAGGTCGAGCCGTACCTGTCCGTCGATCCGCGCGACCCCGAGCGCGTGGTCACCGTGTTCCAGCAGGACCGCTGGAACGACGGCGGCGCCCGTGGCCTGGTGGCCGGCTGGACCACCGACGGCCACACCTTCCACCGGAGCACGCTGCCGTTCAGCCTGTGCGCCCCGGGCGGAGCGGACTTCGAACGGGCCACCGACCCCTGGGTGAGCACCGGACCGGACGGCACCGTGTACGCCGGAGGGGAAGGCGTCGACTTCGTCAAGAGCACGCGCACCGGCCTCCTGGCCGCCACGTCCCGCGACGGCGGCCGCACCTGGCACGACCTCACCACCACGCACGTCGACGAGCAGCCGTTCTTCAACGACAAGCCCTCGCTCACCGCCGACCCGATCCGCAAGGGCACCGCCTACCAGGTCTGGGACCGCCTCGACAACGACCCGCCCGGCCCGAGCTTCCTCGACGGCCCGGGCTACATCTCCCTCACCCGCGACGGCGGCCGCACGTGGAGCGAGGCCCGGCCGTTCGTCGACACCTCCGCCGTGCCCAACACCCAGACCATCGGCCATCTGATCGTCGTCGACCGGCACACCGGCACCCTCTACGACTTCTTCGACCGGATCACCCTCTCCGAGGACCTGAGCACCGTCGTCGAAGCCCACTACGCGATGGTCACCTCCACCGACGCCGGAGAGACCTGGAGCACCCCGGTCACCGTGGCCCGGGACACCTCCGTGCCGGAGACCGACCCGAACGACCCGGCCAAGCCGCTGCGCGCCGCGTCCACCCTGCCCAGCCCGGCCGTCGACCCGAAGACGGGCACGCTCTACATGGCGTACGAGGGCTCGGACTTCTCCGGCGGCAGGTTCAACTCCGTGCAGTTGGTGCGCTCCACCGACAGCGGCCGTACCTGGGGCGCCCCGGAGCTGATCAGCCCGGAAGGCGTGCCGGCCTTCTCCCCGTCGGTCGCGGTCGACGAGCGGGGGACGCTCGCGCTGATGTACTACGACCTGCGCTTCCTCAAGCCGGGCGACACCACCACCCTGCCCACCGCCTACCAACTGGCCGTCCTGCCGCACGGGGACCCGAACCGCCGGACCGAGCGACGCGTCTCGCGGATCTTCGACTGGCTACAGGCACCGTTCTCCGGGGGCTACTTCCTCGGCGACTACCAAGGCCTGGTGGCGGACGAGACGGGAGTTCGGGCGGTGCTCACCGAGACCCACTCCGGCGCACCACAGAACCGTACGGACGTGTACACCGGCAGTCTCCGCACCCGCTGACGGACGTTTCGGCCCCGGCAGGCGGCACGGGTCCTGGTGTTCGGCCGCCGCGCTCGGCTCCCTGCCGTCCGGAGGGAGCGCCGGCCAACGTGCCGCTTGGTCTGTCCGGTTACCGGTGCCATCCGGCATCGGTGCGGGCCACAGACGTCGCCCGGCGCCGACTGCCGATCCCGGTCACAGCCGGGCCGCGGGGAACAGCGCGGGGCGTGTGAGGGAAGGGGGCGGGTTCCGGACGGGCTTGGGGGGAACGGACCAGGGGTGCGGTAGCTGACGGGTACGGTTTGGCCATGGATGTTTCCCCAACGGGCGCGACCACGGCGGCCGTCCTCGCCGCCGCGCGCCACCTGCTCGCCAAACGGGGCGCCGACGGGCTGTCCCCGGCGGCCGTGGCCGCCGAGGGCGGACTCGCCGTCGCCGACGTGGAAGCCGTATTCCCGCACCGGGACGACCTGTTGACCGTCCTCGTCATCGACGCCTACGAGGCCTCGGCCGCGGCGATGGAGCGCGCCGACGCGCAGGCCCGGGCGGCCGGAGCCACGGCCGGCGCGCGGCTCCTCGCGGTGACGCGGGCGCTGCGCGCGTGGTCCTTCGCCCACACCGCCGAGTTCACGCTGATCTACGGCTCACCCGTACCCGGCTACCACGCCCCGCAGGACACCGTCCCGCCCGCCTCGCGGACCCCCGCCGTCCTGGCCGGCATCGTACGGTCCGCCCTGGAGGCCGGTGAACTCACCCCGCCGCGCCGGGCGGTGCCCGGCCCGCCGCTGCTCCGGCCGGAGGCCGTGGAACTCTTCGGCGGCGTGCCCGAGGCCCCGTACACGGACCTCGTCGAGCGCGGCATCGTGCTGTGGAGCAGCCTCATCGGGCTCCTGGTCTTCCAGGTCTTCAGCCGCACCCACGACAGCGTCCGCGACGAGTCCGCCTACTTCGACTTCGCCATCGCCGTGGCGGCCGAAGGCATCGGCCTCGACGTCCCGCTCCCGTCCCACCCGACCACCGACACCGACACCCACACCGACACCGACACCGACTAGATCTGTCTGCCGCGCAGGCGGCACCGGCGGGGAACCAGGCCGTGAACACCACCAGAACCCTCTGCTTCGTCATCGCGGCGCTCTCGTCGTACGCCGCCCTCTTCTACCGGCTCGGCCAGGTCCGGCGCAGCTGGCGCGACAGCGCCTACCGCACGCTCGTGATCACTCTGCTGCTCCAGTGCCTCACCTTCACCATGGGCGCCGTCGCCATGAGCGGCGACACCTTCCTGGGCGTCGGCAACCTCGCCATCCTGGTGATGCACGTGTCGGCGGTCGCCTTCTGCGTGAGCGCCCAGATCATCCTGCTCCACTGGGCAACCGCCACCGAGGAGACGGTGCGTCACGCCCGGTACTGGCTGATCACCGGGGTCGCCGTCTGCGCCCTGCTGATCGCCCTGTTCCTGGTCGCCGACGGACCGGACCGGCCCGCCACGGACTTCAACACGGGCAGCGGCCAGCCGCTGGTCCTCCTCTACCTCCTGGTCTTCATCGTGTCCCAGGCGGTCCCGTGCGTCACCATCTTCCGCCAGTGCGGCCCCTACGCCCGGATGACGGACAAGGCCTCGCTGCGCCAGGCCCTGCGCATGCTGTCCGTCGCGGCGGTGATCCTGTTCCTGTACTGCTCGTGCCGGACGGTGAACATCCTGACCGCCGCCGCCGGGATCGACATCGGCGTCTGGACGGTGGCCGCCTCCGTGTTCAGCGCGGCGGGCATCGTCACCCTCTCGCTCAGCCTCACCCTCTCCGCCTGGGAGGGCCCGGCCGCCAGGCTCACCGACTGGGCGCGCAGGTACCGCTCCTACCGCGCGCTCTACCCGCTCTGGCGGGACCTGTACGAGTCCTCCCCGGACATCGTCCTGGAGCCGCCGGGTTCCGCTTCGGTCTCCGACCTGAACTACCGGCTGCACCGGCGGGTCATCGAGATACGCGACGGGTGGCGGGACCTGCGTCCCTACATCGACCGCACCGCACCCCAGGGCGGTGGCCCGGCGGATCCCGGGGCGAGCGAGGAGTACCGGCAGGCGTTCGCCGAGGCGGCGCAGATCAGGCAGGCCCTGGACGCCAAGCGGGCCGGCACGATCCCCGACCACAACAAGGACGCCGGGGACTTCGACGACCGGGACCCGGACAACTTCACGGCGGAGGTCGCCTGGCTGACCAAGGTCGCGTCCGTCTACCGCAAGCTGGGAAAGGCGAGTTGATCCGCGTCGGCCCCCGCTGACCCGGTCGACCGTCAGCCCCCCGCCGACCCCGCCGCCCGTACATCCGTGAAGAGAGATCCCGCTCGGCCTGCCCCCGTCAAGCCGGGCGGGATTCCTTCAGCGCACCCCCCGTGCACTTCCCCCTGCACTTCCCCCCCTGCACCCGCCCGTACTTCCCCCGTGGGCGGGTGCGTCACCCGGCCCGGCCCTCATCCCCCGAGGACCGGTCCGGACCGATATGACCGGCAGTCAACTGGGCTACCCCCGTAAGCGAAGTTAACTGGCAGCTATCGGCGAGGTCCACGGTGGCGGAATCTCAGCAGATTGTCAACTGACGGCTAATCTGCAAAACTGGGGAATAGCTGAGGGCAATGCCGAGGAGGTGGAGGAAGGGAGATTCGCAGTGTCCGAGCCTGACGACCGGCCCGTGCTGGCAGTGCGTCTGGACAACCTTTTCAAGACGGTTCGTCCCAAGGGCAAGCACTGGACCAACGCCGAGGTCGCGGAGGAACTGAAGCGGGTCAACCCCGAACTCAAGGCGGGTGGCGTCTACCTGTCGCAGTTGCGGACGGGCAAGCGCTCCAACCCCTCACCGGACCTGCTGGCCGCCCTGGCGCGCTTCTTCGGCGTCTCGGTCGCCTACTTCTTCGACGACAAGGTCGCCGAGTCCGTGCTGAGCGAGGTCGCCGCCATCGAGGCACTGCGCCAGGCCGGGGTCCGCTCCGTGGCCATGCGCGCGGCCGGGATGAAGAAGGAGAACCTCCAGGCCATCACCGCGATCATGGACCAGTACCGGCAGCTCCAGGGCCTCCCGCCGGTCACCGATCCCACCGAATCCGAGTGAGGTTCGCCGGGAAGGGCCGGTCGGCCGACCACGACCGGCGCCACCAGCTGAAGAAGCTCCGCAAGGACGGCGTACGGCGGCTCGCCGCGCTCGACCTCCCGGAAGGCGCCGACGTCGCCGAACTCTGCCGCTACCTCGGCGAGATCCGCGAACGGCCCATCACGCTGGTCCCGATGCAGATGCCCGCCTCGCAGCCCTGCGGCATGTGGGTGGCGGCGCGCGACGAGGACCTGATCTTCTACGACGCCAACACCACCAGCGCGCATCAGGAGCACATCATCTTGCACGAGCTGGGCCACATCATCTGCTGCCACCGGGGGGCGGGTTGGCTGGACGAGGCGAGCGCCCGCTTCCTCTTCCCCAACCTCGACCCCGACCTCGTACGCGACATGCTCCTGCGCGCGACCTACGACGACGTACAGGAACAGGAGGCGGAGGTCATCGCCTACCTCCTGTCCCAGCGGCTCGGCGGCGCCGGCGAAGAGCCCGGAACGGACGACGTGGACGCCGGTGGCACGCCCGGCGAGACCGACACCCTCAACCGCATCGAACGCACCCTGTTCTGACGTGGGTTCCCCGTCCTCCTCACCCGCCGGCCGCCGCCACCTCCTCGGCCAGCACCGACACCGCGCGCCGCACGTCCTCCTCGCGGTGCTCACTGGTGACGAAGAACCGAAGCCGGGACAGGCCCTCCTCCACCGCCGGGTGGAAGATCGGATCGGCGATCACCCCGCGCGCGAACAGCCGGTCCGCGACGCGCAGGGTCCGCGCCGAGTCGCCCAGGAGACAGGGCACGATCGGCGTACCGGCGCTGGAGCCCGTGGCCAGACCGGCCGCGGCGGCCAGCGCGAGGAACAGCTCCGCGTTGCGCCGCAGCCGGCGCACCCGCTCCGGTTCGGCGGTGATCAGCTCGGTCGCGGCCAGCGCCGCGGCCGCGTTGGCCGGGGTCAGGCCCACGCTGTAGACGAAGCCGGGCAGCGTGTGGCGCAGCCACCGCACCATCCGGGGCGAGCCGCCGAGATAGCCGCCGCAGCTGGCGAACGCCTTGGACAGGGTGCCCATCCACAGGTCCACCCCCGACCGGTCGACCCCGTAGAACTCGCCGACGCCCCGGCCGCGTTCGCCGACGGTGCCGATGCTGTGCGCCTCGTCGATCATCAGCAGCGCCCCGTAGCGCTTCTTCAGCTCGATCACGGCGGGCAGGTCCACGAGGTCCCCATCCATGCTGTACGCGCCCTCGACGACGACCAGGACCCGACGGAACCGCGGCCGGTTGACCCGCAGCAGGTGTTCCAGCCGGTCCGTGTCGTTGTGCGCGAACGGGCGCCGCGCCGCCCCGGACAGGGCGATGCCCTGGAGGATGCTGTCGTGGGCGAGCGCGTCGTGCAGCACCAGGTCCCCGGCGCCGACCAGGTGCCCGATCGCGGTGACGTTCGTGGCGTGGCCGCTCACCAGCACCAGGCAGTCCCCGACGCCGAGGAACTCCGCGAGGGCCCGCTCCAGCCGTACGGTCAGGTCCCGTTCGCCGGAGAGCACCCGGCTCGCGGAAACCGAGGTCCCGTACCGGTCCAGAGCCCGGTGGGCCGCCTCGGTGACCGCCGGGTGGCCGGAGAGTCCCAGGTAGTTGTAGCTGCCGAAGGACAGGTACCCGCGCTCGCCGATCACCGTCGTATCGCGGATGGTGCCCTGGTGGACCCGGAAGTACGGGAAGGCCGCGCCGCTGTCCTCGATCACGCCGAGCCGCTCCTCGAACCGCTCCACCTCCGGGAACTCCTCGACGGACGCCGTCGCGGGGTCCCAGCGGTCGTGCGGCGGCTCCGGGGGCGGGCCACCGGGCTCCGACGAGCCGGCCGGATGGGCTCCGACCAGGGCGATGAGCCGTTCGATGGTCAGGCCGGGGGTGAAGACCTCCTCGGTGGAGAAGCCCCGTACCCGCTGGCCGATGACGACGTCCAGCTCTTGGAGCATCAGGGAGTCGAAGCCCAGGTCGGCGACCAGGGTCATCTCCGCGCTGAGGTCGGAGAGCGGGAAGACGCCGGTCCGCGACACCGCTTCGAACACGACGGAGGCCGCCGAGGCGTCGTACGCGGCGGCCGGGTCGGCGTGCACGGGGGCGGGTCCGGTGGCCTGCGCCGGCGGGGACTCCGCCGGACCCGGGCGGTCCCCGGTCCCGCGCGCCGACTCGTCCACCACCCAGTGGTGGCGGGGGGCGAGCGGACTGGGCGGCAGGGTGTGCGGAGGGGTCCGCTCCATCAGCGGACGCAGCCCCGGGCCGCTGGCCGCACGTACCGCGAGAGCGGCCAGGACGGCCTCGCGCTCCCCGGGCGGCAGCGAGCCGGGGGCCGGTACGGGGACCTCAGCGGGCTCGCCCGGCGCCGCCGTGCCGATCACCCGTCCCGGCCCGAACTCCCCGGAGCGGCCAGCCGCCACGGCCTCGGCGGCGCCGGCCAGCGCGGTGACGGCGTCGTCTGCGTCCCGCGCCACCAGCGCCAGCCGCTGCGCGAGGGGAGTACGGCGGGCCAGGGTGGCGGCCACCCCGGCCAGGGGCAGCCCGTCGCGGGCGATCGTGTCGGCCAGCTCCCGTGCGTGGCGGGCCAGTCCGGCCCGGTCGCGGGCGCTCAGCACCAGCAGCTGCGCCTCCCCGTCCACGGCCGGCGCGGGCAGCGCGGGACCCTGCTCGACCACCAGGTGGACGCCGGTGCCGCCGAAGCCGAAGGCGCTGACCCCGGCCCGGCGCGGCCGTCCGGAGTCCGGCCAGGGGACCGGCGCGGTGGGTATGGTCAGCCGCGCGGCGTCGAGCCCGGCGGGCTCGGCGTGCTCGAAGTCCGGCTGCGGCGGTATCACGCCCCGCTGCACGGCCAGGACGGTCTTCACCAGCCCGGCGATTCCGGCGGCGTTCAGCGCGTGCCCGACCACGGCCTTGACGGCGCCGAGGTAGGCGGGCGGCCCGTCCGCGCCGCGCAGCTCGCGCAGCACGCCCACCTCGACGGGGTCGCCGACCCGGGTCCCGGTGCCGTGCGCCTCCAGGTAGTCCACCGCGCCCGGGGCGAGGCCCGCGTCGCGGTAGGCGCGGCGCAGCGCGCGGAGCTGACCGGCCGCCTGGGGGTGCATGCCACCCTGTACCGTGCCGTCGTTGGCCGTGCCCACACCGCGTATCACCGCGTAGACCCGGTCGCCGGCCGCCAGCGCGTCGGCCAGCGGCCGCAGCACCAGGACCCCGGCACCCTCGCCGAGGACGAAGCCGTCCGCCTCGGCGCCGAAGGGCAGGCACCGGCCGCTGCGCGAGAGGGCGCCGATCCGGCTCAGGCCCACCAGCAGGTCGGGAGTGAGGACCAGCTGCGCGCCTCCGGCGAGCGCGATACGGGTGCGGCCCGCGCGCAGGGCGAAGACGGCGTTGGCCACCGCCATGAGGCCGCCGGAGCACGCCGCGTCCAGCGCGTAGCTCTCGCCGTGCAGGTCGAAGACGGAACTGATCGTGTTCGGGCCCATGTTGAGCAGGAGCCCGGCGACGGACGTGCCGTGCATGCCGTCGACCGCGCGGACGGCGTCCGCCGCCCACCGGGGATCGGCCGGCGGGGCCCCGAACTCGCCGCCGGCCAGCTGCCGCATCCGTACGTGCAGGGTGCTGAGCCCGCGGTAACCGCTCTCGGTGAGCGAGGTGATGACCGAGGTCTCCTCGCGGTCGAAGCCCTCCGCCTCCCAGCCCGCGTCCTGGAGGGCCTCCCGGGCGAGGTCGACGAGCAGCCGGTGCTGCGGATCCATCGAACGGGCCCGGCGGGGCGGGATGCCGTAGTGCGCCGCGTCGAAGTGGCCGACGTCGGGCAGCAGCGCCATGGTGTCCGTGGAGGCCGCGGACGTGTCGCGCAGGCTGTCGGAGAGGAAGTTCGCGGCGCGCCACCGCGCGTCCGGTATGGGGGAGAACTGCGGCCGGGGGGACGTCAGGAGACGCCAGTACTGGTTCACGTCCCGTGCGCCCGGGAACCGGCAGGCCATCCCCACGACCGCGACGTCATCGCGCCGCGTGCCCTCCGAGGCACCGGGAGCGCGGTCCTTCTCGGTCACCGGTGTCATCCGCCGGCGGCCAGGTGCTCACGCCACCACTCCACCGTCGCCTTGACCTGTTCGTCGAGCGGGGTGGCGCGCACCGAGAACGCGGCCTCGTAGGCGCTGGAGTCGAGGACGAACGGCCGGTCGAACTGGTAGCGGATCTCCTTGAGTTCGCGCATCAGCGGGGAGAACGCCGACGCCAGGGCCAGTACGGCCGGGGGCAGTGCGCGCACCGCGACCGGCGCCGTGCCCGCCTCGGCGGCCAGTCGGTCGACCATCGCGCGCACCGGCAGCGCAGGCCCGGTCGGGACGTGCCAGGCACGGCCCCAGGCCCGTTCGTCGCCCGCGACCTCGGCCAGGGCCGCGGCCACGTCGGGGAGGTAGCTCCAGCTGTGCGGGGCGTCCGGATCCCCGAGGGTGGAGACGGACTTGCCGCGCAGCAGCCGTGGCAGGACGCGTCCGGCGAGGTGGCCGCCGTCGGTGACGCCGGGACCGAAGAAGTCCGACGCGCGCACCTCCACCGCCCGGACGCGTCCCTCCTCGTGCAGCCGTCGGGCCCGCTCCCAGACGGCGGCACGGACCCGGCCCTTGGGGCCGGCCGCGAAGAGCGGCAGCTCCTCGGTGAGGGGGCCGTCGACGGGACCGTAGCCGTAGAGGTTGCCCAGCAGGACCAGCGCGGCGCCGGTGGCCTCGGCCGCCGCGCAGACCGAGTCGGCCAGCCGGGGGAGGTCCCGGGTCCAGAGCTGGTAGGGCGGTGCGGCGCAGTGGTAGAGGGCGGTCGCGCCCCGGACGGTCTCGGTCAGCCGCGCGGTGTCCGACGCGTCCAGCGCGACGTGCTCGATGCCGGGCTCCGCGGCCCGGCCCTTTCTGGTGACGACCTTGACGGTGTGGCCCCGCTCTGCCAGCAGCCGGGCGGTGGCCGCTCCGGCGGGCCCGAACCCTATGACGACATGAAGATTCACACGGGAACACTAGCGCGGGCCCGGGGCAGGGCCCCAGCGCGGCGGGCTCGGTCAACGGGTCTCGGACGGAAGTTGACGCACTATCGTCCTGCGTCGGCCCGGGGCGCCGGGGCGGCATCAAATCCGAGCCGCCCCGGCCGGGTCCGTGCCACGATGGCGGGCGGCCTCCCGCGGTGCGGGGGCGTTGTCCGGTCAGGAAACGACCGGATGTGAACGGACCGACGTGAACGGACCGACGTGAACAGACGCGATCGAACGAGGAGGCAGCAGCCGTGACCGAAGGGCTGTCCGAGAACCCGTCCGAGGCTCCGCCTGGGGCATCGCCCGCAGACCCGTCCACGGATGCGTCCCAGGGTGAGCGCCCCGGTCCGCGCCGACGGGTGAGCGACGAGCTCGCCGAGAACATGAAGCAGGGCTGGGCCGACACCGGGCGGCACGACGTACAGCCCCTCCCGCAGGCCGCCCACACCGCCCGCCGCCGCGCGGCGCTCTCGGCCCGGTTCCCCGGCGAGCGGCTCGTCGTCCCCGCGGGCAACCTCAAGGTCCGCGCCAACGACACCCACTACCCCTTCCGCCCGTCCTCCGACTACGTCCACCTGACCGGTGACCAGACGGAGGACGGCGTCCTGGTCCTGGAGCCCGAGGCGGACCGTGGCCACCGGGCCACCGTCTACCTGCTGCCCCGGTCCGACCGGGAGAACGGCGAGTTCTGGCTGTCCGGCCAGGGCGAGCTGTGGGTCGGCCGCCGCAACAGCCTCACCGAGAACGAGAGGCTCCTCGGCCTGCCCGTCCGCGACGTCCGCACGCTGGCCGCCGCCCTGGCGGAAGCCACCGGCCCCGTCCGCATCCTGCGCGGTCACGACGCCGGGATCGAGGCGGCGCTGCGGGACAAGGTGACGGCCGAACACGACGACGAGCTGCGCGTCTTCCTCTCCGAGGCGCGCCGGGTCAAGGACGACTTCGAGATCGCCGAGCTGCGCCACGCCTGTGCGGCCACGGCCCGCGGCTTCGAGGACGTCGTGCGCGTCCTCGACAAGGCCGAGGCCACCTCGGAGCGCTACATCGAAGGCACCTTCTTCCTGCGTGCCCGCGTCGAGGGCAACGACGTCGGTTACGGCTCCATCTGCGCCGCCGGCCCGCACGCCTGCACCCTGCACTGGGTCCGCAACGACGGCGCCGTCCGCTCCGGCGACCTGCTGCTGCTCGACGCCGGCGTGGAGACCCGCACCCTCTACACCGCGGACGTCACGCGCACGCTGCCGGTCAACGGCACGTACAGCGAGATCCAGCGCAAGGTCTACGACGCGGTCTACGAGGCCCAGGAAGCCGGCATCGCCGCCGTGCGGCCGGGGGCGAAGTTCCGCGACTTCCACGACGCCGCGCAGCACGTGCTCGCGGAGAAGCTCGTCGAGTGGGGCCTGGTCGAGGGCCCCGTCGAGCGCGTCCTGGAACTGGGGCTGCACCGCCGCTGGACCCTCCATGGCACCGGCCACCTGCTCGGGCTCGACGTCCACGACTGCGACGCCGCCCGCGCCGAGGCGTACGTGGACGGCACGCTGGAGGCGGGCGTCGTCCTCACCGTCGAGCCGGGTCTCTACTTCCAGGCCGACGACCTGACCGTGCCCGAGGAGTACCGGGGGATCGGCGTCCGGATCGAGGACGACCTCCTCGTCACGGAGGACGGCAACGAGAACCTCTCCGCCATGCTGCCGCGCCGGTCGGACGAGGTCGAGGCATGGATGGCCTGGCTGAAGGGCTGACGCGCGGCGCGGCACGGCGCGGGTGGCCTCGTCCTGCTGTCCCGCTGTCCCGCTGTCCCGCTTTACGTGCGCTCGGCGGCGCCGGGTTCCACGGCGCCGCGCGGGGCTCCCGGGTCGAGGGGCGCGGCGCGCTCCCACGCCTCCTCGAAGACCTGGACCAGGAAGGCCACGACGGACGGCTGCCTGATCTCCAGGACTTGGGTCAGGGTCTCGTCGTGCCCCGGCACGTAGGCGACGGACCGGTCGGCGATGACCAGTTGGCCGATGAGGCGGTCCAGGGTGCGCACCTCGCCGCCCGCGCCCGTGAGCCGTTCGACGTGGCACAGGGCGTCCGGCCGGGTCCGTACCGCGTGCGGGAAGAGGGCCCGGTGCCGGGCGGGACCGGAGCGGAAGCGGTCCGGCCCGTCGCGGCCGTGGACGCCGTCCGGGTCGTCCAGGTCGAAGGGAGGCCGGGCGCCGTCCGGCTGTACGGTCATCAGCTCTTCGCGGCATCCGCGGACCGCGTGGGCCAGCGTGGCGCGGATCGCTTCCTCACCGTCGATGACGGTGGCCCAGCCGGTGTGTTCGCGCCGCGCGGCCGTGGAGAGCGGGGTGACGGGCACGAAGCCGTCGGCGACGGCCCGGGCGTCGGGCGGCTGCTCCGTGGGCGACCGCTCGGCGGGCCGGACCGGTTCGGCCCCGACCGCCTCTCCCGGAGCGACGGGCACGAGCACCGTCGGATCGTCGGGCGAAGGGACGAGCAGCCCCATCCGCACCAGGCAGGCGGGTGCGCCCTTCTTCGGCGTACAGCCCTTCACGACGGTCTTCCGGTAGACGCTCAGGCCCGCCCCGCACACGCCGTACTGTGCGCAGCATTCCGCCGGGTGTTGCCTCACGTGATCCCGCATGACTCCATTATGCGTTCGAAAGCCAGATTGCGGGCGGTCAATACCGCATATCGCTAGAGTCTGAGTGGTAGTTGACCATGGAAATATAGGTAGTAGGTGGGGTGGGAGGTGGCTGCCCGGTCCGGCGGCGTCCGTGGATGGGTCGCTCCCCGCCTGGGTAGGCTCCCCGCCGGGAGGCCGGCCATGAGCGCAGCTCCGTACGAGAGTGCGGACCCGGGGCTCTACGGGCCCGGGTCCGTCACCTGGCAGTGCCACGGCGACCCGGTGATGTGGATCGCCGGGGTCCGCGCGCTGTACCTCCAGGCCCTGCACCCGCGCGCCCTGCGCGGGGTCATGGAGAACTCCGACTTCGAGCGCGACGCCTGGGGCCGGCTCCTGCGCACCGCCGACTTCGTCGGCACGCTCACCTACGGCACCACCGAGGCCGCCGAACGGGCCGGCGCCCGGGTCCGTGCCCTCCACCGCCGGCTGTCCGCCACCGACCCGGACACCGGGGAGCGCTTTCCGGTCGACGACCCCGAGCTCCTGCTGTGGGTGCACTGCGCGCAGATCGACAGCTTCCTGCACGTCCTGCGGCGCTCCGGCGTCCCGCTCACCCCCGCGCAGGCCGACCGTTACGTGGACGAGAACCGCGTCAACGCCCGCCTCGTCGGCCTCGATCCGGCCGGAGTTCCCGACTCCGCCGCCGGGCTCACCGACTACTTCGCGCGGGTCCGCCCCCGCCTCGCCGCCGGGGTAGACGCCCGCGCCGTCGACGACTTCCTGCGGGCCCCGCCCGTCCATCCGCTCCTCGTGCCTGGCCGAAACCTGCTGTGGAGACCCCTGGCCGCACTCGCCTACGATTCGCTCCCCGGCTGGGCGCACGAGCTGTACGGGCGCACCGCACCAACCCCGCCCGTCGTCACCCGGCGCCTGCGCCTCACCGGTCGCCTGCTGCGCAGCATTCCCGCAGGTCTACGCTGGCAGCTGCCCCCAGGTCACATCTTGAAAGCGATGCGCCGACTGGGTGCCGGCAGCCGCCCCTCCGCGTACACACTGCGTACATCGGCGGCCATACTGGACCGGCCGGGGAGGGCGCGGCACGACGACGGGGGCGGCTTTAAGACATGGCGGAGTCCAGGCTGATCCAGGGCCGGTACCGGTCACTCGATCTGATCGGGCGCGGTGGCATGGGCGAGGTGTGGCGCGCCCGCGACGAGTCGCTCGGCCGGCAGGTCGCGGTCAAGTGCCTCAAGCCCATCGGGCCCGAGCAGGACGCCCACTTCACCCAGGTGCTGCGCGAGCGTTTCCGGCGCGAGGCGCGGGTCGCGGCCTCGCTCCAGCACCGGGGCGTCACCGTCGTGCACGACTTCGGCGACGACAGCGCGGCGGGTGGTCCCCTCTACCTCGTCATGGAGCTCCTGGAGGGCCGCAACCTCAGTCAGCTGATGGAGGACAACGATTCCCGGCCGCTGCCGGTGGACGTGGTCCTCGACATCGCCGAGCAGATGGCCGCCGCCCTCGGCTACACCCACGACCAGGGCGTGGTCCACCGCGACCTCAAGCCCGCCAACATCATGCGGCTCACCGACGGCACGGTGAAGATCTGCGACTTCGGCATCGCGCGCCTGGCCCACGACATCGGCTTCACCGCGAAGCTGACCGGCGGCGGCATGGCGATGGGCACCCCGCACTACATGTCGCCCGAGCAGATCGCGGGCGGCGAGGTCGACCACCTCAGCGACCTGTACTCGCTGGGCTGCGTCCTCTACGAGATCGCCACCGGGGCCCCGCCGTTCGACCTCGGCGACTCCTGGTCGGTGCTGGTCGGGCACCGCGACTCCGTGCCCGTGCCGCTGCGCGAGCACCGGCCGGAGCTGCCGGCCCACTTCGAGCGGCTCGTCCTGGAACTCCTCGCCAAGCGTCCCGAGGACCGGCCGGGGGACGCCCGCCACCTGCACCGGCGCCTGATCGAGGCCCGGCCGGGCTCCGGCGGGGCGCCGCTGCCGGCCTGGGCCGAGGGCATGACCGCAGGCCGCAAGGCCGGCATCGAAGCCCGGCCGGCCAGCGGCGAATGGACCGTCCTCACCGGCTCCTGGACCGCCTCCCGCCCCCAACCACCCCACACCGCCACCCCGGACGCCATTCCCAGCTCCGACCCGAGCACCGGCACTGCCCCCGGCCCGGACTTCGGTCCTGGCCCGGGCTTGGGCGTCGTTGCCGGTTCGGGGCCGGGAACCGGCATGGGTTCTGGTCCCGGCGCCGCCGTCGTCGCCGGCCCCGGCAGCGGTTCGGGCCTTGGCGCGGGCGTCGGCGGCGTTTCCGGCATCGGTCCCGGCCCGGACGCGGGCAGCGGCGCCAACTCCGTCTCCGGCCCCCTTGGTCCGGGCACCGGTCTCGGTTCCGGCTCGGGAACGGGCCCCCACCTCGGCCCCGGCTCTGCCTTCGGGCTCGCCTCCGGCTCGTTCCCGGGCACGGGCCCGGGGCCCGCCATCGGCTCCGTCTCCGGCCTGGGCGTCGGCGTCGGCTCCGGGCCTGGCTTGGGTGTCGGCGGGGGCTCCGAGTCCGGACTCAGCGTGGGCGGGGGCTCCGGTGTCGGTGGCGACGCGGGTTCCGGCCTCGGCATCGGCGTGGATTCCCCTTCCGGTGTCGGCTCTGGCTCCGGCGTGGGCTCTGGCTCCGGTGTCGGCTCCGGCCCGGGCATCGGCGTGGACTCCGGTTCTGGTTCCGGTATCGGCTCCGGCGTGGGCTCCGGCACGGGAATCGGCGTCGGCTGGGGTGCCGGTTCTGGCTCGGGCGGCAGCCCCCATGTTGGTTCCGGCTCGGGCGGCGGTTCCCGCAGCGGGCTCGGTTCGGTGGCTGGGCAGGCCGGCGCCGGTTCCGGGCCGGCGAGTGGTATCGGGCCGGTCGTGGGAGCGGGGCTCGGGTCCGGGGGGCAGCGGATCCTGCGGCCCGCGCCCGGCGAGGATCCGCGGCTCACCCCCGCCTACGGACTCGGCCCCACACCCGGCCAGGGTGCCGACCTCATCCTCGGTCAGGATATTGGGCAGACGCCCCGCCAAGGGCTCGGGCAGACGCCCGGTCAGGGCTTCGGTCACACCCCCGGTCAGGCCCCCGGCCACACCCCCGGTCAAGCCCCCGGCCACACCCCCGGTCAGGGCCTCGGACAGGTGCACGGCCAAGGGCTCGGGCAGGCCCCCGGTCAGGGTCTCTGGCCGACCCCGGGTCGGGACCCCGGGCAGACGCCCGGCCAGGGCAGCGGCGCTGAGGCGCTCGATGCCGGGCATACCCGGGCGTTTCGGCTCAGTCGGGACGGGCGGCCCGAGGAGGCGCTTGCCGTGTACGCGGCCGTGGCGCGGGGCCGGGCCCGGGTGCTGGGTGCCGAGCACCCGGACACCCTCGCGGCCCGCCAGGAGGAGGCGTACGAACTCGGGCGCCTCGGCCGCCACGGCGAGGCCCACCGGATCTACGACGCGGTCCTCGACGCCCGGATCCGGACCATGGGCCCGCGCCACCCCGACACCCTGCGCTGCCGCCACAACCTGGCCTGCGCGCTCAGCGCCCTCGGCCGGCACGCCGAAGCGCACGCCGCCGCCGCCGAAGTCGCCGCCGAGCGGGCCTCCGTACTCGGCGCCGAGCACCCCGACACGCTCCTGACCCGGTACGAGGCCGCCTACGCCCTCGGCCGGCTCGGCCGCTGGGACGAGGCGCTGACCGGGTTCCGGCACGTCGCCGCCGTACGGGAACGCGTGCTCGGGCGGGACCACCCCGACGCCCTCGCCGCCCGCTACGAGACCGGCATCGCGCTCGGCCGCACCGGCCGCGCCGCCGAGGCCCTCGACCTGTTCCGGGCCCTGGTCCGCGACCGCACCCGGGCCTACGGCGCCGCCGACCCGGAGACCCTGCGCGCCCGGCACGTCCTCGGTGTCAACCTGGGCCGGCTGGACCGCTGGGAGGAGGCCGTCGCCGAGGCCCGCGAGGTCGGCGCCGCCCGCGCCAGGACCCTCGGCGCCGAGCACCCGGACACCCTGGTCAGCCGGCGCGAACTCGCCGTCGGCCTCGGCCGGCTGGGCCGCTGGGACGAGGCGCTGCCCCTCTACCGGGACCTCTCCGGCATCCGCGAACGCTCCCTGGGCGACGAGCACCCCGACACCGTCCTGGCCCACGCCGACGAGGCGCACTGTCTGGAGCGGCTCGGCCAGGTGTGTTACCAAGAGCCATGACAGCCACCAGGGTTACCCGGGGATTCGCGCACGAGGTGTACGACGCGGTGATCGTGGGAGGCGGCCACAACGGCCTGGTCGCCGCCGCCTACCTGGCCCGGGCGGGCCGCTCGGTGCTGGTCCTGGAGCGGCTCGGGCACACCGGCGGCGCCGCCGTCTCCACCCGCCCCTTCACCGGCGTCGACGCCCGCCTCTCGCGCTACTCCTACCTCGTCTCCCTGCTTCCCGCGAAGATCGTCCGGGACCTGGGGCTGCGGTTCCGGGTCCGCCGTCGCACGGTGTCCTCGTACACGCCCCACACCCGCGGCGGCGCCCCCGGCGGGCTCCTCGTCGGCGGCGGCGAGGACCGCACCCGGGAGTCCTTCGCCCGGCTCACCGGCTCAGACCGGGCCTACGAAAGCTGGCGCGCGTTCTACGCGATGACCGGCCGGGCCGCCGGGCGGATCTTCCCCACGCTGACCGAACCGCTGCCCACCCGCGAGGCCCTGCGCGCCCGCGTCGACGACGAGACCGCCTGGCGGACCCTGTTCGAAGAGCCCCTCGGCCAGGCCCTGGAGGCCCGCTTCGACGACGACCTGGTCCGCGGGGTCGCCCTCACCGACGCCCTGATCGGCACCTTCACCGACGCCCACGACCCCTCGCTGGTCCAGAACCGCTGCTTCCTCTACCACGTCATCGGCGGCGGCACCGGCGACTGGGACGTCCCCGTCGGCGGCATGGGCGAGCTCACCGACGCCCTCGCCGAGACCGCCCGGGCCGCCGGCGCGGAGATCGCCACCGGGCACGAGGCGCTGCGGATCCACACCGACGGCGCCGCACCGGCCGAGGTCACCTTCCGTACGGCGACGGGCGAGGGCACCGTCGTCGGCCGGCACGTCCTGGTCAACGCCTCCCCGCGGGCGCTGTCCGAACTCCTCGCCGAGGAGGCGGATCCGGCGCTCCCGGCCCCGGAGGGCGCCCAGTTCAAGGTGAACATGCTGCTGAGCCGGCTGCCCCGGCTCCGGGACGCCTCGGTGAACCCCCGCGAGGCCTTCGGCGGGACCTTCCACATCGCCGAGGGGTACGAACAGCTGCGCCGCGCCCACGCGGAGGCCGCCGCCGGGGAACTGCCGTCCGTACCGCCCTCGGAGATCTACTGCCATTCGCTGACGGACCCCTCGATCCTCGGGCCGGAGCTCGCGGAGCGGGGCTGCCAGACGCTCACCCTCTTCGGCCTGCACACCCCGGCCCGGCTCTTCGAGAAGGACAACCGCCAGGCCCGCGAAGTGCTGCTGACCGCCACCCTGGCCCAGCTCGACGCGCACCTGGCCGAACCGCTCACCGACTGCCTGGCCTTCGACGCCGACGGCCGCCCGTGCATCGAGGCGAAGACCCCGCTGGACCTGGAACACGAACTGCGCCTGCCCGGCGGCCACATCTTCCACCGGGACCTGTCCTGGCCCCACCGGCCCCCGGAGGGCGACGCCGTCGCGGGGCGCTGGGGGGTGGAGACCGCCCACCGCACCGTCCTGCTGTGCGGTGCGGGGGCGGTGCGCGGCGGCGGTGTCAGCGGCATCCCCGGGCACAACGCGGCGATGGCGGTCCTGGGACGCTGACGGCTCGTACGTCCGTCAGGCCGGTTCGATGACCACGATCGGGATCTCGCGGTCGGTCTTGGCCTGGTACTCGTCGTACGCGGGCCAGTGCCCGACCATCACCGGCCAGTAGGCGGCCCGCTCCTCGGGGGTGGCGGTGCGGGCCGTGCCCTGGACGACCTTCGGGCCGACCTGGACGCGGACCCGGGGGTCGGCCGACAGGTTCCGGTACCACAGGGGCGGCTCGTCGGCCCCGCCCTTGGAGGCGACGACGAGGTAACGGCCGTCGTCCTCACCGTAGATGAGCGGGGTGCGCACCGCCTGCCCGGAGACCCGGCCGACGGTGGTCAGCAGGAGGGTCTGGGTGTCGTTCCAGTGGTGGCCCTCGGCGCCGTCGGTGCTCACGTACTGCTTGACGTGGTCCAGCTGCCAGGTACCGGGCTTGGGGTCCTTGGGGTGGTCCCAGTCGATGTCGGTCATGGTCTCTCCCTGCGTTCGTGTCACACGGTCAACAGCCTCGACAACGAGCGTCAACGCCCTCGGGAAGGGCCTTCATTCCGGCTGTTCAGGGAGAGTAAACCCGTTGAACAGGTCGTCCAGGGCGCGCCGCGCGGCACGCTCCGGCAGGGCGCGGACGGCGAGGTCGCGGGCGGCCACGGCCCAGGGCCGGGTGAGGGCCGCGACCCGGCCGGCGCGGCGGGAGCGGATCCGCAGGTCGTCGGTGCGGGCGAGGCGGGCCCGGGTGTAGGCGGCGAGCGCGGCGGGCACCGCGTCGGCGCCGTCCGCCAGCCGGGCGAGGACGACGGCGTCCTCGATCGCCTGGCAGCCGCCCTGCCCCAGGTCGGGGGTCATCGCGTGTGCGGCGTCGCCGGTCCAGGCCGTCCGGCCGTGGTGGAGCCGGGGGAGCGCGACCGCCAGGTCGTACAGGTCGTGCTGGAGGACGGCCGCCGGGTCGAGGCGCTCCAGCAGGGTCGGGACCGGGTCGTGCCAGTCCCCGAAGCGGCGCAGGAGTTCACCGCGTACGTCGGCCGGCCGGTGGCCCTCGGGGACGAGGGCGGTGGCGTACGCGTAGATCCGGCCGTCGGCCAGCGGAACCACCCCGAAGCGCCGGCCGCGCCCCCAGGTCTCGGCCGCGGCGGGCGGGGCGAGCCCGTCGCCGGGCAGGACGGTGCGCCAGGCCGTCTCGCCGCTGTGGCGCAGGCCGGGGTGGTCCGGGAAGTACCGGCGGCGCAGCGCGCTGTTGATCCCGTCGGCGGCGACCACGAGATCGGCGGTGAGGTCCCCGGCGTCGGTACGGACCACCGAGCGGCTTCCGGCCTCGTCCACGCCGGTGACGGCCGTTCCGTACCGCAGGGCCCCGCCGGGCAGGGCGTCCGCGAGGGCCCCGGTGAGGGCCGCGCGGTGCACGGCGAGCGGGGGCCGGCCGTAGCGGGCGGCGAGCGCGGCGGCGTCGGCGCGGCGCAGCCAGGACCCGTCCGGGCGGCGCACGCCGAGGGCGGCCGGGACGCCGCGGCCCGCCGCCGGGCCGGCGTCGAACCCGAGGGATTCCAGGGCCCGCAGGGCGTTCGGGGCGAGCACGATGCCCGCGCCGGCGGCGGCCGGCCCGGCGGCCCGCTCGCAGACGGTGATCCGCCAGCCCCGGCGGTGCAGGGCCAGGGCGGCGGTGAGCCCGCCGATCCCGGCTCCGGCTATGACGGCGTGACGCGGACGGTTCGGCATGGTGCGGCCCCCTTGGCGGCTCTCGCTACCTCTACATCCGTAGAGGAAGGTCATGTCGTCACTCTACAGCTGTAGAGTGATGCGGTGTCTCCCTCTTCCACAGCCGGTCCGGCCGGCCCGCCGCCCCCGCCCGCCACCGACCGCCGCGCCCTGATCTCCGACACCGCGATCGGCCTGGTCGCCGCCGGCGGACTGCGGGGCCTGACCCACCGGGCCGTGGACACGGCGGCGGGACTGCCCGCGGGAAGCACCTCGTACTACTTCCGTACCCGGGCCGCCCTGGTGGACGCCTGCTACGGGCGGCTCGCCGAGCTGGACCTCGCCGACTTCGAGGCGGACGCCCGCCCGGCCGGCCCTTGGGACCGGGACACGGCCGCGCGGGTGCTCGGCGCGCTCCTGCACCGGTGGCTGACCGCCGGGCGGGAGCGCCAGCTGGCCCGCTTCGAGCTGAGCCTGGAGGCCGCCCGCCGCCCGGACCCGGATCCCGGACTGCTCCAGGCCGGTCTCGGCGTCCGGGCCCGGGCCGCCGCCCTGCTCGCGGCGCTCGGCGCCCCGCGCCCCGAGGCGTCCGCCGAACTCCTGGCCGCCTGGACGGACGGGCTGCTCTACGACCGGCTGGCCGGCGCCCTGGCCCGCTCCCGGCCCGCGCCGGACCCCGCCGAACTGGCCGCCGCGGCCCGCCGGATGATCGATGCCGCACTGGCCGCGCCGCTAGGCTCGCCGCATGATCGCTGAACTGCAGTGCGTGGTGCTGGACTGCCCGGAGCCGCTGCGGCTCGCCGAGTTCTACGCGGACCTGGTGGGCGGGGAGGTCAACCGGCCGGACCGGCGCTGGTCGGTGGACGAGGAGTGGGCCACGCTGCACACTCCGAACGGGCAGGTGCTGTGCTTCCAGCGGGCCACCGGCCACCGGCCGCCCGCCTGGCCCGATCCCGAGCGGCCCCAGCAGTTCCACCTGGACCTCGCCGTCCCGGACCTCGACCGCGGCCAGGAGCAGGTCCTCGCGCGCGGCGCGGTCCTGCTGGAACAGGGCCCGGCCGACCGCGACTTCCGGGTCTTCGCCGATCCGGCGGGCCACCCGTTCTGCCTGGTCCAGGGCTGAGGGGCGGCGGGGCCGCCGCCGTCAGTCCGCCGAGCGGGTCCAGCCGGCGGCCGTCAGACCGGCCGCGTCCGCCGGACGGTCCTCGCTGAACAGCAGGCGGACCGGCTCGGAGACCCGTACGAGGTCCACGTACACGCCCCGGCCCACGTAACGGCCGCTCGCGGCATGGCGGAAGCGCAGCCGCACCTCCCGGCCGGCCCAGCCGGGCAGCGGGGCCTCCAGCCGGTGCCATACGCGGCCCGACCAGCCGCCCGCGCTGCCGTCCGGCCAGCACTCCGGGGCGCCGCCGGTGCTGCGGACGGTGGTGAAGGGGAGCGGCTCCCAGGCCAGCCCGTCGGCGGAGGCCTCCACGTGGAAGGCGCCCGCCCCGGGCACGGTGTCCCACCACACGGCGCAGCGCAGCCTGGCCCCGCCCGTGCCCGGGGTGAGGGGCGGCAGGGTGAGGGTGCCCGAGCCCCCGGGCTCCATCCCCGAGTACCAGGCCGGGCCGCCGTGCCGGGTGCGGACGGGCACCGCGCGGGCGAAGCGGTTGCCGGTGGCCACCCTGGGCGCGCTGCCGGCCCGCCAGGTCCGTACCGGGTGCACGGAGTTGCCGAGCAGGATCAGGAAGGAGTCGGTGGAGGGGTCGAGGACCAGCGAGGTGCCGGTGAAGCCGGTGTGCCCGGCCGAGTGCGGGGTGGCCATGGCCCCCATGTACCAGGGCTGGTACAGCTCGAAGCCGAGGCCGTGGTCGTCGCCGGGGAAGGCGGTGTTGAAGTCGGTGAAGAGCAGCTCGACGGAGGCGGGGCGCAGGATGCGCCTGCCCGCGTACGCCCCGCCGTCGAGCAGGGTGCGGGCGAGGACCGCCAGGTCCCAGGCGGTGCCGAAGACCCCCGCGTGGCCCGCGACCCCGCCGAGCGCGTACGCGTTCTCGTCGTGCACCTCGCCCCACACCAGGCCCCGGTCCAGCCCCGACCAGGGCGGCCGCTGCACCTCGGTCGCGGCCGTGACCCGGCGCCAGGAGGGCGGCGGGTTGTAGCGGGTGCGGCGCAGGCCCAGCGGGCCGGTGATCTCCTCGCGGAGCAGGACGTCCAGGGTGCGGCCGGTGATCCGCTCCAGGAGGAGCTGGAGCGTGATCAGGTTGAGGTCGGAGTAGCGGTACACCGTCCCCGGGGTGTCCTGCGGGCGCACCGACCACAGCAGCCGCAGCCGCCCCTCGCGGGTGGGCTCCTGGTAGAACGGCGCCCACGAGCGCAGCCCCGAGGTGTGGGTGAGCAGCTGGCGGACGGTGACGGCCTCCTTGCCGCCGCCCGTGAACTCCGGGAGGTAGCGCGCGACGGGGGCCTCCAGCTCCAGGCGGCCCCGCTCCATCTGCTGCACGGCCAGCAGGGAGGTGAACAGCTTGCTGAGGGAGGCCAGGTCGAAGACGGTGTCCTCGGTCATGGCGATCCGCTCGGCGGCGGGGAACTCGCGCGGCCGGTCGGTGCGGCCGTCGTAGTCGGCGTAGCGGACCGCGTCGCCCATCGCCCGGTGCAGCGCGATGGTCCGGCCGCGCCCCGCGAGGACCACGGCTCCGGCGTAGTAGGGGTGTTCGGGGGAGGGGCCGAGGTAGCGCCGGGCCTCCTCCGCGACGCCCTCCAGGTGGCGCTCCAGCAGACCCGCCTGGCGGGCGGAGCCGTAGCGCAGCCGCAGGCCCTCCAGGGCCCGCCGCTCGGCCGCGCCGCCGCCCGCCGCCCCCGCGCCCTGTCCGGGGAGCGCGGCGTGCAGGACGAGCACCCCGCCCAACGCGAGGAGCCGCGCCCCGAGCCGCCTGCGACTGAGCCCGCGAGCACCACCGGGGGCGCCTTGCCCGGCACACGTTGCAGCTGCCGCACCCGGTCCGGGGCCGGTTCCCGCACTCGTACCCGGTCCGGCACCCGCACCCGGTCCGGGGCCGGTTCCCGCACTCGTACCCGCTGCCGCACCCGGTCCGGGGCCGGTTCCCGTACCCGGGGCCGGTCCCGTGTCTGTACCCGCGCCTCTACCCGGGCCCGTACCCGGATCCTGCCCCACGCCCGATGCCCCATCCGGTCCTGGTCCGGTGCCCGTGCCCGGTCCTGTGGCCGGGTCCTGCCCCGCGGCCGATGCCCTACCCGGTCCCGGCCCTGGTCCCGCCCCCGTACCCGGTCCCGCACCTGATCCCGGTTCCGTGCGGGGCACCGCACCTGATCCCGGACCCGTACCCGGTTCCGCGCCCGGCCACGTACCCGCACCTGCCCCCGTACCCGAACCGCCCATGTCCGGCCCTCCTGTTCCTGCCCGCGCACGCTACTGGGTATCTGCCCGCCCGCCGCGTACCCTCCGCCCGACCGGCCGTCAAAGAATCTGACACAGCATCAGAAAATCTCTTCCCTCGGCCGCCGCCCTGCGGCATCCTCACCGCCATGGAGACGGAGCTGAGCAAGAAACTGGGAGTCGAGCACGCCATCTTCGGCTTCACGCCCTTCCCGGCGGTCGCCGCGGCCATCACCCGCGCGGGCGGCTTCGGCGTCCTCGGCGCCGTCCGCTACACCGCTCCCGACGACCTCAAACGCGATCTCGACTGGATGCAGCGGCACACCGACGGCAAGCCCTACGGGCTCGACGTGGTCATGCCCGCCAAGAAGGCCGTCGACGGCATCGGCGAGGCCGAGATCGAGGCGATGATCCCGGAAGGCCACCGCGCCTTCGTCCGGGACACCCTCGCCCGGCACCACGTACCCGAACTCGCCGAGGGCGAGGCCTCCGGCTGGCGCATCACCGGCTGGATGGAACAGGTCGCGCGCGGCCAGCTCGACGTCGCCTTCGACTATCCCGTCAAACTCCTGGCGAACGCCCTCGGTTCCCCGCCCGCCGACGTCATCGCGCGCGCCCACGACCACGGCGTCCTCGTCGCCGCCCTCGCCGGCAGCGCCAAACACGCCCGCCGTCACGCCGAGGCGGGCATCGACGTCGTCGTGGCCCAGGGCTACGAGGCGGGCGGCCACACCGGGGACATCGCCACGATGGTCCTGGTCCCGGAGATCGTCGAGGCCGTCGCCCCGCTCCCGGTCCTCGCCGCCGGCGGCATCGGCAGCGGCGAACAGATCGCCGCGGGCCTCGCTCTCGGCGCCCAGGGTGCCTGGCTCGGCTCCCTGTGGCTCACCACCACCGAGGCCGAGCTGCACTCCCGCGCCCTGACCGACAAGCTGCTGGCCGCCGGATCCGGTGACACCGTCCGCTCCCGCGCCCTCACCGGCAAGCCCGCGCGCCAGCTGCGCACCGAGTGGACCGACGCCTGGGACGATCCGCAGGGACCCGGCGCCCTGCCCATGCCGCTCCAGGGCCTCCTCGTCGCCGAGGCCGTCTCCCGGATCCAGAAGTACGAGGTCCAGCCGCTGCTCGGCACCCCCGTCGGCCAGATCGTCGGCCGGATGAACACCGAACGCGGCGTCCAGGCCGTCTTCGACGAGCTCACCAGCGGCTTCGAGCGTGCCATCGACCGCGTCAACCGCATCGCCGGCCGCGTCTGAGAGGTGTGACCAGCATGAGTGACCAGCCCCCCAATGGCTTCTGGGCCCAGGCGGCCGCCGACCCGGACCGGACCGTACTCGTCACCCCCGAGGGCGAGGACTGGTCCGCCGGACGGCTGCACGCCGACGTCAACCGCCTCGTCCACGGCCTGCGCGCCGCCGGACTGGAACGGGGCGACGCCTTCGCCGTCGTCCTGCCCAATGGCGTCGAGTTCCTCACCGCCTACCTCGCCGCCTCCCAGGCGGGCTTCTACCTCGTCCCGGTCAACCACCACCTCGTCGGCCCCGAGATCGCCTGGATCGTCTCCGACTCCGGCGCCAAGGTCCTCCTCGCGCACGAGCGCTTCGCCGAAGCCGCCACCGCCGCCGCCGACGAGGCCGCCCTCCCCGCGGAGCGCCGCTACGCCGTCGGAGCCGTCCCCGGCTTCCGCCCGTACGCCGACCTCCTGGCCGGGCAGCCCGCGACGCCGCCCGACGGCCGGACTCTCGGGTGGGTCATGAACTACACCTCCGGGACCACCGGCCGCCCGCGCGGCATCCGCCGTCCGCTGCCCGGCAAACCGCCCGAGGAGACCTACCTCGGCGGCTTCCTCGGCATCTTCGGCATCCGCCCCTTCGACGGCAACGTCCACCTCGTCTGCTCGCCCCTCTACCACACCGCCGTGCTCCAGTTCGCGGGCGCCTCCCTGCACATCGGGCACCCGCTGGTACTGATGGACAAGTGGGGCCCCGAGGAGATGCTGCGCCTGATCGACCGGTACGCCTGCACCCACACCCACATGGTCCCCACCCAGTTCCACCGCCTGCTCGCCCTCCCGCAGGAGACGAAGGACGCGTACGACGTCTCCTCCATGCGGCACGCCATCCACGGCGCCGCCCCCTGTCCCGACCACGTCAAACGGGCGATGATCGACTGGTGGGGCCACTGCGTGGAGGAGTACTACGCGGCCAGCGAGGGCGGCGGCGCCTTCGCCACCGCCGCGGACTGGCTGAAGAAGCCGGGAACGGTCGGCCGGGCCTGGCCGATCAGCGAACTCGCCGTCTTCGACGACGACGGCAACCGGCTGCCCCCGGGCGAACTGGGCACCGTCTACATCAAGATGAACACCGGCGGCTTCAGCTACCACAAGGACGAGGGCAAGACGCGCAAGAACCGGATCGGCGACTTCTTCACCGTCGGCGACCTCGGCCTGCTCGACGAGGAGGGCTACCTCTTCCTCCGCGACCGCAAGATCGACATGATCATCTCCGGTGGGGTGAACATCTACCCGGCCGAGATCGAGTCCGCCCTGCTCACCCATCCGGCGGTCGCGGACGCGGCGGCCTTCGGCATCCCGCACGAGTCCTGGGGCGAGGAGGTCAAGGCCGTCGTCGAGCCCGCCGAGGGCTTCGAGGCCGGGGACGCGCTGGCCGCCGAGATCCTGCACCACTGCGAACGGCGGCTGGCCGGCTACAAGCGCCCCAAGTCCGTCGACTTCATCGAGACGATGCCGCGCGACCCGAACGGCAAGCTCTACAAGCGACGGCTGCGCGACCCCTACTGGGAGGGCCGCGAACGCGCCGTGTGAGCGGGACGGTCCCTTTCACGCTGCGAGCGGGCCCGCCACGCCCGGGACGGCGTGAGAAGTGCCACGTCAGGACCCCCGGTGCGGCGCATCCGCCGCACCGGGGGGACACTTCTGGCAAGTTGGCCGATATGAGTACGGCAACGCACAGATCACCCCTGACCGACTGGACCGTGCTGGTCCCCGTGGTGGCGCTCGTGGCGCTCGTCTTCAGCTGGGGACGCGATCTCCCCTCGGTCGCGGTGGTGCTCGTCGCCCTGTGCCTCGCGGGGGCGGTCCTGGCGGCGGTCCACCACGCCGAGGTCGTCGCCCACCGGGTCGGCGAACCCTTCGGCTCGCTCGTCCTCGCCGTCGCCGTCACCGTCATCGAAGTGGCGCTCATCGTCACCCTGATGGCCGACGGCGGCGACAAGACGGCCTCCCTCGCCCGGGACACCGTCTTCGCGGCCGTCATGATCACCTGCAACGGCATCGTCGGGCTGTCCCTGCTCGTCGGGGCCCTGCGCAACCGGGTCGCCGTCTTCAACGCGGAAGGCTCCGGCGCGGCCCTCGCCACCGTCGCGACCCTCGCCGTACTGAGCCTCGTCCTGCCGACCTTCACCACCAGCAAGCCCGGGCCCGAGTTCTCCAGCGCCCAGCTGACCTTCGCCGCCGTCGCCTCGCTCTGCCTCTACGGACTGTTCATCGCCGTCCAGACCGTCCGCCACCGGGACTACTTCCTGCCGGTGGACACCGAGCGGCGGACCGCCGAGGCCGCCGCCCGCGCGGCCGGTGAGGGCGACGCGGACGGCGAGCACGCCGAACCGCCCACCGCCCGCGCCGCCCTGACCAGCCTCGGCCTGCTCCTCGTCGCGCTCGTCGCGGTCGTCGGCAATGCCAAGGCCGTCTCCCCGACCATCGAGAAGGGCGTCGCCGACGCCGGACTGCCCAACGCCGTCGTCGGTGTGATCATCGCCCTGCTGGTGCTCGCCCCCGAGACCCTCGCCGCCGTCCGCGCCGCCCGCCGCGACCGGGTGCAGACCAGCCTCAACCTGGCGTACGGCTCGGCCATCGCCAGCATCGGCCTGACCATCCCCTCCATCGCCCTCGCCTCGATCTGGCTGAGCGGCCCGCTGCTGCTCGGCCTCGGGGCGATCCACATGGTGCTGCTCGCCCTGACCGTCGTGGTCAGCGCGCTGACGATCGTGCCCGGCCGCGCCACCCTGCTCCAGGGCGGCGTGCACATCGTCCTGCTGGCGGCCTACCTGTTCCTCGCCGTCAGCCCCTGACCGCGGCTCGGGTGGCGGGGTCCGTGCCGCGTCACCCTGTCAACCTCGCCGCCCCGCAGGCGGGTTGGCGCGCCGATATTGACCTTGGACGCGGGGGAGGGTGAGGATCGCGCCATGACGGCAGTGCGGGACAACACGGTCGACGGGCTCGTACGGGACAGCGCGCGGCGGGTGCCCGGGCGGGTGGCCCTCCGCTACCGCGACCGGAGCTGGACCTACGGCGCACTGGACGCGGCCGTCTCCACCGGCGCGGCCGTGCTGCGCGGGCGCCACGGGCTGGCGCCGGGGGACCGGGTCGCCACCTTCGCCCACAACAGCGACGCCTATCTCCTCGCCTTCCTCGCCTGCGCGCGGGCCGGCCTCGTCCACGTCCCGGTCAACCAGAACCTCACCGGCGAGGACCTCGCGCACGTCCTCGGCGACTGCGGGAGCGCGCTGGTCCTGGCGGATCCGGACCTCGTGGAGCGGGTGCCCGCCGGGTACGCGGTGCGCGCGCTGCGCGACGGGACCGGCTCCTTCCTGGCGGAGCTGGAGGAGCCGCTGCCGTTCGAGCCGTCCGCCGACCCGCGGGCCCTCGTCCAGCTGCTGTACACCTCGGGGACGACGGCCCTGCCCAAGGGCGCGATGATGACCCACCGGGCGCTGGCGCACGAGTACGAGAGCGCCATCGCCGCCCTGGACCTGGCCGAGGGGGACCGCCCCGTCCACGCCCTGCCGCTCTACCACTCGGCGCAGACGCACGTCTTCCTGCTGCCGTACCTGGCGGTGGGGGCGAGCGGCACCATCCTCGACGCGCCGGCCGCCGACGCGCTGTTCGACCTGGTGGAGGCGGGCGAGGCCGACAGCCTGTTCGCGCCGCCGACGGTGTGGATCGGCCTCGCCGGGCACCCCCGGTTCGGGACGGCGGAGCTGGGCCCGCTGCGCAAGGCGTACTACGGGGCCTCGATCATGCCGGTCCCGGTGCTGGAGCGGCTGCGCGCGCGGCTGCCGGAGCTGGGGTTCTACAACTGCTTCGGGCAGAGCGAGATCGGCCCGCTGGCCACCGTCCTGGGGCCGGCCGAGCACGACGGCCGGATGGACTCCTGCGGGCGGCCGGTACGGCACGTGGAGGCGAAGGTCGTCGACGAGGACGGCGCGGCGGTGCCGGACGGCACCGCCGGGGAGGTGGTGTACCGCTCGCCGCAGCTGTGCCTGGGGTACTGGAACGACGCGGAGGCCACGAAGAAGGCCTTCCGGGACGGCTGGTTCCGCTCCGGGGACCTCGCGGTGCGCGACGAGGAGGGTTACTTCACCGTCGTCGACCGGGTGAAGGACGTCATCAACTCCGGCGGGGTGCTCGTCGCCTCCCGGCAGGTCGAGGACGTCCTGTACACCCACCCCGGCGTGGCCGAGGCCGCCGTGATCGGGCTTCCCGACGAGCGGTGGATCGAGGCGGTCACGGCGGTCGTGGTGCCGCGCGGGGAGGTCACGGAGGCGGAGCTGATGGCGTACGCCCGCGAACGGCTCGCCGCCTTCAAGGCCCCGAAGCGGGTGGTGCTCGTGGACGCCCTGCCGCGCAACGCCAGCGGCAAGATCCTCAAGCGCGAACTGCGCGACCGGTTCGCGCGGCCGTAGGTGTGTCGGCCCCGGGCGCGGAGCGCTCAGCGGGGGTCCGGGGGCGGGGGTCCGGGGGAGTCGATGACGCCGTTGGCGTGCAGGCGGCGCAGGGTGAGGTGTTCGTGGACGAGCCGGCCGACCAGGGCGCCGCCGTAGACCACGAAGCCGACGCCGACCAGCCAGGACTGGACGACCAGCAGGGTGCCGAAGGGGCCGTACGTGACCGCGTTCGACGCGATCAGCGGGGAGAACACCAGCTGCGAGAACACCCGCAGGCCGAGCAGGCCGATGCTGGTCGCCACCGCCCCCGGGAGCAGCGCCCGCCAGCGGACCCGGCCGCCCAGCAGCAGCCGCCCGGAACTCCAGAAGAACAGGGCCGTGCCGACCAGGTCGCTGACGGTGCCGAGGGCGCTGCCCAGCGCGTCGTCGGACGGGGACGGGATCCCGACGAGCAGGGCGAGGTAGCAGACCAGCAGGGCGAGCCACACCACGTGCCGCCACATGGTGTGCCAGCGGGCGGTCGGCAGGTCCCACACCTTCTCGTAGCCGGTCTGTACGGCGGAGCCGAAGGTCAGGCCGAACACCGCGAGGGCGGCCAGCCCGAAGGCGGTCGTGCGCTCCAGGGCCAGGTCGGCCGCGCCGAACAGCATCTCGACCCGGGCCCGGGAGGACGCCGTCACCCCGAGGGCCTGGCCCAGCCAGCGGCCGAAGTTCGAACCGCTGCCCGGGGCGGCCGCCGCGACCACCACCAGCAGCGGCACCAGGGTGAGGAACCCGAGGGCGGCGAAGCCCATCGCCCGGTGCATCAGCTCGATCTCCCGGCCACGGCTCCAGGCCAGCCCCGCGGGGGAGCCCTGGAGCCGGTCGTAGAGCTTCCGGAGGATCGAGGTCACGCCTCATCCCCTACCCGTGCGGCCCCGACGATTCCCGTAAGCCCGGCCGAAGTGGGCCCGAAGGGGTGGTTTCGCCTCAGGCTCCGGCGGTGTTCCGGAGGTCGCGGATGCGCTTGATCTTGCCGAGGGAGCGTTCCAGGGTCTCCGGATCCACCACCTCGACGCGGACCGAGACCCCGGCGGACTCCTTGACGGCCCGGACCAGCTCCGCCGCCGCGGCCCGGCGGCGGGCGGAGCCGGTGTCCCGGCGGGCTTCGACCCGTACCGTCAGGGTGTCCATCCGGCCCTCCCGGGTCAGCCGCAGCTGGAAGTGCGGGGCCAGTCCGGGCGTGCGCAGGAGTATCTCCTCGATCTGGGTCGGGTAGAGGTTCACGCCGCGCACGATGAGCATGTCGTCGCTGCGGCCCGTCACCTTCTCCATCCGGCGGAAGGCTGGGCGGGCCGTCCCCGGCAGCAGCCGGGTCAGATCCCGGGTGCGGTAGCGGACGACCGGCATGGCCTGCTTGGTGAGGGAGGTGAACACCAGCTCCCCGGGCTCCCCGTCCGGCAGCACCGCACCGGTCAGCGGATCGACCACCTCGGGGTAGAAGTGGTCCTCCCAGATGTGCAGGCCGTCCTTGTGGGAGGCGAACTCCTGGGCCACCCCCGGCCCCATCACCTCGGACAGTCCGTAGATGTCCACGGCGTCCATGCCGAGCCGTTCCTCGATCTCCCGTCGCATCCCCTCGGTCCACGGCTCCGCGCCGAACACGCCGGTCCGCAGCGAGGTCGAGCGGGGGTCCACGCCCTGGCGCTCCATCTCGTCCAGCAGCGTGAGCATGTACGACGGCGTCACCATGATCACCTCCGGCCGGAAGTCCTGGATCAGCCGGACCTGGCGGTCCGTCATGCCCCCGGAGGCGGGGACGACCGTACAGCCCAGCCGCTCCGCGCCGTAGTGCGCGCCCAGGCCCCCGGTGAAGAGCCCGTACCCGTACGCCACGTGCACCAGCTGGCCGGGTCTGGCGCCCGCCGCGCGCAGCGACCTGGCGACGACATCGGCCCAGATGGACAGGTCCCCCTCCGTGTAGCCGACCACGGTGGGGCGGCCGGTGGTGCCGCTGGAGGCGTGCAGTCGGCGCACTTCCTCGCGGGGGACGGCGAACATCCCGAACGGGTACTGCTCGCGCAGGTCGGCCTTGGTGGTGAAGGGGAAGAGGGCGAGATCGGCCAGGGAGCGGCAGTCGTCGGGATGGACGCCGGCCTTGTCGAAGGCCTGCCGGTGGAAGGGGACGCGCTCGTACACCCGGTGCAGGGTCTCCCGCAGCCGCTTCAGCTGGAGGGTCGCCAGTTCGTCGGGGCTCAGCCGCTCGCCCTCGTCCTGGATGTCCGCGTACGCCGTCATCGCCGTCACCTCACCAAGTGCCTACCGAACGTTCATTCGGTAGCCTGCCGGACCCGGTGGCGTAAAGCAATGACTCGAACGAGTGGTCGCTTGTTTCCGTCGGCCGACCGGCGACGCCCCCGCCACGGGCGTACGGTCGAAACAGGGCCCCCGGACCGGGCGGCCCGGGCGGGAAGGGAGGCGGCGGCGATGCCCGTCATCGACCCGGCGGTCTCGGTACGCCTCAGCGCCTCCGACGCCCGACGCCTCTCGGCGCTGCTGGCCGAAGCCGCCCACCTGCTGGAGGACGCGGGCCCGCACCGCTTGAGCGACGCCCAGGCCGACTCCCTGGGCCGTGGCGCCGGCCGCACGGAACTCGCCGGCTGGGCCCGCGGCCTCGCGGCGGAACTGCGGGCCCAGCACCAGGCACCTCCCCTGGCGGCGAAGGCGCCCGAGCCGGGCACGTAGAATCGAGGCCGTGGCGGACACCCAGTACGAAGACCTGTTGCGACTGGTGCTCGAATCCGGAACGGCGAAGGCCGACCGGACGGGCACCGGCACCCGAAGTGTCTTCGGGCACCAACTGCGCTACGACCTCTCGCGGGGATTCCCGCTGGTCACCACCAAGAAGGTGCACCTCAAGTCGATCGTGTACGAGCTGCTGTGGTTCCTGCGCGGCGACTCGAACGTCGGCTGGCTGCGTGAGCACGGCGTCACCATCTGGGACGAGTGGGCCGACGAGAACGGCGACCTCGGCCCGGTCTACGGCGCCCAGTGGCGCTCCTGGCCCACTCCCGACGGCGCGCACGTCGACCAGATCACCGAGGTCCTCGACACGCTGCGCCGCGACCCCGACTCCCGCCGGATGATCGTCTCCGCCTGGAACGTCGCCGAGCTGCCCAAGATGGCCCTCGCGCCGTGCCACGCGTTCTTCCAGTTCTACGTGGCCGACGGCAAGCTCTCCTGCCAGCTCTACCAGCGCAGCGCGGACCTCTTCCTCGGCGTGCCGTTCAACATCGCCAGCTACGCCCTGCTCACGCACATGGTGGCGCAGCAGGCCGGACTGGAACCGGGCGACTTCATCTGGACCGGCGGCGACTGCCACATCTACGACAACCACGTCGAGCAGGTGACCGAGCAGATCTCGCGCACCCCGTACGACTTCCCGGAGCTGCGCCTGCGCAAGGCCGACTCCCTGTTCGACTACGCCTTCGAGGACGTGGAAGTGGCCGGTTACAAGCACCACCCGGCCATCAAGGCCCAGGTCGCCGTATGAGTGCGGGTACGGACGCCGTTGCGCACGCGGGTGTGGGCGTCGGGCTGATCTGGGCGCAGACCCCCGACGGCGTGATTGGCGCGGGCAACACGATCCCGTGGCGGCTGCCCGAGGACATGGCGCACTTCAAGGCGACCACCCTCGGCCACCCCGTGGTGATGGGCCGCAAGACCTGGGACTCGCTGCCCCCGCGCTTCCGGCCGCTGTCCGGCCGGCGCAACATCGTCGTCACCCGTGATCCGGACTGGACGGCCGAGGGTGCGGAGCGCGCCGAATCCATTGCCGGGGCCCTGGAGCTCGCGGCCGGGTCGCGGGCGGCGGACGCGCCCGTCACGGCCTGGGTGATCGGCGGCGGGGAGATCTACCGCGCCGCCCTGGAGTACGCCACGACCCTCTCGGTGACCGAGGTCGAGGCGACCGTGGACGGCGACACGTACGCTCCCGACCCGGACCCCGCGCTCTGGCGGGTCGCCGAGGACCAGGGCTGGCGGTCCTCCACGTCCGGCCTGCGCTACCGCATCCGCACGTACACCCGCTGACGCCGCGACGCGCCGAGACCGGGCCGGTCGAGGGCGGGGCGCCACCCCGGGGCGGCGAGCCGCACCCCCTCAGCGCCCGGTGTCCGCCTCCGTCGCCACCGCCTTCGCCCAGCGGTAGTCCGCCTTGCCGCTCGGGGAGCGCTGGATGGCGTCCGCGACCACCAGCTGGCGCGGGATCTTGTAGCCCGCCAGCCGGGTCCGGCAGTGGCGCTGGATCTCCTCCAGCGTCGGCTCGGCCGCGCCCGCGCGCACCTGCACCACCGCCGCCACATGGCTGCCCCACGTCGGGTCCGCCACCCCGGCAACCAGGGCGTCGTACACGTCGGGGTGTGATTTCAGCGCCTGCTCGACCTCCTCCGGGTACACCTTCTCCCCGCCCGTGTTGATGCACTGCGACCCGCGCCCCAGCACCGTGACGATGCCGTCCTCGTCGACGGTCGCCATGTCACCGAGCAGCACCCACCGCTCCGCGCCCTTCCGGAAGAAGGTCTCGGCGGTCTTCGCCGGGTCGTTGTAGTACCCGAGCGGTACGTGTCCGCGCTGCGCGAGCCGGCCCGGCACGCCGACCCCCACCGGCTCGTGCGTCACCGGGTCCACCACCTGCGTACGGTCGTTGACCTGGAGCCGGAAACCCTTCTCCGGGCCGGAGTCCTCCGTCGCCCGGCCGTTGGAACCGGACTCGGAGGAACCGAAGTTGTTGAGGAGCACCACGTTCGGCACGAGCCGCTGGAACTCCGCGCGCACCGTCTCCGACATGATCGCCCCGGACGAGGAGACGCTGAAAAGGGAGGACAGGTCCGTCCCCGCGAGCGGGCCGTTCAGTGCGTCGATCAGCGGCCGCAGCATCGCGTCGCCCACCAGCGACACGCTCGACACCTTCTCCTTCTCGATGGTGCGCAGCACCTCCTCCGGCGCGTACTTGCGGTGGATGACCACCCGCTGGCCGTAGTTGAAGGCGATGAACGAGGTCAGGGTCGAGGTGCCGTGCATCAGCGGGGGAGCCGGGAAGAAGGTGAGCCCCGCCCCGCGCGCCGCGACCCGTTCGGCCAGTTCCTCGGGCCGCTTCACCGGCTCGCCCGACGGTTCGCCGCCGAAGAGCCCCGCGAAGAAGAGGTCCTCGGCCCGCCACATGACGCCCTTGGGCATGCCCGTCGTGCCGCCGGTGTAGATGATGAACAGGTCGTCGGGGCTACGGGGCGGGAAGCCGCGCCCGGGCGAGCCGGCCGCCTCCGCGTCCTCGTACGCGACCGGGGCGACGGGGGGCTCCGGGGCGCCCTCGGGGACCGGCCCCACCCGGATCAGGTGCCGGAGCCCCGGCGTCTGCGGCAGCGCGGCCGCCACCCGGCCCGTGAACTCGCCCTCGAAGACGAGCGCCGCGAGGTCGGCGTCGTTGTAGAGGTAGACCAGCTCCTCCTCCACGTACCGGTAGTTGACGTTCACCGGCACCAGGCGGGCCTTGAGGCAGGCCAGGACGGTCTGGAGGTACTCGACGCCGTTGTAGAGGTGCAGGCCCAGGTGCTCGCCGGGGCGCAGGCCGCTGTCGAGGAGGTGGTGGGCGAGGCGGTTGGCGGCCGCGTCCAGCTCCGCGTACGTCAGGCGGCGTTCGGCGCCGGTTCCGGGGTGGTCCACGTACACCAGGGCCTCGCGGTCCGGGACCACGTCCACGACCGATTCGAACAGGTCGGCAAGGTTGTACTCCACCGTTCCTCCTGACCCGGAAAATCCCATGGCTGGGCTGCTCGGCGGTCATTAGAGCCCCGCTCCGCGCAACTGGGAAGGGCGCGCGCCAAGAAAACTGACTGGGTGTCAGAAAACTATTGAACTGCACCCGCCCCTCCTGCAACCTGTTCTAGGTCTTGAGACGGGAGGACGGCAATGGGTGGGACGGAACACCTGACCGTGGAGCGTCACGGCGCCACGCTGGTGCTCACCATGAACAGGCCGGAGGCGAAGAACGCGCTCTCGCTTCCCCTGCTGGTGGGGCTGTACGACGGCTGGCTGGAGGCGGACGCGGACGACACCGTCCGCTCGGTCGTGCTGACCGGCGCGGGCGGGGACTTCTGCGCCGGCATGGACCTCAAGGCGCTGGCCGGCCGGGGCATGGCGGGCGACCAGTACCGCGACCGCCTGAAGGCCGACCCCGACCTGCACTGGAAGGCGATGCTCCGCCACCACCGGCCGCGCAAGCCGGTGATCGCCGCGGTGGAGGGGTACTGCGTCGCGGGCGGCACCGAGATCCTCCAGGGCACCGACATCCGGGTCGCGGGGGAGGGGGGCACCTTCGGACTGTTCGAGGTCAAGCGCGGGCTGTTCCCCATCGGCGGCTCCACGGTGCGGCTGCCGCGGCAGATCCCGCGCACGCACGCGCTGGAGATGCTGCTGACCGGACGCCCGTACTCCGCCGCCGAGGCGGCGCGGATCGGGCTGATCGGACGGGTCGTACCCGACGGGACGGCGCTGGCGGCCGCCCTGGAGGTCGCGGAACGGATCAACGCGTGCGGGCCGCTGGCGGTGGAGGCGGTCAAGGCGTCCGTCTACGAGAGCGCCGAACTGACGGAGACGGACGGGCTGGCCGCCGAACTGGTGCGGGGCTGGCCGGTCTTCGACACCGCCGACGCGAAGGAGGGGGCGCGGGCCTTCGCGGAGAAGCGCCCCCCGGTGTACCGCCGGGCCTGAGCCCGCGCCGCGCAGCAGCCCCCGCCCCCTTCCGAGAACCGGAGACCAGCCATGACAGCCGCCTCCCCACCCCAGGTGCTCCGCGCGCCGCTCGTCGTCGAGTTCCCCTTCACCCGCTCCCTCGGCCCCGTGCAGAGCGCCTTCCTCACCGGCCTGCGCGAGCGCGTCGTCCTCGGCGTACGGACCACCGCCGGGCAGGTGATGGTGCCCCCGGCCGAGTACGACCCCGTCACCGCCGAGGAGATCCGCGACCTCGTGGAGGTCGCCCCGACCGGCACCGTCACCACCTGGGCCTGGAACGGCGAACCCCGCTCCCAGCAGCCCCTCGCCACCCCCTTCGCCTGGGTCCTCGTCCGCCTCGACGGCGCCGACACCGCGATCCTGCACGCCCTCGACGCCCCCGGCCCCGACGCCGTCCACACCGGCATGCGGGTCCGGATCCGCTGGGCCGCCGACCGCACCGGGGCCATCCCCGACATCGCCTGCTTCGAGCCCATCGAAGGAGAAGCGGCCGAAACCGGCGGAGCCACCCCGCACGACGGGACCTTCGCCGACCCCGTCACCGGCATCGTCGCCGAGGCCCGCCTCGACTACACCTACAGCCCCGGCCGTGCCCAGACCGACTACATCAACGCCCTCTCCGAGCGGCGCACCGTCGGCGAGCGCTGCCCCTCCTGCCACAAGGTCTACGTCCCCCCGCGCGGCGCGTGCCCCACCTGCGGGGTCGCCACCACCGACCGGGTCGAGGTCGGCCCCGCCGGCACCGTCACCACGTACTGCATCGTCAACATCAAGGCACGCGGCCTCGACATCGAAGTCCCCTACGTCTACGCCCACATCGCCCTCGACGGCGCCGACCTCGCCCTCCACGGCCGGATCGGCGGCATCCCCTACGACCAGGTCCGCATGGGCCTGCGCGTCGAGCCCGTGTGGTCCGACGGCGGCCGCTACCCCGACCACTACCGCCCCACCGGCGAGCCGGACGCGGACTACGACGCGTACAAGGAGCTCATCTGATGCCCGGGACGAGCCGCTACGCCCGTGACGTGGCCGTCGTCGCCTTCGCGCAGAGCGACCACCTGCGCCGCACCGACGACCTCAGCGAAGTCGAGATGGTCATGCCGGTCCTGCACCGGGTGCTGGCCGCCACCGGACTCAAGGCCGGCGAGATCGGCTTCACCTGCTCCGGCTCCAGCGACTACCTCGCCGGCCGCGCCTTCTCCTTCACCATGACCCTCGACGGAGTCGGCGCCTGGCCCCCGATCTCCGAATCCCACGTCGAGATGGACGGGGCCTGGGCGCTGTACGAGGCCTGGGTCAAGATCCAGACCGGCGAGGCCGACACCGCACTGGTCTACTCGTACGGGAAGTCCTCACCGGGCTCCGTACGCGACGTCCTCACCCGCCAGCTCGACCCGTACTACCTCGCCCCCCTCTGGCCCGACGCGGTGGCCCTCGCCGCCCTCCAGGCCCGGGCGCTCATCGACGCCGGCGAGACCGACGAGGACGCCCTCGCCGCCATCGGCGCCCGCAGCCGCACCGCCGCCGAGAGCAACCCGCACGCCCAGCTCCGCGGCCCCGTCCCGCAGGGCGACTACCAGGTGGCGCCGCTGCGCACCGGGGACTGCCCGCCCATCGGCGACGGCGTCGCCGCCGTGGTCCTCGCCGCCGGGGACACCGCGCGGCGGCTCTGCGCCCGCCCCGCCTGGATCACCGGCATCGACCACCGCATCGAGGCGCACTCCCTCGGCCTGCGGGACCTGACCGACTCCCCGTCCACCCGCCTCGCCGCCGAGCGGGCCGGACTCTTCGAGGCCCCCGTCGACACGGCGGAACTGCACGCGCCGTTCTCCTCCCAGGAGGTCGTCCTGCGCAAGGCCCTCGGCCTCGGGGAGGACGTCGCCGTCAACCCCTCCGGCGGTGCCCTCGCCGCCAACCCCGTCATGGCGGCGGGCCTGATCCGCATCGGCGAGGCCGCCGCCCGCATCCACCGCGGCGCGTCCGACCGGGCCGTCGCCCACGCCACCTCCGGCCCCTGCCTCCAGCAGAACCTGGTCGCCGTCCTGGAAGGGGAACGGGCATGAGCAGCTCGGGCAAGGAGCCGGTCGCCGTCGTCGGCGTCGGCCAGACCAAGCACGTGGCCGCCCGCCACGACGTCTCCCTCGCCGGGCTGGTCCGCGAGGCCGCCGCCCGCGCGCTCGCCGACGCCGAGCTGACCTGGGCGGACGTCGACGCCGTCGTCATCGGCAAGGCCCCCGACTTCTTCGAGGGGGTGATGATGCCCGAGCTGTACCTGGCGGACGCCCTCGGCGCGGTCGGCAAACCGATGCTCCGCGTCCACACGGCGGGCTCCGTCGGCGGTTCCACGGCCCTGGTCGCCGCCAACCTGGTCGCGGCCCGCGTCCACCGCACCGTACTGACCCTCGCCTTCGAGAAGCAGTCCGAGTCCAACGCCATGTGGGGGCTGTCGCTGCCCGTCCCCTTCCAGCAGCCGCTGCTGGCCGGCGCGGGCGGCTTCTTCGCCCCGCACGTGCGCGCGTACATGCGGCGCACCGGCGCCCCCGACACGGTGGGCTCGCTCGTCGCGTACAAGGACCGGCGCAACGCGCTGAAGAACCCGTACGCGCACCTGCACGAGCACGACATCACCCTGGAGAAGGTGCAGGCCTCCCCGATGCTGTGGGACCCGATCCGCTACTCCGAGACCTGCCCCTCCTCGGACGGGGCCTGCGCGATGGTCCTCACCGACCGGGCTGGCGCGGCCCGCGCGCCGAAGCCGCCCGCCTGGGTGCACGGCGGGGCGATGCGCAGCGAGCCGACGCTCTTCGCGGGCAAGGACTTCGTCTCCCCGCAGGCCGGGAAGGACTGCGCCGCCGACGTCTACCGGCAGGCCGGGATCACCGACCCCCGCCGGGAGATCGACGCCGTCGAGATGTACGTCCCGTTCTCCTGGTACGAGCCCATGTGGCTGGAGAACCTGGGCTTCGCGGAAGAGGGCGAGGGCTGGAAGCTCACCGAGGCCGGGGTCACCGAACTCGACGGCGACCTCCCCGTGAACCCCTCCGGCGGAGTGCTGTCCACCAACCCGATCGGCGCCTCCGGCATGATCCGCTTCGCCGAGGCGGCCCTCCAGGTGCGCGGGCTGGCCGACGAGCACCAGGTCCCGGGAGCCCGGCGGGCCCTCGGGCACGCGTACGGGGGCGGCGCGCAGTTCTTCGCGATGTGGCTGGTCGGGGCCGAACTCCCGGCCCGCTGAAGCCGGTCGGAGCGGGGCCGGTCTGTGGTGGCCTGTGCGGCACCGGCCGTGATCGCTACCCTTGGCCCCCGGACGGACGACGTACCGGGAGGAGCACGCACGTGGCCGAGAGCATGACGCGGTGGGGCAAGCCCGAGCTCGATCTCAGCGGGGCGGACTGGCAGCCGGGCAGCCGGGGGGTGGGCGACGTCCAGGTCGCCTTCGTGGAGGGGTTCATCGCGATGCGCAACGGTGAACGCCCCGACGGCCCTTCGCTGATCTTCGCGCCGGACGAGTGGCGCAGGTTCGTGCTGGACGCGCGGGGCGGCCGCTTCGACCCCGCCTGAGCGTTCCGCGCGAGCCGGCCGCCCGGTCCCGGGTCCTGTCGTCGAAGCGGTCGCGGGCGCCGAGCCCCGTCGGCGACAGGGCCAGGCCGGCCGTCATCCGTAGGGGATCGCGGGCGGATCACCGGGTGGCGTCCGGGCCGGAGCCGCCGGCCGGTCCCCCGTCGGGACGGATGCCGTTCAGGTCGTCCACGATGACGGCGGGCGGCGCGGGCGACGGTGTCGGTACCTGGATGAGCCGGGGGATGTAGACGATGTCGCCGTTCCGGAACTCCGCCTTCCAGGATGTCCGGTAACACACGACCCGCTCCGGGTCGCCCCGCGCCGCATAGCACCGGGCCGCCGATGCCGTGGACGCGGCCCGCGCGTCGGGCGGCTGGGCGGCTGCCGCGCCCGCCGATGCGCCCCAGCAGCCGAACGCCATGCAGCAGCAGGCCACGGCCGCGAGGCCGGTATGCCGAATCGTTCTTTCGCTCATATTCATCATCACCTGGGTCAGGGTGCGCGGGGGTGAAGCTTGCGTGCGGCTTCGTGGCGGGTGTGGACGCCGAGTTTGCCCAGGACGGCGCCCACGTGATGGCCGGCGGTCTTGGGCGTGATGTAGAGGCGGGCGGCGATCTCGGCGTCGGTCAGGCCCTCGTCCAGCAGTTTCATCACGTCCAGCTCCCGGTTGGTCAGCCCGTACGGATTGGCCCGGGTCGCCGAGCGCGGGCCACGCCGGCCGGGGCGGACCCCGCGGTCCCGCATCACGGCACGGGTGTGCGCCGCCGCCGGCTGGGCTCCGAGCGCCTCGAAGGCGGTCAGGGCCTGGTGCAGCGCGGGAGCGTCACCGGCCAGGCGCGCCACCGCGGCGTCGTACGGGCAGCCGAGCCCGTCCCACCGTGCCGCGGCGCCGGCCCAGTCGCCGGCCAGCTCCAGCGCGTACGGTCCGGCCGCCGGCACCTGCGGCGGGGTACCCCCGGCGCGCCCGATCCAGCAGGCCAGGGGGCCGGACAGCCAGGGATGGGTGCGATCGGCCAACTCGGCCAGCGCGTTCACGGCCTCCGCCCGTGCCCGTTCCGGCTCGCCGGCCAGCCAGGCCGCCTCCACCTGGGCCTCGCGGCCCAGCGCCGTGTCCAGCAGACAGTCCGCGTCGACCAGCTTCGCCGCCTGCTCCAGCAGCGTCCGGCCCCGGGCCTTGCCCTGCCGGGCCTGCACCAGCCCCAGCACGGTCAGGGCCGTGGACCGGGCGACCGGCGGGGCGTTGGGGTGGATCAGGACGGCCTGTGCGGCATCGGCGGCGGGGATCCACGCGCCCCGGTGCAGCAGCCCCGCGCTTCCCCAGGCCCGTGCGCACAGCAGGTAGCACTGCAGGTCGCGGTCGAGGCAGTATGACTCCGCCCGGCTCACGGCCGCGCGGGTCCGGGAGACATCGCGCCGCAGCACGGCGACCCAGCACGTGATGAGCGCCAACAGGCCCGAGTCCACCGGCAGATCCTCGGCCATCGCGCGCGACAGCGCCTGTTCGCAGCCCTCCCAGCCGCCCTCCCCGCCCAGCACGCGCGCCGCCGCGGCGTGGAAGCGCGCCTGTACGAGTACTCCCGTATCGCCGAAGCGCTCGCCGAGGGCGGCCGCCTTCCCGGCGTACGCGGCGGTCGTCTCCACCCCGTCGTGCGCGTAGCAGGCCAGCCGGCAGAGGTTCAGGTACGCGCGCGCCAACTCCCGGCTCGGGCCCAGGCCTTCGAGCACCCGTACGGCGTCCAGACCGGTCCGCCTGGCCTCGGCGGCCCTCCCGGCCGGCCAGAGCCAGTCCGACAGCCAGCGCAGATCGTCCGCCTCGCGCAGCGGGTCGCCGAGCGTACGGCGTACCCGTACCGCGGAGCGACGGGACGCGATCCCCTCGTCCAGCCGGCTGGACAGGAGACAGGCCCGGGAATGCCCCTCCAGCAGCGGGGCCAACCGGTCCGGTGGCAGGCGGTCGGCGTACCGCAGGGCCCGGGCGTACTGGGCGGCCGCCTCCCGGTACGCGCCCGACGAGGCGGCGTGGGCCGCCGCCGCGGGCGCGTACGCGAGCACGGCATCCCGGTCTCCGGCGCCCTCCGCGTGATCGGCCAGCAGCGCCAGTTCCTCCGCCTCGACCGGACCGGACCCCATGACCGCCAGCACCTCGCGGTGCACCCGCAGCCGGAAGGCGGCGGGGACCGCGTCCAGCACCGCGAGCCGGGTCAGTTCGTGCCGGAACTCGGTGCCCCGTCCGTCCGTGCGCACGATCCCGCAGGCCACGGCCTCGTCGAGGGGCTCCTCCGGCTCCGGCATGACGCCGGCCAGCAACGGCAGCGGAACCCGGCGCCCCAGGACGGCGAGCACGTCGACCACCTTCCGCCCGGCGGCCGACAGTCCCGCCAGCCGGCCGGCGACGGCCTCGCGCACCGTGGCCGGGATGGGCGCGCCGGGTGCGGCCAGGGCCTCGGTGACGAGGAACGGGTTTCCACCGGAGAGGTGGTGGAGCCGCTCGGCGTCGACGGCGTGCCCGGTGGCGAGCCGGGCCACGGCCGGCCGGCTCAGCGGCGCCAGGTCCTGGCGATGGACCCACGGGTAACCGGAGAGGGTGCCGAGCAGGCCGTTGAGATGGTGGGTACGGCCGAGTTCGTCGTCGCGGTAGGTGACCACCAGCAGGGCCGGCACTTTCGGCAGCCGCCGGACCAGGTACCGCAGCAGGTCCAGGGTGGCCTCGTCGGCCCAGTGGACGTCCTCGACGACCAGCAGGCTGGGGCAGGTGCCGAGGTCCGCGAGGAGGTGATCGAACACCTCGTCCGGGCGGCAATTCGCCTCCAGCACTCCGGTCAGGGCGGTGCGGACCGGCTGGCCGAGGTACGGGGCGAGGTCCATCAGGGGGCCCAGGGGGCGGGGCGCGGTCAGTGGATCGCAGGCGCCCACGAGAACCCGGATGTGCGGACCGGACCGCTGTTCCAACTGGCGGACGACGGCGGTCCTGCCGATTCCGGCTTCTCCGCGCAAAAGGACCAGACGTCCCCGGCCGCCCACGGCCGCTTCGAGGTGGCCGACGAGGGCCTGGAGTACCACCTCTCGCTCTAGCAGATCCATCACCTGCCATTTTCTCCCCGTCTCCGGGGCCATGCAAAAGATCCAGCGCGCGCCGAGCGCGGGCCGGGGCCGCGAGGACGCGGGGAAATGCCGGGCGTGAGGTGGGGAGGCGGGAGGGGGAACGTGGGGCGGACCGGCGTGGAACTTGGGGTCCGCACCCGATGTGGCGCCTGTTGCCACGGCGCATGCTGGCGGCAGAGTCCCCTCCCGGGGCCTTCCCGGCATGCGGCTCAGCCAGTCCCTCACGGGCAGCGTGCCGTGCGCTCCACGCTCCCGAAACAGGGATCGCCGTCGAGCCGCTTGGGGTTGGACCGGGTCGCGAATCAGCGGAATTCAGACGAAGGGAATCATCATGCTCAACAAAGTCGCCAAGCGCGCGGCGATGCTGACCGCATCGGCTGCTCTGGCCGTGGGGGGCGCAGCGCTGCCCTCCGTCGCGTTCGCTTCTCCGGCGCCCGCGGTGACCCACACGGTGGTGCCGAACGACAACGGCAACAACAACAACAATAACAACAACGGTGGTGGAGGAAACAACAACAATAACAATAACAACAACGGGCGCGGCGGGAACAACAACAACAATAACAACAACAACGGTCGCGGCGGGAACAACAACAATAACAACAACAATAATGGGCGCGGAGGCAACAACAATAACAATAATAACAACAACGGGCGCGGGGGAGCCAACAACAATAACAACAACAATAATGGCGGAGGTGGAGCGAACAACAATAACAACAACAACAACGGCGGCAAGGGCGGAGCGAACAACAACAATAACAACAACAACGGCGGGGGCGGAGCGAACAACAATAACAACAACAACAATGGCGGCAAGGGCGGAGCCAACAATAACAACAATAACAACAACGGCGGCAAGGGCGGAGCGAACAACAACAATAACAACAACAACGGCGGG